>NZ_JAJVCQ010000009.1:0-13488 GCF_021395235.1 Polynucleobacter sp. IMCC30063 | reverse complement strand
GCAATCGTAACCATGGTTGATGGCAAGATAGTTCGGATCCCAGCTTCTGAGCTCATTAAAAAGCGCCAGCCTGGCGTCTAAGTACCGTTGGCCGCGAGTTCGACTTTGAGCAAAGCGAAAAGCGGTGCACACTAACTTTGTGTAGCAAAGTTATGTGGAAGCCAATCCCGCCCGACCCACCATATAGGATAGGGCTTTGCGGGCCGTTTCATAATCCTAGCCTGGAACAATTTCCACTAATCCGCTGTTTTACCCATCAATCCCATATAGATCTTGGCGTTCAAGCTGATTAGCTCTTTGCACACTAGGTGTTTTCTTGTGAGTAATGGGTTCGACTCTGTGGGGGAGATTGAAAATCTTGGTAAGGCTACCAGAACTTGAACCTGGGACCAAAAAGCACCAAATAATCTAGCTTTCACTCTACACTTGCACCAGTAGCCTTAACAATGATTCCCCAGCGATCATATTCAGATTTTATGAACTTAGTAAATTCTTCGATAGAACTCGGGTGAGGTATCGCTCCAATTGTTTTTAATTTTTCATTAAATTCAGATGAATTAACAATCTTAGTAATCGCTTGATTTAAGCGTACTCGCTCAGTCATTGGCGTACCTACCGGAGCACAAACTCCAACCCAAGCAGCAACTTCAAAACCAGGAAACCCTGATTCACTAATTGTAGGCACATCTGGAAACATCGGCAAACGTTTGAGGGATGCTGCAGCTAAGATATTGAGCTTTTTAGCATCAATCAATTGCTTGGTCGCACTTACAGAGTCCATTCCAACTTGCACTTGCCCTGAAACAAGATCAGCCATAGCACGCGCACTGCCTTGGTAAGGAATATGGGACATTTCAAGGCCTGCACGCTTTTTCAAATCTTGCATACCCAAATGTGAAACAGTGCCATTGCCAGATGAAGAATACATAACAGTATCTGGATTTGCTTTTACATAAGCAATAAATTCAGTAAATGTCTTAGGTTTAAAGTCTGCATTGGCAACTAATACTACTGGTATATCAGCGACCAAGGCCACCGGCGCAATGTCTCGAAATGTGTCATATGGCACACTTTTATACAAATGAGGGTTAATTGCATAAGATGCAAGTGCAGAAAAGGAAATGACACTTCCATCTGCTGGAGACTTAGCAAGAATACCCAAAGCAATGCTTCCGCCCTGTCCAGGTTTATTTTCTACAATTACCGGTCTATTGATTTCCTTTGATAATTGTTGAGCAAGTACGCGTGCTATTAGATCAGTAGCTTGCCCTGGCGGAAAACCAACTAGCATCTGGATTGGCCGGATATTCGATTGCGCAAAACTACTTGAAATCGAAAAATAAATAAAAATTAAATTTAGTAAAGTTATTAAAATTTTATTATTTAAATTCATCATTCTGTTTTGCCTTATAAAATTAGTTAAAGCGGCTCATACTTTAATGTTTACTTAAATTTTTGCCAGAAAATCTACTATTACGTGATTAATAAAATTTGCGGCCTCTTTATCAGCACCAGCCGCAGATCGATGTCCATAAATTGAGGGAATTTCAATAAATTGCGCGCTAGGGATTATCGCTGCTGCTGCTTGCGCACATTCTGATGGGTTATACAGATCCAAAGGGGGTGCGAGCACCAATGTTGGTGCGGCAATTGATGCCAACGCTGCATTGGTATTTCCACCAAATCTGGCAATTCCCCCCAAATCATGTGCATCGTAAGCGCGTGTTTGGGCTAACCAATCAAAGGGGTCTGGGCTACTTTCTAAAAATTGATTCTCAAGTTCAGTAATGTGCCCTAATAAATCATCTTGAGAGGGGAAATTTTCAATTCTTGCAGGGGTTAATGGTGTTATGAGTTGAGTTAATACTGGCCATAGCTGCTTAGCATCTTCTAGTGACCGAGCACGAGTACATGCCTTATCAATAAAAAGTGCGCGCCGAGATAACTCATTGACTAATTGAGACCAGCGCGATGTGCGGGCCATGGGAGTCATAGCTATCACACTATTCACAAAATCGGGGTAACTTACCGCCCACTGAAGAGCCTGCATACCGCCCATTGAAGCGCCAATTACACAATGTAATTGCGTTATCTCTAAAAGCTGAAGAAGGCAATATTGACTCTGCACCATATCTCGAATAGTGATAGCAGGAAATAAAGCGCCCGACTGCAAGAGGCTATTTGACGGAGAATTTGAAAGACCATTGCCAAGCGCATCGATCACAATGATATGTAAACGCGATGGATCCAGTGCCTTACCTTCACCGATAAGAAAATCAAGACGGTGATGTGAGCTGCCAATAGCGCAACAAGCAAGTACTGTGTTATTTCCTTCTGCGTTGCGAGACCCATGTTCGACCCAAGTAAGGTGGCAATCAAGCAAGGCTTTACCAGACTCAAGCACTAAATCACCAATCGAACATTCTTGATGTTCACGGTCAATCCAACCAGCTAAAAATGGAGGATGGCGCATTAGCTTAGTTCAAGAACAGCACGAATTACTTCTCCGCGTTTCATCGCATCAAACCCTTCATTAATCTTATCTAGTGGTAAGCGCAATGAAATCAGTTCGTCTAATTTCAAATGACCATCTAGATACAGCTTGGCAAGCCATGGGAAATCGCGTTGTGGCCTTGCTCCGCCATACGAGGATCGAACAATTCGTTTTTCTCCCATCATTGACCCAAATCGAATGCTAACTTTACGATTTTGCTCAGTTTTACCAAGAATGACAAGCTGTCCTCCGGGGCGGGTAATTTCAAATGCAAGTTGTAGGGCACTCTCAGCACCGGCTGCCTCAAATACAGCATCAGCACCCCTTCCTGCCGTTAAATTTTTTACCTCATCAATTGTTAGATCTCCTGCAATAACTAAGTGGGTTGCGCCAAAATTTTCTGCTATTTCAAGGCGCGCTGGATCTTGGTCAATCGCAATAATACGTTCTGCACCCGCAATCTTCCCACCTTGAATTGCATTGAGACCAACTGCTCCGCATCCAATAACAGCAATGGAATCTCCCGCTTGAGTTTTAGCCTTACGTACGACAGCCCCTACGCCCGTCATCACACTACAGCCTATTAAACAGGCGCGATCAAACGGAATTCCCTTGGGCACAACAATAGCTCCAGAATTCGGAACGACTGAATATTGGGCATGCGAAGAAACAGTACCAAAGTGATATAGCGTTTCAGAACCTAATCGTAACCGCGAACTACCATCAAGCATCTTGCCACGCGGCTGTTCGCGCGTGAATGGCTCGCATAGTATTGGCTCATTACGATCACAGTAAAAACAATTCCCACAATGCGGGTTCCAAGAGGCAATGACATGATCTCCTGGTTTAATATTTGTTACATCTTTTCCAACTTCCTCAACAATGCCAGACCCCTCGTGTCCAAGTACGATTGGAAGTGGATAAGTAAGACTGCCCTGCATTACCTCAAGATCAGTATGGCACAGACCACTAGCGTAATTGCGTATAAGAACATCATCAGGTGCCAAAGAAATAAGCTCAACTTCCTCAATCTCTAAAGGCTCTGAAATTTTCTTTAAAATTGCCGCCTTAAATCGCATCTAAGCTCTAAGTGTTTTCTTGGTTGCGCCATCAAGAAGAACTGCAACTTTACGATCAACAGCGTCAGCATGTGCGGCTACTGCTGCGGCGTCCATATCCTTTAATGGCCTAGGTTCAAGATCAAAGTTTCCATCTAAATCAACGCCTCTACATAGCATTGCCGAATCACGCTGCTTAGTCTGGCGTACATGTGTTGGTATATAGCGAATGGCAAATCCTATACGGCGATTTAGCGAATTATTGGGTGCTGACCCATGGACTAATTTGATGTGATGTAATGACATTTCGCCAGGCTCAAGCATTAAATTAGCGGCCTTTGATTCATCCACCTCAACAGCAATTTCTTGTCCACGCGTTAACATATTATTTTCATCAAATGTATCAATATGGGGAATGTGAGACTCTAAATGCGTTCCTGGCATCACCTTCATACAGCCACTTTGTAGATTACTATCCGTAAGCGCAACCCAAGCAGTAACCACATCATCTGGCTCAAGCCCCCAATATGCTGCATCTTGATGCCAAGATACAAAACCTGGGCTCATCGGTTCTTTAATAAAAAAATTAGATGTCCAACAGAGAATATTAGGGCCAATAATATCCTCTACCGCATTCAAAATTTTTGGATGATGGACCAAACTATCGGCCCAAGTAAATAATAGGTGTGACTTAACTCGCATCCTACCTTGTAGTGGTGCTCCAGATAACTGCTCATAAGCCTCTAGTTGCTGGCGATAGGAGCTCGCTTCTTGGAGAGTTATTACTCTCACAGGAGCGTAATAACCTGTTCGCTTATAAAAATCAAGGGTCTCTTTAGAGAGTGCATTAAGCATCAAAAACTCCTATTGGGTAAGAGGGATATTTGCTGTTGTTATTACCTTTTTCCAAAAATCAACCTCTTTTCGGGTATGCACAGATAAGGCATCAGGGCCTCGTTGTTCTGGTTTTACGAGGACATATCCCTGCTCAATCAACTTTCCCACAAACACACCATCAGACATAGCCTCGTTAAACTGTGCAAGAAGCCAATTTATCTGCGCTCGATCAGTACCTTTTGGGGCGTAAATACCGTACCATGTCGAGGCCTCAAATCCAGAGATGCCAGATTCGTTTAAAGTCGGTGCTAATGGCATTAGCGTCAAACGCTCGCGAGAAGTAACTGCTGTTGCAGTTACACGCTCACCACGAACCTGAGGTAAAGCAGTATTTGATTGATCAAACATACAGTCAACCTGTCCACTCATAATATCGGTTAGCGCTTGAGAATTTCCTTTATAAGCCACGTGCGTAACATCAGTTTTCAAAGAACTTGCAAACAATGCTGCTACCAGATGTCCGGTTGACCCAACCCCCGCATTAGCAATATTAACTTTTCCAGGATTGGCTCTTGCATAATCCATTAAAGTCTTAATATTGGAAAGTCGATTTTCCCGTCCACAGATTAATACCATCGGCGTATCAGGAAAGCGAGCAACAGCGTCAAAATCTTTTACTGGATCATAGGCAAGCTGTTTATATAACCCTGGCGCTGCAGCCATATATCCGAGATGTCCCACCAGAAAAGTATAGCCATCAGATTTTGACTTTGCTACCTTAGCCGAACCAACCGTTCCTCCTGCACCAGGAATGTTTTCAATCACAATTGGCTGTTTTGCACCTCTTGACATGCGCTCTGCAAAATTTCGCGCAAGTGTATCAGTTGCGCCGCCTGCTGCAAATGGCACAACAAAGGTAATCGGACGTTCGGGATACTGAGCCATCACCGCAATAGGCATAAGAATGAGTAATATGGCAATGAGTTTAATTTTCATAAATGGCCTAAAAAAATAGTTCGCTACTTGAACTACTGTCAATTTAGCACCAAAACCAAGTTTTATCGGTAGTTTTTCTCACCCGTTTAAAACAGTTCGAATCCCAAACTAGTCACCAATTTGACCAATAAATCCATTACACACTTCATTGCACACCCTATTTTAACGCTTGTAAGCTATTGAATTTACAGTCGTTTTAGGTGGAACAATATTCTTTTAATCCGTTGGTCGTGGGTTCGAATCCCGCCCGACCCACCAAATAAAAATGGTCCGTACCGGACACATGCTTTACGTCCGGTACCGACCACATGGTTTACACGCCGATAAAGCCCATCTTCGTACTTTCATTCCACGGCATAGAGTGGTCCCTCCTATGCCAAAAACTGTAAAGTATGTGTCCGGTATAAAGTGTTAACTATGTGTCGAGTCGTACATGAAGGGATTATTTACCCTGGAATATTGGCCGTCTTTTTTCAAAGTGGGCAAGAATACCTTCTTGATAATCTTCTGTAGATTCAAGTGGTCGCCTTATAGCTTGATCGACTCTTACAGCTTCATCGTATGGGAGATCAATCCCAGAGTTCATTGATTTTTTTAAACCAGCTAAACCCAGGGGGCTAGTTAATTCAATTCCTGATACGTATTCTAAAGCAGCACTCATTAAATGATCACTAGAAACAATTTGATGAATCAAACCTAGCTTTAATGCATCTTGTGCATTCAACTTTTGTGCAGTAAAGAAGAATTCTTT
This sequence comes from Polynucleobacter sp. IMCC30063, assembly GCF_021395235.1. Classification (NCBI taxonomy): domain Bacteria; kingdom Pseudomonadati; phylum Pseudomonadota; class Betaproteobacteria; order Burkholderiales; family Burkholderiaceae; genus Polynucleobacter; species Polynucleobacter sp. IMCC30063. Next base: position 7,352 of record NZ_JAJVCQ010000009.1, on the reverse strand, counting down.
AGCCCTAGCTTCCCCAATAATTCGAGGTAACATAACAGCTCCACCACCACTTGGGTATCCACCCAAGGTCATTTCAGGCCAACCAAAACGAGAATGATCACTCGCAACCCTTAAGTCACAGTAGATTGCCAACTCAAGGCCTCCACCAAGACACCACCCATTAATTGCAGCGATGACCGGCAAAGTAGAGTTTCTGATCGCAGTATTTAAATCAAAAAGTAATCGGCTTTGAGCCCATTTTTGGTCAGAGTCCATAGACCGCCTTTCCTTTAAATCCATCCCCGTACTAAAAGCCCTGTCACCAATGCCTGTGATAACAATGGCTCGAATGCTTTTATCATTCTCAGCGGATAAGATAGAGCTATGCAAATCTTGGGCTAATTGGCCTGATATTGCATTCATTACTTCAGGGCGGTTGATTGTCAACACTAATGCTGATCCACTTTTATTTTGAATTAAAGAATTCACAATTCATCCAATCTCTAGTCTATCTAATTCTTATTAAGTCACATACATCTAAATAGGGCTCTAGCAAAAATATTATCTAAAGTCCTAAAGCACAATACCCCAATCTCTTAAGACCTTTTCACCATCAGAGCCAATGTCACCAATAGCTCTCTCAACCTCAATATTGATAGATGAAAACTTCATGGGGCAAGCAAGCAAAGGCCATTCAACACCCTTCATATTCTTGCCGTGACTAATTAATTTTCTTGCCAAAGTCTGTTCACTCTCAGCAGCCCGTCTAATTGAGCATATTTCTACTGATTCAATATTCATTTTTAATAGTAATTGTGAGAATAGATAAATCGGGTATTTATCACTTTCATCAAGCAGGGATTGAGCTTTTGTACTATTGGAATGCCCACACAATAAAAATCCATTACTGCATTGCACTATCTCATACTTAGCTGAATGGGTAACATAATTCCATGCAGTTTGAGTTAGCCATGCTCCAGACATTTGCATCGACAAATCCATGTGCTGACCAACGCCAAATTTATCTCGGTACTCCAATGCCCCAAGTACAGAGACCAGGCCCAGCTGCCCTCCAGTCAAATCTGCTGCCGAAACCCCGGACTTATAAGGGATCCCATTATCACTTGATGTTAAAAACATCATGCCAGCCATCCCTTGGATAGTGGTATCCATTGCAGCAATATTAGCGAGCTTTGACCTTGCACCAAAACCAGTAATTGAGCAGTGGACTAATCTAGGATTAAGCTCTGATAACATTTGATCATCAAATCCAAATTTACCTAAGGATCCTGATTTTAAATTCTCAATGAAGATATCGGCTTTTTTAATTAAATCACTAAATGTTGATTTGCCTGATTCAGTAGCTAAATCAATAACTATCGTCGACTTATCAGAATTACCTAGAGTAAAAAAATATCCTTGACCATCTTTATGAGGGGGGAGTGGACGACATAAATCCCCCTTTGGAGGCTCAACTTTGACGACATATGCGCCCAAGGCGCCTAATTGTCTTCCAATTAGCGGCGCCGTCGTATAGTTTCCCATTTCCAAAACAAAAATATCAGCCATTGGTTTTAATGAGCTAATTTGAGTATTATCTGATTTTTTAACATTCTGGGGCACCAGCTCCCTAACAAAGACACGATCCTGGTCAATTTTCGGGATTACTTTAGCTGACAAACCCTTACTTACAGAACCATGAAAAAGGGTTCCAGGTACAAGAGCCATAAGACCACTAATCGGATCTTTGAGATTTTCAAAAAAATCATAGGTTGCCAATGATTCGTCATTAAATAGATCTTTAAGAGAATAAACTTGCCCACATGAAACTTTAGCGTTAGAAAATTTTTTCAACGCTTTTGCTGAAGATATTGAGCTTATCCAACCTCCAACAATCTCGTCTATAAGCTTAATATTTTTAACCCTATCCGATGGTGTTGCGAATAATTTATTCAAAATTAATTCTGGTGAGTTAAATTCTCTACACACCCTTGACCATTCATCATTAGAGCCTGCGCATAATAGAACCCAGCCATCATTTGTTGGGTATAAATTCCAAGGAGCCATTGACGGGTGTTGATTGCCAATTCTTTTAGGGTTACCACCTGATAAATAAGCAGGCAAAAAGCTTGCAGTTGATAAAAAAGCAATGTCATACATTGCAATTTCAACGCGTTGTGGAATCTTAGAATTCTGATAAAGGCGTTTTGCAGCCAATATTGCTGATGCCGCATAAATCCCAGAAGAAAATTCAATTAGTGGATACTTAATGAGAATTGGAAGGTCATCTAATGCACCTGTACTATCAAGCACGCCCGACAGCGCTTGAATAGCCTGATCTGAATAAGGTTTATTCGCAAGCGGCCCTGACGACCCAAACGCAGTAATGTCGCACTTGACCGGATATACAGATTCCAATGAGCAGCATAAATCATAAAAATGCGGTTCGATATCGCTTGAGTAAATTAAAACGTTTGCAGCACGAATTAAATTCGATAAATAAAGATGATCTTCTTTTGAGTCCTCGTTAAATTTAAAACTCTTTTTGCCCGCTAAAAAACTTTCTCTATAAGTAAACTTTGTATCAAAACTAACTATTGACTCCAAGCCTTCCACGACAATAACGGTTGCCCCTAATTGCGCAAGAATACTTCCACAAGCCCCAACGGCAACTCGTGATCCCAATTCAACGACCAGGCAATCCCTTATAAAAGGCGTACTTGTCATATTTAAGTCAGACATTATTTGGGTTGATCTATACCTAATTCCTTTGCCAATACGGACCAAAATTTCAACTCTTTTGCATAGTACGCACTCATATCTTTTGAACTACCGCTTATAGTTTCGACCCCTTGTTTTTTAAAGTTTTCTTGAATCTCTGCAGACTTCAATACAGTATTAATGTCAGCATTGATTTTATTTACAAGCTCTTGGGGCATTTTTGGTGGTCCCATGATTCCAATCCAATAATCTGAGCTAAGCCCCTTGAAACCATCTTCTGATATGGATGGGATATTTGGCAGGATTGGTGACCTCTTTTCACTAAAAAAAACAATCGGCTTCAACTTACCGCTCTTTACGAATTGCTCTTGGGAAGCTACGCCCGACAGGATCCCTATCAAATGATTTCCCATAATGTCAGTGATCGCAGCTCCACCACTTTTATATGGAATATGATTAAGTTGGATACCAGCTTTTTTGGCAAAATATTCCATTAGAAGATTTTGAGATGATCCCGCACCCACAGTTCCATAGCTAAATTGATTGGGCGTATTTTTGGCAAATAGAATTAGTTCCTTCAAATTATTTGCCTTAAAAGATGGATTTACTGACAATAAATTTGGCGCTGCACCCACCATCGCTATCGAAGTAAAGTCACCAACTGGGTCGTATGGCAATTTTCTGCCAGATGCTGCATTTGTCGCATTTGTACTATTTGCAACCAATAAGGTGTATCCATCGGGAGCAGATTTAGCCACCATTTCGGAGGCGATAATAGTATCTCCACCCGGTTTATTCTCAACTACTACGGAAGTGCCCCAAATCTCTGATAAACCTTGCGCAACTGCTCTGCCGATGAGATCAGTACTTCCACCGGGTCCATAGCCAACAATAAGCTTAACTGTTTTTTTGGGAAAATTCTCATTTGTACTTTGGGCTAAAGCATTGAAAGAAAGTATTCCTAGAAATAATACTGTGACTATTTTCAAACATCTGTTTTTCATGATCGAACTCCTTTAATTATTGACCTCATCCATCAAATTAGAGGTAACTATTTTTTTCGATACGGTCTAAAGTTAGCTTTTCTCTTTTCAATAAATGCTGAAGTACCTTCTTTAAATTCTTCGGAACCTGTATGCAAAGAAAGCATTTCAAATCCTGAGAACATATTTCCCCATAAATTTTGATCTGACTCCTGATTTAGAGAAGTTTTAGCCATTCTTAGTGATTCAGGACTTTTCTCTAAAATTTCTCCACACCACTGTTTAACCGTAGGATATAGATCGCTCATCGGAACGACGTGGTTAATTAGGCCCATAGCCAGCGCTTCTTGGGCAGAGTATTGCCTGCACATGAATAAAATTTCCCTTGCTTTTTTCTCCCCCACAAGGCGAGCCATCATCTGGGTAGCTCCAGCTACTGGAACACTGCTAATGCGGGCGCCTGTTTGCCCAAATTTAGCATGGTCTGCAGCAATAGTTAAATCACACATTACATGTAATTCATGTCCAGCCCCTACTGCATATCCATTAACTGCAGCAATGACAGGTTTTCCACAAGTGCGAATTGCTATCGCAAGATGTGAAAATAGCCGCATATGATTTCTACAATCGTTAGATGATCTGGCATTTAATGCCTTTAAATTTCCGCCTGAGGAAAATGACTTTTCACCGGCACCAGTAAATACGATCACACCAACTTCAGGATCTTCAGCGCTGTCGGTAACAGCATGAAGCATTTCTTTAATGGTTAATCCAACGATTGAGTTATATGTTTCTGGTCGATTAATCGTGATCCAACCAATGCCCTCTTTTTTTTCGTAAATAATATCTTCATAGTTCATGAAAAAACTCCCTCCATTTTTTGAAATTTTTATAAGTAAATTAAAACTAGATTACCCCAGTTCACCCTACCATTGCATACCCACCATTTACACTTAAGATCTGACCAGTAATATGTCTAGCAGGCTCTGAGGCTAGGTAAACAACTGTATTTGCCACATCCTCGGGCTCACCGATTCTACGTAATGCGTACATTTTTTTTACTTTTTCCTCTCGCTCGGCTACCTTCTCTTCGCCGATTTTCTGCTTGAGTAATTCAATTCTCTCTTGCCTCATTGGGGCATTTGTTGCGCCTGGAGAAACTGCATTAACATTGATATTATTTCTACCAACCTCTTTAGCAAGGGACTTTGTAAAGGAGAGAATTGCCCCTTTTGCAGCTGAATAATTACACTCACGCTCTTGGCCAACACGCGCTGCATCGGTACCGATATTAATGATTTTTCCAAAAGAATTCTGGATCATTGATGGCAAGAAAATTCTGCAGCAATTCATGGTTCCGAATACAGCAACTCGGAACTCTAGTTCACAATCTAATGGATCGGTATCTACAAAAAAGGTATGCGTTTTACGTACTGCCGCATTATTGACTAACACCTCGATACTTTTAAATTCTGCAAACACTTTTTTTGACATTTCTAAAACAGAAGATAGACTTGAGATGTCACATACTATTGGAAGTGCTCGAACTCCCTGGTTTGAGACTAAGTTAGCGGTTTCCTCTGCGCCCTCGAGATTTGTATCGTTAACCACAATATTTGCACCCTCTTGAGCAAACGCCATTGCAATACTTCTGCCAATTCCCCGTCCCGCTCCTGTTACCAATACGCTCTTTCCTTCTAGCTGAAGATCCATACCCCTCCCAAGGAACAATGTAGATTTATCAAGTCTGAGCTATATAAATTACAATATCAATATCTATAATATGAACTTAAGTTCAATTTTTATGAATCTAAAACAATTTAGATATTTCTGCGAAACAGTTGAGTCAAGAAGCGGAAAAATTGCTGCCCAAAAGCTATTTATAGCTCCAACAGCTATTAGTATGCAAATCTCCCAACTTGAAGAGGCTCTTGGTGGCCAATTATTGAATCGTGGCAGTCGACCGATGGATCTGACGCCTCTAGGTAAATTCTTTTATCCAAGAATAAAAGAATTTCTCAATAACCTAGATAAGCTAACAGAAGAGACTAAGGAAATTGCAAAAGGAAATAAGGGGTGGCTTAGTGTTGGTTTTGTCCGATCAACTATTTTCTCAATAATACCTAATTCAGTGCGAGAATTTCGAGAAGATCACCCTGATATCAAAATAGATTTAGTAGAGCTTCTTTCGGATCATCAAATTGAAAACATTAGAAAGGGCTTAATCCACATTGGTCTAATAAGGCACATTGGTAATTTTGAAAAGGAAGATGATATTGATTATTTATTGCTAATTCGTGACCCTCTAATTGCTGCAATCCCAAAAACACATTACCTTGCAAAAAATACTGTCTTATCTGCATCAGACTTCAACGAGATGCCCTTCATCAGTTACCCAAATGATCCTGCAAGCAACTTCTCAAGGATAGTCATTAACTTACTCAAAGAGCATGGTCAGATACCAATTCTCAGACATAATGCTCAGGAAATCCATACTGCTTTAGGTTTAGTCGGCTCTGGATTGGGTGCTACTATAGTAGGAAAATCTGCAATGCAGAATAATCGAGCAGATGTAAAATTTATTCCTATTGAAAACTTTAATACTTATTCAGATATTTACCTAATCTCCAAAAAGCAGAATGAGAACATTTTGGTTGAATATTTTAAAAAAATTATCATAGCTCAATCAACTTCTCACAAGTAATTCAAAAATATTAAATCTCAATTAACCAGAGTTCGAATCCCAATTCGGCCACCAATTTGACCAATAAATCCATTACACACTTCATTGCACACCGCATTTTGACGCTTCTAAACCATTGAATTAATTAAGTTTTTAGGTGGAACAATACTCTTTTAATCCGTTGGTCGTGGGTTCGAATCCCGCCCGACCCACCAAATAAAAATGGCCCTTTCTGGGGCTATTTTTATTTGATATGTTGTGTTGGATGAGAACCTTGGTTCGACTTTGAGCAAAGCGAAAAGCGGTGGACACTAACTTTGTGTAGCAAAGTTATGTGGAAGCCAATCCCGCCCGACCCACCAAGCCTCTAGAGTAGATCTAGGGGCTTTTTTATTTTCCAAATTATTAAGCATGGACTGTAATTCTCATGCCTAAGGCGCCAAGAACCTTGGATACAGTATCAAAACGGGGTTTTGTATTCGGCTTGAGTGCTTTATACAGAGCCTCTCTAGTAATGCCACTAGATTTAGAAATCTCCGCCATGCCTTTTGCCCTAGCGATATGCCCCAAGGCAGTTGCCAATTCGGCATCATCACCATCACTAATGACTTGATTTAAATACTCAGTCATCGCACGCTTACTTTTCAGATGGCGAGTCATGTCAAATTCAGCTAAACCACTGACTTTTATTTTCTTTTCTATTTTTACGGTTTTCATTTAATCCTCCAATAGCTTGGCTAATTTTTTTACTACTTTAATATCATTCGATTGACTAGACTTATCCCCGCCACCCAGCATCACAATAATCGTTTTTCCCCTCACCACGTAATACATACGCCAACCTGGTCCAAACTTTTCCCGCATTTCATAAACGCCATCAGTCAAAGCCTTAACATTACGCTTTATCAATGCCGATCTCATTGCCGCTGGCCTAGCGCCCTTTGACCCTGAATCCATTTCATTCAAAGCAGCTCGGTTGATGTTAA
>NZ_JAJVCQ010000008.1:0-26267 GCF_021395235.1 Polynucleobacter sp. IMCC30063 | reverse complement strand
CTGCCAGCAGGCTATCAATGAGTTCTTGGGGTACTGCTCGTTTTGCTGCTTCGGTCATCATCATTACTCCTATGGAGTGGGCTTTTACCCATTATTAGACCGTTTACACAAAATTTAGTACACCCCCTTCATACAACTCAAAGTGTTCAATAATTTGAGTTCCAGCACTTCCAATTAAGTTGTAATCAAAAAGCTCTTCTAAGATTGTTTCTGGCAACGCTGGGTCATCCCATTTAAATATTTTGCTTTCGCAATCCTCAAGGGATGCGTCATCCATATACCCGCTCTCACCAAGTTCTTCACAATCCTCTTTAGTATCAAAAATAAAATTACATTTTGTTTTTTCATAAATCAATCCGGCCGGGAAATAATCTGCCCTAGTGGGGCCACTCGGTATTTCAAATAATCCAAACTCTTTAGAGCTTGTGGGTTCGAAAACATAGCACTCCCATTCAACCTCTAATTGATTATCTTTTTGCTTATAGCTTAGAACTTTAAAGCCTAATAGAACGCTAACATCTAGGCGATAAAAGACTGTATCTAGTATCCAGTTGGAAATTTGATCGTTTGACTTATTCATAAAATTATTAATTAATATATTCAGAAAACCAGCTCAGAGCTGAAGGTTGATCTACAACGTGATTCCCAATTTTTTTTCCATCAAGTGTGTCAATCCTCGCAAGAACATACTTGCTATCTGGCCTGCTCCGAAGGCTAAACAGATAATTTCCACTTTTCTTGGTGGCGTAAAAGAAATTACCATCTTCGGAGCATCCATGATCCACTTTAAACCCAAGAGTTTCGAGTTCAAACAAATCAAATCCGTTAACAATTTTTGTTAGTTTAGCCACTAGTCTGCCTGTTTTTTTGTGAAAGATATACCCATTTGTGAGTCTATATAGTTCAGGCCTTGTTAGGAATCTGTATCGAACTCTATCAATTGCGCCCGATAAATCACCAAGTAAATGCCCGTAAGCAAAATAGTAAATTAAGCCTGTTGATGTTGATCTTCTAATTTCCGCAAATGTATTGAGCAATAGTCTTGTCTTCTTTAGAACCTCATAGCTGCTACTTAGTTGAAAATTGCCCTCATTTGATTTGTCTCCCCCAGCACAAGAATTCTGCTCTCTTAAGGCTCGATTAATGCGCCCATGGAGATTAAATGCCGTTGAAAAATAAAACAGTTTAGGATTTGCCCTTATTTGGTCAAATTCTGTTTTTGTTATACGCACAGATGCCCCTTTCGCCCAGTAATAATGCTCACCACGGTCCTCAATGGCTATCGCCGTATAAATAAATTCTGAAGTACTTGGTGGCCTAGGTGTAGTCGGCGATAAGTTGCTCTTAAGGGGATAAATTTCTAATAGTTGTAAATTCATTGTTGCTCCTCTTTAGTCATTTGTGGCAGACAAGTTGGAATAAATTGCCAAATAAAAAGCCCACCAAAAGGCGGGCTGATTTCCTCAATATTGTTCTATAAAGAACCTCATCGATTTACCACCTTGCTTGAGAAGCAGGTTGGCGTTGGAATTGACCAAACTCTTGATGTGTTTTGATTATGCCGACTTTTAACGGCCAATGTCAAGATGTTAGGAGCTCAGGGCCTTGCTTAACTGCTGTTGTCCTTGCGCAATCTTTTGCTGTGCTTTGGTAGTTTTAATTGTTTTATTTAAATTATCTTTTTGACGCTTTAAGGCATCTAGACGAGCTTTTTGGGGCTGGACGCTAGGTACACTTTTAACTTCAACTTCTTTAATCAGCATACCTAGTTTCTTTCCGCGAAGTAATTTTTAACTATTTCCCAAAAGCAGTTCGAGTAGCTTCGCTAACTTCGGTAATAGCATCATCTAATTCGCCATTAAGTACGGCTACCTTAATTGACTTAAGTGTATTTATTAGCTCATCGCCTGTACTTAATTCAATTGCGTTAGCACCTTTTTTATTTAAAGGTAGTGTTTTAGCGCCGTATTTAATGGCTAAATTAATTTTTCCGTTATCGCTAACCCAAAACCATTCACGTATACGTTTATTGACTTCTACAGTCATGCGCTCACCGGTCTGTTTATTGGTATAAGTTTTTAGCTTTTTAGGTGCGTAATTTTGACCTTGTTGTTGTGCTTCACATAGTTCAATCTGCTCATGAATTTTTTTAGCTAATTTTGATCTGCGATGTACAACAGGTGACACAGTTGCGTGCTTCTTGCTTGCTACTAACTTCAATGTATTTAATGTGCTCATTCTTTTCTCCTATTTGTTAATGGGCACAGTTAATTTATTGTCTGAAAACTCGAAAGAGCAACCGAAGATTGCTGTAGTTGTCCCAATTAAACCTATTAATTTCTTGTATAAAAAATTGATCCTTATATATGAGCGTTGGTAGATTCTGTCAAAACCTTCAGTCTTCGTCACTGCGCATAGTGTTCAGTCGAACCAATGGTAAAAAGCACTCAAAAACACGCGATAAGCGTTTTATAAGCTGAATTTGTAGCAATACAGCTTATGGGCCCTAAATAAGCGTATGGGGCGCGTAAACAGCCTAGAAATTGACTGTTTTTGACCTATAAATTGCCTAAAAAATAGGCATACCTAATGAATTAAAGGAAATTTCAAGGCTTCTTTAGGTATGACTAAATAAAGGTATGAACTTAGCTCAAATTCGCGAATTGCTGACTCAGAAAGGTGCCTATAAAGCGACCAACAAAGACCTAATTAGGGATTGGCTGGCGCAGGACTGCGCGAGCCTCTTTGATACTGGCTTAACGCTCATGCCTAAAAAAGTGTTTTATAAGCATGTCGCTCCCTGTAAAGCTATTCCTGATGGCGATGTATTTAGAAAGGTTACAAAAAAAGAGTTAGAAAATGCCTCTTTTAATTTCATTCATATTCTTAATAAGCTTGTTTATAAAAACTCTTATAAGCGAGAAAAGTTCAATAAACGTTTATCTGTGGTGATGACCATTGAGGGTGAAAAAAGTTGTAAGGATTTACATAGTCATTTTGCTATTGGCAAACCTGAGACTGTAGATTTAATTGAATTTAAAAGATTGGTACTTAAGGCAGTAGAAATGAGTGGGGATTTCTTTGTATTTGATCCTAACTTTGAATTTGAAAAACATAATTTAGATAAAAAATATAGATACAAGCTAGATCTCATTGATAGAGACTGGCTGTATTACATTACAAAAGAATTAGATAGAAAAGATTTACATAATCTTTATTTGCCTTAATTAAGCATTCTTGTCCTGAGTGACGCTTGCGGCTAATGTTAATAAGCACTTTAGATGCTTAATTAGCGTAGCTTTGCCCAAATAAAAGAAAGAATATAAGCTAGCTAAAAGGAGAAGATAAATGACAACTTACAGGGTAACGTACAGCACATATGCCAAAGGGAGTAATGAAGTAGTAAGCGAAGGAACAATGGATATCAATACAAGTACTTCATATCAAGCAGAGCAAGCAGTTAAGGCAATATTTTCTGGGTTGGATGTAATTATTAGATATACGAATAACGCTTAATTATTGGTAATATGACCATATGAGCGAACTAGAATTTTTTGGGAAAATGAACCCACAGCCATTTATTTCATTGGCAAAAGAAGAAGAGCTGAGAATTAAAGAAATAAAAGGGCGATTAAACAAGGCGAAATCATCGCCTAAAGTTGTTGATACAGAAATTACTTACGAGCGTGATGTTCAAGAAGACTATTAAGCCGCCCAAAAAGACATTAAATGACTTAATGGCGGATAAGGCTGTAATTACAGGCAAGGAAGTCCTACAGAAGCAAAAGGAATTAGAGATTCAAAAGAAGCAATTCCAGGAATCCATTGAATTTGAGCAAAGAAACAGAAGAATTAAAAGATAGCTAGCTCAAATTATTCATATAAGCATTTATTTCGCCCATCCAAACACCAAGACAGCAGAAATTAATTTAAGTCGTTTAGCGAGGCTATGCGAGGGTCTTGGCATTTGTCGTTTTGTCACGACGGATTTGCTAAATAGAAATACATAAGCTTTTCCGCAAAACCTTATGTTTACTGGCTTAGAAGGCATAACCAGTTGAAATCATTAAGGAAATCAACTTGACAATTAACGACCCAAAATCGGTAGGAATTTTAGACATAAGAAAACATACTTTAGACATAGCAAAACTTTATTTACAGAGGAAATCTATGTCAAAGCAAGCAAAAACACTCAACCAAGCAGAGCTACGCAAAGTGCTTGATTACATCTCAACAAGAAAACACGCACAAAGAAACAAAGCAATGCTAATGACCACATTTTTAAGTGGTATGCGTGTTGGCGAAGTGGCCTCACTTAGATTTACTGATGTAGTAGACGGCGAAGGCAATATTCGCAACGAAATACGCCTAACACCAGCAATGACAAAAGGCCAGTATGCGAGGGTGGTATTCGTAAATGAGCGATTGCGTAAGGAGCTACAGCAATACATTCGCTTTTATAACCCTGCCGATAAGACTATGAAGTTCTTTTACAGTCAAAAAAAGGATAGTGATGGATTTAATGCGAACACACTAACTCAGCACTTCCACTTCCTTTACCGCAGAGCAGGCTTAGACGGCGCATCCAGCCACTCAGGCCGACGTAGCTTTATTACCAACCTTGCCAGTAAAGGCGTCAGCGTAAGGGTATTGATGAATTTAGCTGGTCATCGCAGTATCAGCACTACACAGGCTTATATAGATATTAATGACAATATGTTGCGTAGTGCTGTTGAGTTAGTCTAAGCAGCACACTAAGTGACCAATGCGAATAGGTTAGCTACCTCAATGTTAGCTGTCTTAATCTTATTGAGGATTCGATGCTCAGTATTTGTAGCCCCTACAGCGATATCACAGACATAAAAATTATCATCACCCATCAATAAAATAGGTGGTGGAAACGAAAACCGTTCGGTCTTCCTGTAGATATTCCGCATTTCAATTATTACTGTCGAGTCAGAAATATATTCATATGTCTGATTATCTTGTTCGGCACGAGGTGTTATATCAATGTGAATATTTTTTAATTTATCAAACACCCAAAAGTGAGCTATAAAAATAGTTCCTGATTTGCCATAGTCTTCGCCCACCAACCAACCGCATATTTCACTGTATCTACTCTTATCCCTTTCAATATACTTCAACGTGTTTTGCCAGCAATCGCCGAACTTTCCACCTTTGTAATTTTTAAGGGTCACTTCTACAAGCTGACAATCTTTTCGTTCTTTTAGGAATCTTTCTACGGCCTTTTTCATAATTAGGCCGCAATCTTATTTTTAATCGAAAGAAGGGGCTTGCGAGGGGCTGAAGTAAATTCGATTAAGCCTGCTAGTGAGGATGTAAAGGCAACGCCTTTAGCTCGTTTGTAAATATTAGCTAAAGTTTTTTCGTAGTTATTGATACCTAGAACTGTAAACAATAGATCCTTTGAGTTTTGATCAAACTCTGGAATGAGACCATAGTAAATCTTGAGTACCAAAATTTCCCTGTAACTTAAGTGTTCATGAAGTGCCATATCAAAGTTAAAAACTAGTTTGCTAGCGTCATTTAGGAGCTTCTCTGTTCGGTCAGATTCAGGCACTTTTAATAAGTCTCTGAACATGACAATGTATTTTGTAGCTAGTTGATCGTAGTCCTTTGAAGGCCCTAAGCAATTCTCAACTAAACAATTGCTTGCCCAATCTAGATTTTTGTGGGTTAAGGCATTCATTGTTTGAGTAGTGCTCAATGCTAAGCCAGTGTTGTGCTCCATTGTTCGTTTGAAATTGATAAAACTATCTTTAGCAGATTTAGTCATTGTTAGTGTTACTAATAGATCTTTATTTTCCATCTCTTCATCCTTATAAACACAGTGAAATTACTGTATTTCTAGTATAGGAGATGACTAATTTTATGTCATACTGCTTGTTATAAAAAATACAAAGTGATAGCATTTTGATATGAAAAATATTAAGCAAATCATTAAGAAATCACAGTCAAATACACTTGCGTTCTCCACACGTAAGCACCCGGTATTTGGAAGGGGTGGGGCTTATAGTGAAGCCAATCCACCTGATGGTGTAACAAGAAGTCCGTTTTATTGGTGGTTCAAATTTTTACAATTAAGCGATGATTACAAAAATGCTGTAGCGGGAAAGAAAACAAAGATCTCAAGAGATATTGTTAAAGACTTTGGAAATGTAAGCAAAATTGATTTCAAGTCATGGTGGCAAAAGAGAGCGCATTTGTTCGCAGAGCCACCGCAAAATTACAAAATGATTGTGGCTCAAAACATAAATGAAATCGCACCATTCAATAATGAAAAAGTAATTAATCTTGTGGTGCCTTTAGATTGGACAAACGTTGGAATCAAAAGAAGTTTTGCCAGGGTAATTGATCAGCTCGTACCAAAGCAAGCCAAAGGAAAAAGAGCGAAAGACAAAACAATAAAAAGTCAGATAATTAAAACCGAGGCTCAATACAAAATTGGTAGGAAGTGGAGTATTACTGGATTTGAGTATGCCTATAAGGTCTATCTAGCTAAGCAGGCGGCAAATGTGAGGCTAGCTAAAGGAGAGAAAAAGACAGCATGGGCCGATATCGGGATACAAGCTAAATTGCCTTTATATGAGCGGTATATCACTGGCAAGACAATTTATACAGAAGAGGATGTTAGGCGAATATTAACTATTCACGCTAAACGTCATTTTGGTAGAGCTGAGGCATATATTAAGGCGGCTGGTACAAAGCAATTTCCTTAAAGGACCTAAGCTCTTAAATGGTCATGGCAGATTCGTAGGCTTTTTTAAAAAATATAGCTAACTTGGATTATTGGCATCAATTACGACATGACAAATATTCTCCTTTTAAGTGGTATTTTTGGATACCATTAGATTTTGAATAATTTATATACATATGTCGTTAGAAGAAGCGTATCTATTTGGACTCATTGCTGGAAGAGGGCATATATATGCCGATAGCTCATTTATTGCCATTGAATTCTCTCATGCTAATGAATTTGTTGAGGGGATAGCGCATTGTCACAGCTGTGGAGATCTTGCCACTAAAACGTCAACCGCTCCAGAGGGAAAATTAGTCTGTAAAAATGCTTCATGTAAGGCTATTGTTGATGCCTCAGTAAAGAAACAGTACAACCAACCGGCCGAAACCGCTGCCTCTCTTAAGGATGTGATTATCCCTTTCTTAAGTTCTGCGATTCCAGCAAAGTATGAAGTTTCTGGTAATAAGGCTATGACTTTATTACTCATTGATTTTTCATCTAACCCAAATGCTTTTGCGAGAATTATTGAGGCCTATTCACCAGAGCAAAGTTTTGATAATTTTCATATTCCTGAAATTGTTAACAATTTTTCTCATCAAGAAAAAATTGAGTTTATTAATGGACTTCTTGACACCTCAGGATTTGCCAATGCTGGTGGATGGTTGAATAGAGATGGAGAAAATCTCCACGGACGAATGAGGGCATACTTCCAAATTGTAAGAAATTGGCATATGCCGGTAGAGATTGATAATTTTCTGCGCAAGCATTTTAAGCTGCCAACACATACGATTGATTGGGGCCATCCAAATATTAGAGATGGAAATTTAACTGAAGTCTACGGAGATGAAAAAGCTGCTAGCTGGAGTAGGGAGCATCAGATAAAGTTTTTCCCTGAGTACTATGGAATATTTAAGTTTCGAATCTCCTCGAAACAGGCACTGTTTCAAGAATTATTAAATCACAACATCGCCGCTGGTTTTAGTAAGAGTGAAGATTGGTTCCCGCCATCACAGTTTTCAATAAGACAGGTGAAAGCAAATCATCCGGGTGAGAGTGATCCACGTATCCCCTTACCTGCTAGACGTCATGTAAACGCATTTTGGCAGCTCAATCTTTTTATGGGGTGCGAATATCTCGGGAAACTTCAATCAGAATGCCAGCATCCAGAAATGTTTGCTCTAAACGGAAGTGATGAGTTTGGCTATGAGGAGTTAAAGACTCTTTTTGAGGAGCGAAGTAAAAAACTTCATGACGAGAAATATGAAGCATACATAGATGCTCAAAAGAGAAAATCTGAAAATCCTACTACTACAACTCGGCGAAGAAGAACAACACCTGAGGCAGATACTTATCCACCATTAGTAAATTTCTTTACAAAACATTTGTCTAAAAAATACTCTCAAGATGTATTAAGTTTTGATACATCTTCGGGCAATCTCAATGCGTTCCTAAAAAATAACGCAAAAGACTTGTTGGAAACATTTGAAAATTGTGAAAAATTCAGAATTAGACCAGATGTAGTTGCCTTCTTAAGCGTGGAAAAGAGATTGGCATTTATTGAATCTAAAGTAACCCCCCTTGATCTCTCAGCGCTTGGCCAGTTGGTTGGGTATTGTCTAGTGGCTAAGCCGATTGAGGCAATTTTAGTGTCTACACAACCACCATCACCAAGTTTTATCAGAATCCTTAAGGCAAATAAAAGTTTACTTGAATATGAAGTCGGTAGATATATCCAAATTGCCACGCTGTTACCGAATGAAGTTGTTGAATTTACGCCGATTTAATATATATGGATAAAAATAAATTAACAGAAGTCTTGACCGACTGGTTTCCAAATTTCATTGGCAATAGCTATGGTTCGGAGTACGAGGTGTTGGAAGTCATTAATCCGGCTCAGCAACTATCGCGACTGAATAATGACTATATAAAAAACATGCCAAATTACTCCTCTTGGGAATTTAAGCCCGATATAGTGGGGATACTCAGACGCAAATCTGACAGTACAATTAAGCTTGCTTTTATCAATCGCACCACCTCGGGAATTAGCCTAAAAGAAATTGGCGAGTTACATTGTTATGCCAAGTTAGCTAAAGTTGACTTTGCTTTTTTGGCTTCGATTTCTGGTGTTTCCAACGAGGTAAATATTTTGCTAGTTGATAAAGCAATTAGGAGTCGTGTTCTTGGGTATGAAGACGGAAAATCTATATGCTTATTTTCGTGGAGTGAAGAGTTTTCTGGTGTTAATAAGAATTCAATACTTCCAATTGAGATGAGAAATTACTTTAGTTGAATATTTGTGACCAAAATTAATAAAAAAACAGGTTTTCCTGCCAACAAGTACAAGGTGCTTGTGATTGATCCACCATGGCCACAAGGAAAAACTGGTAAGCGTGATGTCAGGCCAAATCAAGGTACAAAACTTGACTATCCGACCATGACTAAAGATGAACTTCTTAATTTACCTGTTGAAAGTTGGTCAGAAGATCAGTCCTTTCTATTTCTATGGGCGACCAACAGCAAGGACAAGAAAACTAAAGAACCAATTCTAAAGATGGCTTTTGATTTAATGGAAGCCTGGGGATTTACTTTTTACACAATGATTACCTGGGATAAGAGAACGGGCCCTTGCCCATTTGGACCTTATCAAATAACCACCGAACATATTCTCTTTGGCTATAGAGGTAAGGCTGTTTTTAATAAGCCATCTTTAGGAAAAATGAAAACTTGCTTTACTGAATCAGCTACTGCGCACAGCGTAAAACCCGATTCGTTTTATCAGCTGATTCATAAATATTTTGATGGTAAAAAGATCGATATTTTTGCGCGTCAGGTTCGCACAGGATTTGATGGTTGGGGTAATCAGTATGGCACTATTGATCTCGATATCAAAAAGCCAGTCAAAGCATCTATAAAAAAGGCAGCAGGTCAGTCGCCATCAAAGAAGATTAGCAACAAACAACAGTCTGATTTATTTGATTTAGCTTGAAGCTTATCTTTTCCAGTAGACGCAAATAAACTCATGAACTTTATTGAATCTGAATACCCATGGATAGCCTAAAGTTTTCATGTTGTTATATTCTTTTTGTCTATCCCAGATAACATATTCTTCTAATTCAAATCCAATCTCTCTCATGATTCTTGTTTGATCTTCATGAAGAGGAAAAAATTTATCCTTTTTTCTCAAATCCATTACAACACTACAGCAACGCTTGTTTGGCTTAAGGGCTTTATATACCTGAGTCATAACCTGCTTAAGATTTTCTAAAAATTCTTCGTAGTTATGAATATTGCCCAAGTCTTCATCGGAGTCAGAGTAATTTCTGATTTCTTTTGAGTCAGCAGTTCTTTTTTGATTGAGAATATCCCAATAAGGGGGCGATGTAACAACTAAGTCAACCGATTCCTCATCCACATGCTTGAGTAATTTTCTTGAGTCGCCCGTATATATTTTTGGTTCAAATCTTTCAATTTCTGGCGCTATATCTAGCAAGTCAGCCTGAATATCTTTGACGCGCTTTTTGGCGATCTTTACAAACTCTTTATTTAAATCTATCCCAACACCTTGTTTGCCTAGTGAGTAGGCCGCCTTAAGGGTTGAGCCAATTCCAAGAAATGGATCGAGGATTACTTCCCCTGGATTTTTTGTATAAATTTGTATTAACTTTTCCGCTAGAAGTTGAGGAAACAGTGCTGGATGTTTTGTCGCGCGCTCCTCTGAGGTTTTGGTAACGTCACGCCAAATGCTGAAGGAATTTTGAAGCCATTCCTTGCCCGTGAGGTTGTTCATCCGTTCTGCCATTTTTTGCGCCTTTAATTTGAGTTGCTATTTTAGCTTCTCTTGCGGTGATTTATCTATTAATGAGAGCTAATCACTTGAGTCCTGCTGGATTCTAAAAATTCGATACCAAATTCTTTTTCAATTTCAGCGCCAATCGATTCCAAAGTCTGATTATCAATCAATATGGACTCCCCTTTTGCGCTTACATAATCTGACTCGATAACCATGACAGGCAAGATAGCACCCCCAACCTCTTTATTTCTTTTGATGACCAACTTCGGGGCTTTTATAGATTTTTGAATAAATCTACTAAATAGACAGTCCCAGTAATTAGGTTTTCCATTGTCTTCTGATAGTAGCTCAATGATCTTAGTCAAATAGAAGATCCTAGCTTCATCCAATGACATGTCCCAATTAATAGCGAAAGAATTTACATCTTCAATAGCGTTCTTGGTTAATCGCGATCCAAAGTATAAGTACAACATTTTTTGCTAAAGAATAAATTGCGGAATGAGTGTGAACTGGCATCTATATTGCCAGAAATTCATTGAATTAAAAGTGGATTTTAGATAGCTTTTAGATAAATTGGATATGAATAATTAACCAATTATCGTCTTAAGGTTTTGTATGGGGGCTGACGATTTTTATAGTGAGCTCTAATTTCTGTTTTTATCCAATATCCAATAAGTTGGTTACATACTAGTGTAGCTCCAATAAATAGCCAAATAATTGCCTGAAAAGAAAACCCTCTCTCAAGACTGTGATAGGAGAGAAACATTAAAAAAAGTCCAATAAATTTCATATTATTTTTCCTTGATTAAGAGGTGAAACCGCAAAGGGTCACAACTTTCTTTTCGGCAATAGTTCCCGGTTGTGCTTCCCCAGAGTCATAATCCAATTCGTAAAGGTCTTTAACTAAATTGCCTTTACTAAGCTTGTTCGAAAACAGCATTAAATCTTGAACGGCAACAGTTCGACTTCTACAGTTCACTGTTTGATGGGAAACCATCGATGAGTAGCGCACTTGCTCATGGTCGTAAATTGAGCTTTGTGGCTTTTGATAGTTACGCATGACTAATATGTTGGCAACTAAAGTTTCTTCATCAAAAGTCTTTTCTTTAGCTACATATTCAGTAAAGTTATCGCCTTCTGAAAGCTTGACCCACTCTACAGTAAGGTCGCCGTGCTTGGTGTAGGTTAAGTCTGGGTCAGTGGGGTAGATGTATTGAAAAGAAGCAAAAGCAATAGCGGGAATACTTAATATTCCAATAAAACTAATTGCTAGACTTTTCGGAATTGAGAAGTTCATGATTACTTTCTACCTTGGGCGGGGGAATAACCAATTCGGTTGCCGTTGTTATCAAAGTAATTAGTTACGCCGCTTGGGGCTTGAACTTCATACCCTTTTCTATTCCCATTGTTGTCATATATCCCGTTAGTTGAGTTGTAGTTCATCGGGCTATTCTGATAATTCATCGGGCTATTTTGATAATTCATTGAACTATTCTCATAATTCATCGGACTATTTTGATAGTTCATGGGACTGCTATCCCAGTTGGTAACTTGCGCTTCTGTATAGCGAGCGTAGATGGCCAGCTGAGCTAATACAAATAAGGTAATTAAATATTTCATCTTGTTCTCCTGTTACCAGCCTTTAACGCTTGGCGCTTGAGGTGCTTGTCTTGGGGTATTAATAGTTGTGTTGGGTTGTGAATAGATTGGGGTAGTTGATGTCCCTTGATATTGACCTTGTGGACTATAAAAATTGGTTTGCCCATTATCGGTTTGGTACGACTGAACGTTTTGTCCTGTGGCGTTGTATACGTTTGTCACTCCGCTTGGGCTAGTCTGGGTATAGCCACGGTAATCTCCATTTGGGCCGTAGATAGCTTGTCCAAAAGCGGCTCCTGAGGCAAAAAGTAAACAAAGGGCTAATTTCATAAAACATCCTAGTGTTGGCAGATATGTTCATATTAAGTAGCCAGAAGCTCATCAAATGAGCCTATACTTTTGGAAACTACATCTGTTGCTAAAAGGGGACGGTTATGGGCGATATGGAGCGGTTACACCGCATTAAGTACTTAATTCAGGCGCGTCAGTGTGTTCCGCTTCAGGACTTTCTGGATGAACTTGAAGTGTCTAAGGCTACGTTTAAGAGGGATCTGGAATACCTGCGTGATCGCATGAACGCAAATATCATCTATGACCGAATGGCGGGCGGGTATCGCTTTGAAAATGGCAAGCAAATGGGCCAGAAGATTGAGTTACCTGGTCTTTGGTTTTCAGAGGAAGAGGCTACTGCTTTAGTTCTAACTCAATCTCTATTGTCGGGATTGGATCAAGGTGGATTGCTTGGGCCACACTTAGAGCCACTTCAAAATATCATCGATGGAATTTTGGGGCGTAGCGAAACCACAACTAAGGAATTGCGTAAGCGTTTAAAAGTTTTTGGGATGTCTGCGCGTAAAAGCTCAATTCAATCTTTTGAAGTGATTGGTAATGCGCTATTAAAGCGAGAGCGACTTCGCATCACTTATTACGCCAAAGGTGTCAACGAAACAACAGAAAGGGATATATCCCCGCAACGTCTTATCTATTATCGCGATAACTGGTACTTAGATGCCTATTGCCACTTGCGTAAAGGCTTGCGTAGTTTTGCTATGGATGGAGTTCTTAAGGCCTTGCTATTAAATGAGAAAGCTGAAGAGGTTTCTGAAAAGCAACTCAATGAACACTTTGGTGAAAGCTATGGAATTTTTTCAGGTAAAGCTACTCAAAGAGCAAAGTTGAAGTTTACGCCCGAGCGTGCGCGGTGGGTTGCTACTGAAACCTGGCATAAGCATCAAGAATCAAGTTTTGATAAAGACGGTAACTATCTTTTAGAGTTTGATTACAACCAAGATCCAGAACTCATCATGGATATCCTTAAGCATGGCTCAGAGGTGGAAGTGTTGGCGCCAACAAGCTTAAAGAAAAGAGTCAAAGATGAGCTTATAAAAGCAGTGGAGAAGTATTCATAATTCGCTATTTCCAAAATTCCCACCATTTTTTCTGTTGAGTAACGACCGTTTGTCCAGTCAGCATTTTTCCAATCGGCGTTTGTAGGAAGGCATGAACCTCATTAATTAGAAGTTCTTTTTGATTTGGCTCGAATTGAATTGACGAGCCATTTTTTAAAGCTAGGCTCAATTTTGTCAATTCAGAGGGCGAATTATGATGATCAGAGAGTCCTAGTGATTTAACAAGATCATCTTCAGATTGTGGTCTTGTATGGCATGCCTTACAAAGAGTGAAGGCACCAAATTTTCCTTCTCCGCACTTAAAACAAATCGCCTGTGTCATTTTCACTTCCTTTTAGTTCGAAGATGAATCTTAAGAGGTCAAAGGCTCACTATTTGAGCCTACATATTCTGATAATTAAAAAAACCGAATATGAAAAAAATGATCTACGACCAAAGAACCAGCCTTCAATTTCACAAGAAATGGGAAGGGAAGAAGGATTTTGTAATTACACACCAGGGTTTTGGCGATCGACGATCGGGCGATACCCCAAGGCAATTTTCGATCTTAACAATCAATAAAGTTGCCTATTCTCAAAAGAAGGAGTCCCAAAGAGAAAGATATCCTTACTCAGAAGCTATCTTCAAAGGCAGATCTCTAGATCTTTGTATCTATACAGATTGCCCGGCTGATTGGTACGGTAATTCCGGAAGTCATCAATTTATAAGAATGGATAGCGTGGATGAGGATGATCCATTAACTATATTCTGGAATGTTGGTACTTTTGAATCCATAGCGGTTATACAGAACTCAATTTTCAACGCTAACGAAATAAGTATTAATTTATTTCTAGATGTAAGGGAAAGTTACTTTAGGGATTTAGATAGAAAGCTTTGCCATGAAGTGAAGATCTCTTCAATAACTCTCGATTGTTTATGATTTTTAACGCAATTTATTTCAGTATTTTTATGCCGCTATACATTCAAGCGGTAAATATGGCGCCATCCATGGTGGCAAAACCCTATGTTGTTAAGGCCCTTATTGATTCGGCCCAAATTATTGGGCTACCATCATCAAGAGCTGCCAGGGATTACGCAAAAAGAATACAGATACCTGATCCAGCTCTTCAGCAAATTATTTTTATGGCTGAGCCTATTTCTGCCAGAAGGTTATTTTTTAGAGAATACTTTCGTGGCGTCTAAATATTAAATTTATGCCATCAATCTCTTTGTACTGTTGAATATTAAGTAATTTGGCTTGTATCTTGCTTATGTTCATAGTTGTATTAGATTGCTATTACTATGAACATATTCCAAATACACAACGCTAATCTTGTTGAGATAGACGAAAAACCATTTAGACTTGAAAGGGAGATTCAGGCATTGTTTGAAGGCAATCTTCAAATGATTATGGGGCTTACCCTTGTTCGCAGTGAATTCACGATTAAAAATAAAAGAATTGATACGCTAGCATATGACGAGCAGGCCAATGCTTTCATCATTATTGAGTACAAACGCGATAAAAATATTAGCGTCGTTGACCAAGGGTTTACATATCTAAGTTTGATGCTCGAAAACAAGGCTGATTTCATCATTGAATATAACGAACAGCTTAAAAAAAATCTTAAGCGTGATGATGTTGATTGGACTCAAACTCGCGTTGCGTTTGTTTCCCCTAGTTTTACTGAAAACCAAGTATTAGCTACTAACTTTAAAGACATCGCAATTGAATTGTGGGAAATTAAAAGATACGCAAATGACACTGTAGTTATAAATGAGTTGAAAAAGTCTCGAAGCGCTGAAAGTATTAAGCCTTTGGCTCAGCAAAACAAGGAGCTAAAACGCATTGCCGATGAGATCGTTGTGTATACGGAAGAGCAGCATAAAAATGATTCAAGCGAAGAGATTGCTGAGCTCTATGAAAAGTTTAGGGCGGGAATATTAAATTTAAATAACGAGATAGAAATCAAGCCTCAAAAGTTTTATATTGCTTTCAAAAAAGACAACACTAATATCGCTTGCCTGGAACTTCAAAAGAAAAGGCTAAAAATATACGTGGGCGCCAAATTAGGTACATTGGATGATGGCAAAGGTATTGCCAAGGACGTTTCTAAGATTGGGCACTACGGCACTGGTGATTATGAAATTCACGCTGTTGATGACAGTAATCTCGAATATATTTTGAGCTTAATCAAGCAGACTATTCAATGAGCTTTTGAATGACAAGAAAATTTAACTGCCCATCCTGTAAAGAAAAAACAGGGGTGGAAATTGATTCTGGTTGTTCTAATGACAAACTAGCTCAGCCTAGCTACCGATGCTTGGCTTGTGGGTTTGAGTGGGATAAAGATAAACAGTTTCAAGAGGCCGTTAAAAGGTGGCTGGATGAAGATGTACAAGGAAGAAGTTGGACGCAGATGATGGACGATAAAGATAAGGCTGACGATGAGAAAGTTAAGACCTTATTAACGCCTGAGTATTTGGCTATCTGGGCCAAAGCAAAAAAGAGCATGAAATAAATTTGCGTCTTGTATGATGTAGTTTTTGGCAACGCAGAATCTAATAAAAGATTAAATTGACTACACACTTTGCTACACACCAAAATAAAGTGCTTGTAAATCAACAGCTTAAACAGCGTATCTTTTATCATAATCCGCAGGTCCGGGGTTCAAATCCCTGATTCGCCACCATTTTTGCACATCAATGCGTAGTTAAACCGAGCCCAGTATTCACTGATGTCCAGTTTTAGATACCGCTTTACTGAATCAGATTGTCTATGTAAAAGGTTTAATGGTGCGCCAAGAATGAGACATAACCCTAGAACAAGTTTTAACAACCAACTATGTTGGCTAGCTTTTGCCATTACATTGATAGCGGGCAGTGGGATTGCCCTGGCGCAAAAAAAGCCTGCCATTGATAAACCTAAAAATATTATTATTCTTTTTGCTGATGGGGTGGCCGGAACTCAAATAGACTTTGGTCGGTATTCAAGCGAACTATTACGCCAACAGGAGTTCGCATTAACCTCAATCGTGATGAATCAAGGTAGTTTTGGGCTAATGCATACCGAGTCGGCAACTGCTTATGTAACTGATTCTGCGGCTGCTGGTTCTGCAATGTCAATTGGGCAAAAGGTAAATAACGGAGTAATTTCAATCACACCTGATGGGAGGTCGCCAAGCACTATTCTTGCGCTAGCAAAACAGCAGGGCAAAAAAATTGGCATTATTTCTACAGCAGCTATCTACGACGCGAGCCCCGCTGCTTTTACGGTACATGCTAAATCTCGCCGAGATAGTGAGCATATTGTGAATCAATATGCAGAGCTAATGCCTGATGTATTAATGGGCGGTGGCGCAGACTACTTCAAACCCAAAAATGAAATCGGCGGTAAACGCCAAGACGGTAGAAATATGATTGATTTTTTCAAAGCAAAAAATTATCAAGTGGTACAGGATACAAAGCAGCTGGCAGGAATAAAACCAGGCAAAGTTTTAGGCCTATTTTCTGATGAAGACCTAGATTTTGAAATTGATCGTGACACAGCTTTACAACCTAGTTTGGCACAAATGTTAGGTGCTGCATTACAAGCACTAGCGGGCCAATTAACGCCTAGATCAAACGGCTTTATTCTTTTTGTTGAAAATGAAAACACCGATTCGGCAGGGCATCGTAATGATGTGGCGGCACTAATGCGCGATTTATGGAGTTTCGATGATGCTATAAAAGTGGCCATCGCGTTTCAAAAAAAATCACCAGATACCTTAATTATCGTTACCAGCGATCATGAGACGGGTGGATTTTCTCCTACCTATGGCCGTAAAAATAATGGTCCGTCAGGGGCAAATAATTATTTAAATGTAACGGCTAGTGAGCTTAAACAAATTGCGGAGTATAAAATTTCCTTGCAGGAAGCCACAGATCAGTTAGCGCTCAAGCGGAAAGAGGGCTATAGCAAAGAAAAATTGAGTGAATTTTTATCAGAGCAGTTGCTAAAAAATTTTCCCGAATTAAATTTAGATGCTGACCTGCGGGAAAAGATTTTGTTGAATCAATCCTTGGGACTCAATTTCAATTACTCGACCGCCAATTCCTTAGGCATGGCAATTGCCAGGCAGACAGGTTTCTATTGGGGCACTTCTGGGCATACCAGCGAGCCAGTAATTGTTGCTGCTATTGGTCCAGGGGCCAAAATATTTAATGGTTATCTAGACAATACTGATTTTGCGAAAAAAATAAAACAATTATTAGAAATTCAGTAAAACTACAAGCTAAGTCACCATTTTTTCGTTTATTCAGTATGCTATCAAAATGCCAATCACCAAATTAAGATCTTCATTCCTACTTTCTTCCATCGCACTCATTGCCGCAGTGCTGGTTTCGCTAGTGGGCTGCTCAAGCACGTCCGTGTCGCTTTATGCTGCACAACAACCCAAGTTGGTGTTGCCTGAATATTTTAATGGGACGCTTGATGCTTATGGTTTGTTTACTGATCGCAGCGATGCAGTCGTCAAACGTTTTACTGTCGTGATAAAAGCCAATTGGGTTATTAAGGATGGCAAAAATGTGGGCACACTCGATGAAGATTTCACTTATTCAGATGGCACCAAACAAAGACGTATTTGGACTTTAGTAGAAACTGCTCCAGGGCGCTATTCAGGGACAGCGAGCGATGTGGTAGGCGAGGCGCTAGGCGAGGTTGCTGGCAATGCATTGAATTGGCAGTACACCTTGGCGCTGCCCGTCGATGGCTCAATTTATCACGTGCAATTTGAAGACTGGATGTACTTAATGACCGATAAGGTGATGTTAAATAAAGCCAAAATGAGTAAGTTTGGTATTTATCTCGGTGAAGTTACACTCGCTTTTTATAAGCGCTAAGCGCAAACAGTTCACTGTGCGACAAAAAATTGCTAATTTTGTTTTATTTCAGGTAGGCTGGTTTGCTTGTATTTTTGGGGGTGCCTTTGGCTATGTCATGGGCGCCGTAATTTTTTCCCTAGCCTTGGTAGCCGTTTCAGTCTGGCAGGCACCTTTTAAAAAGGCAGAAATCAGCTTATTCCTTAAAATTGGGCTGTATGGACTTGTTGGCGATACGCTGCTACAGCACTTAGGGCTTCTACACTTTAAATCCCCAGTACCCTGGCCATTTCTTTCGCCCATTTGGATGTGGACCCTATGGGTTTTATTTGCCACCACCCTCAATCAGTCGATGGCCTGGCTGCAGGGCAAACCTCTAATAGCCGCCTTATTGGGAAGTATCTTTGGCCCACTTTCTTACATAGCTGGCGTTGAAATGGGTGCGGCAACTTGGGGTAATCAAACCCAAGCCATTGTTTTAATTGGACTTATTTGGGCAATTGGCATGCCTATTTTTCTATTTTGGGCTAAACAAGTGCCAAAAATAGCACCCCTCACAGAAAAAAATAGCCCTAAATAAATTGAGTGCTTGCAAAGACTACTGTTTTTATATACAGTAACTCCTAAGTTGTTAGTAACAAAGAAACAGGACACGGGCCAAGCCCAGTTAAAAGCGAAAAGGATAGCCATGGAAGACAAGAAAAAATCAGCCTCATCCGAGTTTGACGGTATGAGCGGAGATAAACAAAAGGCGCTATCAGCAGCTTTAGCGCAAATTGAAAAACAATTTGGTAAAGGCTCGATCATGCGATTGGGCGATGCTGAAATCAATCGCGATATACAAGTTGTATCAAGCGGTTCTTTAGGGCTCGATGTTGCCTTAGGCGTTGGGGGCTTAGCGCGTGGCCGGGTAATAGAAATATACGGTCCTGAAGCATCGGGCAAAACTACACTCACACTGCATGCCATCGCCGAGATGCAAAAAATTGGTGGCACGTGCGCATTCATTGATGCTGAACATGCCTTAGATGTGCAGTATGCAACCCGCTTGGGAGTAGATGTAAATAACCTCTTAATTTCTCAGCCAGATACGGGTGAGCAAGCACTTGAAATTGCTGATGCATTAGTACGCTCAGGTTCAATCGATTTAATTGTGATTGACTCCGTAGCTGCATTAGTGCCTCGTGCTGAAATCGAAGGTGATATGGGCGATTCATTACCTGGATTACAGGCACGGTTAATGAGCCAAGCGCTTCGTAAATTAACTGGCACTATCAAACGAACCAATTCAATGGTCATTTTCATCAATCAAATTCGGATGAAGATTGGCGTGATGTTTGGCTCCCCAGAAACGACTACAGGCGGTAATGCCTTAAAGTTTTATGCCACTATGCGTTTAGATATTCGTCGCATTGGCAGTATCAAGAAGGGCGATGAAGTAGTTGGCAATGAAACCCGTGTGAAGGTGGTAAAAAACAAAGTGTCGCCCCCATTCCGTGAAGCGATCTTCGATATCATGTATGGCACGGGTATTTCGCGCGAGGGAGAAATTATCGACATGGGCGTTGAGGCCGACATCGTCGAAAAATCAGGCTCTTGGTATAGCTATAACACAGAGCGCATTGGCCAAGGCAAAGATAATGCGCGCGAATTCTTAAAAGAAAATCCAGAAATTGCTAAAGAAATTGAAGCCAAAATTCGGGAGAAATTAGGCGTTAAGTCGGGCACACAAGTGGTTGCCAGTGTGCTGAGTGATGAGGAACTCGAGTCGGCTGATGCCTGATTCAGGTGATGTTCTAAAAGCCCGTAAGTCGCAAAGCCCGAGTCTCAAAGCTCGGGCTTTGCGACTTTTATCTTTGCGCGAGTACAGCCGTAAAGACCTAGGTAGTAAATTAAGTGAATACGCCTCTCAAATAGACCTAGTCGAAGGCGATAACATGCTCACGATCGAAAGCATTCTCGATGATTTTGAGCAACGTGGTTGGTTGTCTGATACCCGTTTTGCCGAAGCTTTAGTGCGCCGCCGTAGCGAGCGCTATGGGATGCGAAAAATTCAAGGCGAATTAAATAGAGCAGGGGTCAGTTCCGAGCATAGCGCTGAACTACTTGAACAATTGAAGTTAAGCGAATTTACCCGCGCTAAAGAGCTGTGGGAGAGAAAGTTTGACCTTATCGCTACTGAACCCAAAGAACGTGCCCGGCAATACCGATTTTTAGTCTCCAAAGGCTTTAATGCTGATCTGGTGGCTAGAATTATCAGCGGTAAGCCCAATAAGCAGTAACTACCCTCGGGACATAAAACGCTGCCTCGACACGGCAAAATGCTAGACTTACGCAGTTAAGCCCAGTCAAATCCCGTTTCAGGAGTAGTTATGAAAATTCACGAATACCAAAGCAAAGCAATTTTGCGCCAATTTCATGTTCCAGTACCCAATGGCATGCCTGTATTTAGCGTAGATGAGGCCTTACAGGCTGCAGAAAAATTGGGTGGTCCAGTATGGGTCGTAAAAGCACAAATTCATGCTGGGGGACGCGGTAAAGGAGGTGGGGTTAAGTTGGCAAAAAATATGGCGGAAGTAAAAACCTTTGCCAGTGAAATTTTGGGTATGCAACTGATTACCCATCAAACCAGCCCCAGCGGCCAAAAAGTACGGCGACTATTAATTGAAGATGGAGCCGACATCAAAAAAGAGTACTACTTCAGCATCTTGACCGATCGAGCCACGCAAAAAAATGTGGTCATGGCATCGAGTGAAGGTGGCATGGATATTGAAGAAGTTGCCGCTAAAACGCCAGAAAAAATTATTAAAGTCTTTGTCGATCCTTTGGTAGGATTAACCGATACTCAATGTGACGAAATTGCCAATGGTATTGGTATTCCTGCTAGTTCGTTACCTCAGGCGCGTGAAGTATTTAAGAATTTATATAAAACCTATTGGGATACCGATGCTTCATTGGTGGAAATTAATCCTTTGATATTAGAAGGAAACGGCAATATCAAAGCGCTCGATGCCAAGTTTGATTTTGATGCCAATGCCTTATATCGTCATCCCGAAATCGTGGCTTATCGTGATGAGGATGAAGAAGATCCCGCAGAAATTGAAGCCTCTAAATTTGATTTGGCTTATATCTCACTTGACGGCAATATTGGCTGTTTAGTTAATGGTGCTGGCTTAGCCATGGCAACTATGGATACCATCAAATTATTTGGCGGTGAACCAGCGAACTTTTTAGATGTTGGTGGCGGCGCTAATGCAGAAAAAGTCACTGAAGCATTTAAGATCATGCTAAAAAATAAAAGTGTGAAGGCCATCTTGGTGAATATTTTTGGTGGCATTATGAAATGCGACGTCATTGCTGAAGGTGTTGTTACAGCATGCAAAGCCGTTAACCTTTCAGTGCCATTAGTAGTGCGAATGAAAGGCACCAACGAAGATTTAGGCAAAAAGATTTTGGCCGACTCAGGCTTGCCCATCATTAGCGCCGACTCGATGGCCGAAGCCGCAACTAAAGTAGTGGCTGCAGTAAAGGCTGCTTAGTACTACTTCATACCCATACAAACTCGTTAGTTAAAGCCACTCATTTAGTTATCTCAATAATTAGGAATTAGATTATGTCAATTTTGATTAATAAAAATACCAAAGTGATTACCCAAGGAATCACGGGCAAGACCGGTCAATTTCATACTGAAAAATGTCAGGAATACGCGAATGGTAAAAATTGCTTCGTGGCAGGAGTCAATCCAAAAAAAGCGGGCGAATCGATTTTCAATATCCCCATTTTTGGCACGGTAAAAGAGGCTGCACAACAAACGGGTGCAACCGTATCGGTTATTTATGTACCCCCACCTGGTGCCGCTGCTGCTATTTGGGAAGCGGTCGAAGCGGATTTAGATTTTGTAATTTGCATCACTGAGGGTATTCCAGTGCGCGACATGTTGGAAGTACGCAATAAAATGCGCGCTAAGGAAGCCCAAGGTGGCAAAAAAACCCTCTTGTTAGGCCCAAATTGCCCCGGAATTATTACCCCTGAAGAAATCAAAATTGGCATCATGCCAGGCCATATTCATCGGAAAGGCCGCATTGGTGTGGTCAGTCGCTCGGGCACCTTAACCTATGAGGCAGTAGGGCAACTAACCGCAATTGGTTTAGGTCAATCAACTGCGGTAGGTATAGGCGGTGACCCCATCAATGGCTTAAAGCATATCGACATCATGAAGTTATTTAATGATGATCCCGAGACCGATGCGGTCATTATGATTGGTGAAATTGGTGGCCCAGACGAAGCAGATGCAGCTCGCTGGTGCCAAAAGAATATGAAAAAGCCCATAGTGGGCTTTATTGCTGGGGTTACAGCCCCTGCAGGTAAGCGTATGGGTCACGCTGGTGCATTGATTTCAGGCGGTGCCGATACGGCCGACGCAAAACTCGTAGTTATGGAAGAATGTGGTTTCAAGGTCACACGCAACCCATCGGAAATGGCAGTTTTATTAAAAGCAATGCTATAAAAAGCAAGTGCGTAGACTCAAGCAAAGCAGCATATAAAAAGATGATAAAAAAATAGGAACTGAGGAGATTTTATGGAATTAATGGCAGCATTTTCAGATGCATCGTTTTGGTTGGCGTTGGGCTCAATTATTGTGGCAAATATTTTGTTATCAGGCGATAACGCAGTGGTAATTGCTTTGGCCTCACGTAATTTGCAACCAAAACAACAAAAGACCGCAATTTTCTGGGGTAGTGCCGCCGCCATTATTCTCAGGGTAGTTTTAACCATTACCGCAGTGCAACTGCTGGGCTTACCTTACTTAAAAATCGTTGGCGCAATTTTATTGCTCTATATCGGCGTGCAATTACTAGCTGATAGCGATGAAGATCCCGAAATGAAGGCCGAGTCAAATATCTGGGGAGCAATCCGTACGATCTTGATCGCCGACTTAGTCATGAGTTTAGATAACGTTATTGCGGTTGCTGCAGCGGCTCAAAAAGGCCCTGAAGAAACGCGGCTATTACTACTCATCATTGGTTTGGGTTTATCCATTCCATTGATTATTTTTGGTAGCACCATGCTATTAAAAGTAATGGAACGTTTCCCTGTAGTAATCACCCTAGGCGCAGGCTTATTGGGCTTGTTAGCTGGTGGTATGTTTGTTGAAGATCCTGCTATTAAAGAAACGATTCAAGTGGCAATGGAGGATGCACATACCACTTTTGAAATGGTAGGGGTCGTGTTTGTGGTATTGCTGGGCACTTGGCTTAAAAGAAAAAATAGACGCAAACGAGCCCATAAAGCATAAGTGATTTACCACTTAATCTGAAAAGCCGACAAACAAAGTCGGCTTTTTCTTATGCCTAAACGGCTTGAGTACTTGAGCGTATGAGTTGATCATCCTATTTTCCACTCGAAAAGGATAGTTGAACATGAAAAAACGTAATGGCTTTACCTTAATTGAGGTGATGGTTGTTGTAGCCATCATTGGCATCTTGGTGGCGGTAGCTGTACCTCAATACCAAGACTATATTGCACGAAGTCGCATTGTTGAAGGCATGAATTTATCGTCAAGCGCAAAACTGGCTGTTACTGAAGTCTTTGCCAGCCGCGGTACTATTGCTATGGATGAAGCTACGAAAGGCGCTTTCTCATTTGTACCAACGCGCAGCGTTAAGCTGATAGAAATTTTGCCAAGCGGTGCAATTGCTATCGATTTTCAGCAATCTGTTTCTGTTGATGGTAAAAATGCTTTAGTTTTAATACCAACCAATGATCCCGATGCATCAATGCCAAGCGAGGTTGATTTATCAAAGCCTGCAGGCATGAATTGGGCCGGCGGATGGTCTTGTCGATCTAAAGAGTCAACGCTGCCACAACAATTGTTGCCGGCCGAATGTCGCTCTACCAAATAAGGTAAGCCTAGCTGCAGACCTTGAAATGCCGTAAGTGAGTCAGCTTAGTATTTACTACTTAGTGAACTCATTTACGGTATTCATGTAATCACCATGTTTTCCACAGGCTCGATTGAAGGCTACCCCAGAGAAAGAAATCGCATTGCCAATGGGCAGCCATTGGCCCGTAATTGCTTCATTCAACTTATTTAGTTGGTATTTTTTATTTTGGCAATCAGCACGATAAGTCCAGAGAATTTCATCGCTTAACAATGTATCTAGCTTATATGAAATTAAGCGCATCTCTTTATTGCCTGTTTTCTTATCAGCTACAAGTTGCTTATACAGAATATCGAATACCACTGGCGGAGGCGGGGGCGGCGGACCTAAATTTATTGGTTTGTAAAGAGGATTAAATACAATTGGTTGAGGTAAGGAAGGCTTTAGTTTTACTGATTGATAAAGACTATTAAATTCAAGGAAGGGGTATAGCTTCAGAGGCCCAAATACCCCAGCCGAAGTTGGTATTTTTAGTTGAGGTTTAAATGGGGGATTAATTGGAGGAGGATCTTGATATAAAAAATAATAGCGAGTTAAATTACCAAATATAGTACGACCACATAGTCTCGCCTTAATCCAGTGCATGGCGGTACTACCTTTTATATCCTTCCATTCTCCTTTACTTACACCGATATCACTCAAGCTTGAAGAAATTTCTGGTATTAGACTTGGGGCCGTCGATAGCCTTTCGCCGGGTATAACAGGTACGAAGGGGATTGAAGGCGCATAGACTTCAGAGATTTGGGCTTTAAATACATTGAGAGCGCAATCAATTTCAATCAGAGCAGGTTGCAAAAAGATGATAGGCACTACTTTTTTGACGGGCTTTAGATTTAACTTGGGATCAGTGATCTTTTCTGCCATCTGATTAGAGCCCATATCTGTCAGTGGAAATAACTTCTGCTCTTGCTTAGGATCAAGCTTTGGCTCGACAATTGCTTCAATAAACTCTGGCGGGTTCGCTGGATGAGAAATGCCCACCGGGGGAGCATCTAGAGCAGTCTCCTTGGCATTTGGCGGAATACCAATTTTGGGCCAAGGCTTACCCTTAGGCTTTGTTATCACCTCTAGGCTAATTACGCCCTCATCATCCTGCTCAAGGGTGGTGGGGTCATAAAACCATTCGAGATTAGCTGAATCTACCAAATAGGCCCAATCGTTAAAAGTGAAGGGCTTTAAGGGTGTTTGGGTATTTTTTTTGTCTGTAGCTGTGTAGCCGGGAAAAAAAGGCGCAAGCAAGCTGGAACAACTAGCAGTTAAAAGCAAAACAGCGCACAAAAATAGGGAACGGAAAAATGCGGTCATATCCCCTATCTTAATTGCTTCCTACTTAGCTTTCCACTCCCCGCTCTTACCGCCACTCTTTTCTAAGAGCTTGATATCACTCATGACCATGCCACGGTCTACGGCTTTGCACATATCGTAGATGGTGAGGAGGGCGACTTGGACTGCGGTGAGGGCTTCCATTTCGACACCGGTAACGTCAATCTTGACCAAATCTTTGAGTTTACTTGGACAACATTTGGACAAGATTATCACAAGGGGGCCATCTACATTTAATTATCAATAGCAAAAAAATGAAGACTTTTATTCCCACTTCGTCATTATTTCTATCTGGTAACGTTTCCACATGCGTGTAACTCATTGATTTCATTGGGGTGATTTGAGCAGAAATGGATTTTGATGATGATTGGGTGTCTTGATTCGAAATAATAGAAACACTGGTACTACCCCGTATCCATTACTCATGATCTGGACCCCACCGCACCCCCACCAGCCTTAATCGACCACTTCAGTACGCGGGGGTGTACTAAATTTTGTGTAAACGGTCTAATAATGGGTAAAAGCCCACTCCATAGGAGTAATGATGATGACCGAAGCAGCAAAACGAGCAGTACCCCAAGAACTCATTGATAGCCTGCTGGCAG
>NZ_JAJVCQ010000007.1:0-97861 GCF_021395235.1 Polynucleobacter sp. IMCC30063 | reverse complement strand
CTATGACAACTTAAAGATTGTCTCAGCCACATTTTCTAATTTAGCTGAAGCTGCAAATGCGAGAAACGAATTAGCAACTAAGCTTACAGGTGCTACAGTAAGCTTGCCAGTTATTTTTGACGTGCCTAAGGTGCAATAGTTTAGATTTAAAACTGAACTACTTAACTAACAAAAAGCGAGCTCCGTAACCTTGGCTCCTCGACGTGGGATCGAACCACGGACCAACAGATTAACAGTCTGCTGCTCTACCGCTGAGCTATCGAGGAATAGCCGATATTCTAGCAGAAGTTGCCTTGGTGGCGATGCTGTAGGCTGCAATTAAGCCTTCAAAACAATTTAAATAGGATAGGCTATATTCTTAACTATGCCTAAAAAAAGCGCTTCTCCACCACTTAAAAAAGCAACTTTAGATACGCCAAGCGCTAATAACGGAGCAAAACTTTCGATTGCTGATCGTTTTGCCCTTGGAAAATCGTTGCGTAATAAAGTGAGCTTAGCAGAGCAGGGTAATTTTATATTGCCCAAAAAAAGAATAGGGCTTATCGAAATCCTGAAGAAACAAGAAAAAAACCGTCTTCATCCTGCTATACCGATTCGCTATCAGCGAATGAAGGAGTCGCCATTTTCTTTTTATAGAGGTGGCGCTGCAATTATGGCGCAAGATTTAGCTTGTCAACCAACCACTAATATCAATGTGCAACTTTGTGGCGATATGCATGTTTCAAATTTTGGATTTTTTGCTACCACTGAACATAAATTAGTTTTTGGTATTAATGAT
This sequence comes from Polynucleobacter sp. IMCC30063, assembly GCF_021395235.1. Lineage (NCBI taxonomy): Bacteria > Pseudomonadati > Pseudomonadota > Betaproteobacteria > Burkholderiales > Burkholderiaceae > Polynucleobacter > Polynucleobacter sp. IMCC30063. The sequence continues at coordinate 97,083 of NZ_JAJVCQ010000007.1, read as the reverse complement.
TTTGATGAAACCTTGCCTGGTAGCTGGGAGTGGGACATAAAAAGATTAGTTGCTAGTGCAGTTATTGCTTGCGAAGAACTTGGCGGGAGCGAGTCTGATAGTGAATTAGTAGTTCGTAAAATTATCAGTAGTTACAGAGAAAAGTTAACAGAATATGCCTCATTAAGCTATGTTAATTTAGCCTATGAATTTCTCGGTGAACGGGTTGTACGGGATAACTTTAGTAAGTCTCATTTAAAACTTTTTGATCAATTCATCAAAAAAACAAAGGGGCAATGCAATTTAGGTGTTTTAGAGAAATTTACCGATTTAATTGGTAGCGATAGAAAATTTGTTGAGAACCCACCCTTAATTCAGCGTGCGGATGTTACTCTGGAAGGTCTGCCGATGCGTGAGGTATTAGAGGTTGCATTAATTAAGTATCAAAAAACATTGTTGCCCGATAAGGAACTTTTATTTAATCGCTATTCATTAAAAGATTATGTTCGAAAAGTAGTTGGCATTGGTAGTGTGGGAACCATTTGTGGGATACTGTATTTTGAAGGCGCTAGCTTAGATGACCCTTTATTTTTACAATATAAACAGGCTCAGGAATCCGTCTTATCGCCTTACATTGGCTCATCTATTTATAAAAACCAAGCACACCGTGTAGTTGTTGGGCAAAGATTACTTCAGGGTGCACCTGATATTTTTCTAGGCTATGTGGCGTCTGCTTCTAAATTCTATTATGTACGACAACTGCGTGATATGAAGGGGGGCCTTACTTTTGGCGAGGGCGGTTGCGACCTAGAGGCGTTTGAAGACTATGCCAAAATGTTTGGCTGGGCCTTAGCGTTAGGTCATGCGCGTTCTGGTGATGCCGCAAAAATTGCGGGATATCTGGGAAAGTCGCATGCAATTGATGATGCTTTATATCGGTTTGCAATTACGTACGCAAAACAAAATTTGCAAGATTATGAGTTATTTTGTCAAGCTCTTCAGAGTGGCAAGCTTCACGATAGCTAATACCTAGGTGCAGCTGATGAAGACTAACTTATTTCTTTCAGCCAATTCTATGTAGTTATTAATTCCATTAACTGTAAACACTATGATCTATAGACCATGACTGACTTTTCCTCCGCTAATATTCCCCTTGTACTCAGTATTGCTGGCTCTGATAGTAGTGGGGGTGCAGGTATTCAGGCTGATCTGAAGGTGATTACCGCCCTAGGGGGGTATGGGATGACTGCAGTAACGGCGATTACTGCACAAAATACCCTTGGGGTGATGCAGATTCAAGCAATTGATTTAGACGTAATTGAGGCGCAGATTGATGTCGTTATTGCGGATATGGGAGTTGATGTAGTCAAAATTGGGATGTTGGCAACCCCAGAAATTGTGCACGTGGTGGCTAAAACTTTACGCCGTCACCAAGTGAAGCAAATTATTCTAGACCCTGTGTTGCAAGCCACCTCGGGTGCTAGCTTAGGCGGTAATGAAACCGCTGCTGCTATGCGGGCCGAATTATTTCCTTTGGCAAGCTTAATTACCCCAAATTTATTAGAAGCTTCGATTTTATTGGGCCGCGCAATTACACAAGTGCATGAATTTCCCGTGGCTGCGCAAGAGCTAATGCAACTTGGCCCACAAGCAGTGCTAATTAAGGGCGGCCATTTACCAAATACACCAAGCGAGTTAACTGATTATTTATTATGGCAAAGTGCGAGCAGTATTGAGCATCAAGAATTTCATCATCAGCGAATTGATACCCTGAATACCCATGGCTCGGGGTGTTCGCTTGCTGCGGCAATTGCTACTTACTTAGCCTTAGGTTTATCGCTTGAGACTGCAGTAGCTAAAGCAATTGAATACGTTGCGGCAGGCATTAGCGCAGGGCAGTATCTTAACCTTGGTTCTGGTGCGGGGCCCTTATGGCATATGCATGCTTTTTATCCCCAGTAAAACTGGCAAGTTAAGGTGCTTATGTTTTCATTAATTCTTGCAATTTTTTTACTGCAGCGCTGGGGTCGCTAGCCTGAGTAATTGCCCTCACTACAGCAACCGAACCAACCCCACTTTGCGCTACCGCATGAATGCTATCAGCATCAATGCCGCCGATAGCAACGAGGGGATACTCGCTCATCAGTTTGGCGTATTGATATAAGCGACCTAAACCTTGGGGGGCAGTTGGCATCACTTTTAAATTGGTCGGAAAAATTGCGCCCATGGCAATATAGCTGGGACATAAGCGATCAACAGCAATCATTTCAGCATAACCATGGCTACTAAGCCCTAAGCGTAATCCTGCTTGACGAATCGCTTCTAAATTTGCGCTGGCAATATCTTCTTGGCCCAAATGAACGCCATAAGCATTTTGCTCGATCGCCTCTTCCCAGTAATCATTAATAAATAATAGCGATTTGCTATCTTTTACAGCGGCAATAGCTTGTTTAATTTCTCGGTGAATTGCGGCGCGATCGGTTGATTTAAAACGCAGTTGAATGGTCGGTGCTTCAGCCTCAACCATGCGTGCTACCCATTTTGCATCGGGCATTACTGCATATAGACCCAAACGCTTTGGACACTCTGGAAACGCTTGTGGATTCATCGCGCGAGACCAAGGCAATAAATCGAAATGCTCTGGTCGGTTGGGCCAAGCTTGAGGATGAAAGCCGCCATCTAGATGTGTCATTCTTGACCATGCTTTGCCAACAATATTGGCGTCAGCTTCAGTAAAGCCCATGGCTACTGCAGCAATGGCCCCTGCTAACTCGACATGATCTAGGGTATGTTCATGATGAATTGTGGGAGGGGGGTTTGCCAATGTAGCTTGAGGAATGGGCAGGCATAGATCATCATTGTGATGGGCTGCAATAATTTGATCGGCTAAATCACGAATTAAACTCATTAGCTTGTACCCATAAAATAAACGCTGGGCTTTAAGCTTGATGCCAAAACGGCGTACCAATAAGGGGGGTACTGGCTTGTGCAGAATCTTGGGCGGTCATCGCGCCCGCCAAGAAAGCCATTCGCCCAGCGCTAACTGCTTGGGCAAACGCCTGCGCCATGTTGATAGGGTCGGTTGCTAAAGCTACTGCAGTATTTAGTAGTACGGCATCATAACCCCATTCCATGACCGCACAAGCGTGGGATGGTAAGCCTAAGCCCGCATCAACGATGAGGGGAACTTGCAAACGCTCACGTAATAATTTCATGGCATAGGGGTTCAGCGGGCCTTGACCTGTACCAATGGGGGCAGCCCAAGGCATCACAGCTTGACAACCCACATCAACTAAGCGCTGACAGAGAATGAGATCTTCAGTGCAATAGGGCAGCACTTTAAAGCCATCCTTAATTAAATGCTTAGCAGTTTGTACAAGTTGCAGGGTATCAGGTTGCAAGGTGTAATCATCGCCAATGAGCTCTAACTTTAACCAAGGCGTTTCAAATACCTCACGCGCCATTTGCGCGGTGGTAATGACTTCTTGTGGACTATGGCAGCCGGCTGTATTGGGAAGAACAGGCACCGCCATTTTTTTGAGGAGCTGCCAAAAACCACTTTCAGCAACTGCAGGTCCCGAGCCTTGGCGACGCACGCTCGCCGTAATCATGGCGGGGTTGGCGATACGAATGGTGTTTTCTAAAATTTGTGGCGAGGGATATCGTGAGGTCCCGAGTAATAAACGGCTGGCAAATACTTCACCATATAAAACTAGGCTGTCGGCTGAATGGAGGGGCAGGAGTGCGGTCATGGCAGCGTTGAAATAGCAGTATTAATGATTAACCACCCGTTACTGGCGCAATGACTTCGACCTGATCATTTTCATTTAAAACGTGCTCAGAATGTTTGGTCTTGGGAATAAAGAGCAAATTAACGGCTACTGCATACGGCGGCTGTGCAGAAATAAATTGCAAAAGATCGCTGACTTTACTTTGTGCAGGAATTTCGCGGGGAATATGGTTGACTACGATGCGCATAAAGCTCGCTCGGGTAATACGGCTAGCTGCAATTGCGCGGCTAAGGGGCTATGAACCCGATCGATCTGCTGTGAGTCGCGGTTTTCAAGCAACTCGATAGCGCAATCGACAATAGCAGGTGCAATCATGAAGCCATGGCGATATAAACCATTAATTGCCATAACGCCAGTTTCAGTCATTCGAATGGCAGGCAAATTATTTTTTAAGGTTGGGCGACATTGGGTGAGGGTTTCAAGAATGCGGGATTCTGCAAAGCCACTGTGTACGGTATACGCGGCACTCAGTAACTCCATGGTTGAGCGCAAACTTGCTGGTGATAAATCTTCCGATTCAATTTCAGTTGCACCAATAACGTAAATATCATTTTCTTTGGGAGCAATATAAATGGGATAGCGCGGATGAATGAAGCGAATGGGTCGAGTGAGCTTAACTTCAGGCGCATGCAAACGGACTACCTCACCCCGTACGCCGCGTAATGGATTGGTTTCATTGCTAGATTTGGCCCACGCTGCCTTTGCTCCTAAGCCCCGACAATCAATCATGCCTGTGTAAAGATTTTGCTGTAATTCGTGAGGCTCGATACTTTGATACCAATGACAATTGACCTTTAAGCGATGTAATTCTTCAGCTAAGGAAGCTAATAATTGGCGATTATCGAGCTGACCTTCATGGGGTAAAAATAAACCGTCTTGGAAGCGATTACCTAGGCTAGGTTCTAAAGCATAAATATCTTCTAGTCCAAGTGATTGTGGCGTACTCAGTGCTGAATTCTGTTCACAATTGTAATTTAGCTTAGCGGCAAAGCGTTTTGCTTCGGCTACATCTTGACGATGCCACAGAATGAGTGTGCCAGCTTGTTGAAAAAAAACGGGCTTAGCTAATTGCGCCAAAATACTAGGCCAACGTGCTAGGCTATACATACCCATATTGACCACATTCGCTGCGGTAATTGCCGATTCGGCCAAGGGCGCCAACATGGAAGCGGCAACATGTGCCGCAGAATGCTCAGCCGCTGGGCCGCCTTGATCAAAGATCTCGACTTTGGCACCGCGTTGCGCCAGCGTGACCGCCAGCAGCCGCCCAAGAAGACCAGCGCCCAAAACAGCATAGTGTTGATGTGCTAAATTCATCGCGCGCAGATATCGGTTGAGTTACTGATAAATTTCGCTGCCACGCTGACGAAACTCAATTGATTTCTCTTCCATGCCTTGCTTTATATCCTGAGTAATGGGAATGACTTTAGGATTACCATCAGCATCTAAAGTGGCGGCGTAGTCGCGTACTTCTTGAGTAATCTTCATCGAGCAAAATTTAGGCCCACACATCGAGCAGAAATGAGCGATTTTTGCACCTTCGGCCGGCAAAGTAGCATCGTGATATTCACGCGCACGTTCGGGATCGAGCCCTAAATTAAATTGATCTTCCCAGCGAAACTCGAAGCGCGCCTTCGATAAAGCGTTATCGCGTACTTGTGCACCTGGTAAACCTTTAGCTAAATCGGCGCCATGTGCAGCAATTTTGTAAGTAATAATACCTTCACGCACATCTTCTTTATCGGGCAAACCGAGATGTTCTTTAGGAGTTACGTAGCACAGCATAGCGGTACCATACCAACCAATTTGCGCCGCCCCAATGCCGCTGGTAATGTGATCATAACCAGGTGCAATATCGGTAATGAGTGGTCCTAAGGTATAGAAGGGCGCCTCTAAACAATGCTTGAGTTCTTCAGTCATGTTTTCTTCAATGCGTTGCATTGGCACATGGCCTGGGCCTTCAATCATTACTTGTACATCGTGCTGCCATGCTTTAGCAGTGAGCTCACCAAGCGTATGCAATTCACCAAACTGAGCCGCATCGTTTGAGTCGGCAATGCAACCAGGCCGTAAGCCATCACCTAAACTAAACGAGACATCGTAGGCCTTCATGATTTCGCAAATTTCATCAAACTTGGTGTACAGAAAATTTTCTTTGTGATGCGCTAGGCACCACTTCGCCATAATGGAGCCACCACGCGACACAATGCCAGTAATGCGATCGGCAGTCATGGGCACATAGCGCAATAAAACGCCTGCATGAATAGTGAAGTAATCAACGCCTTGTTCAGCTTGTTCAACCAAGGTATCGCGGAACATTTCCCAGGTGAGATCTTCGGCCACACCACCGGTTTTATCGAGCGCTTGATAGATGGGTACTGTACCAATTGGTACTGGCGAATTGCGAATGATCCACTCGCGGGTTTCATGAATATGTTTACCGGTGGATAAATCCATGATGGTATCGGCACCCCAGCGAATCGACCAAACCATTTTTTCCACTTCTTCATTAATTGAAGAGGTAACGGCCGAGTTACCTAAGTTGCCATTAATTTTTACGCGGAAGTTACGCCCAATAATCATCGGCTCAAGCTCGGGGTGATTAATATTGGCAGGAATAATGGCGCGCCCAGCGGCAACTTCTTGGCGCACAAACTCTGCGGTCATGTTTTCTGGCAAATTAGCGCCATAACTTTTGCCAGGATGCTGTTTCAGCAATTGTTTATAACGGGGGTCTTGGCGTAACTGCTCTAGCCCCATCGATTCGCGCAAAGCAATGTATTCCATTTCTGGGGTGATGATGCCTTGGCGGGCATAGTGCATTTGGCTGACGTTGTGGCCAGATTTGGCAACGCGTGGTGCGCCAATATGGGCAAAGCGTAAATGTTTGGTGTCTGCATCATTGGAGCGGGCGACACCATATTCAGAGCTTGGACCAGCCAATTGAATCGTGTCATTGCGCTCGCTTATCCAGTTCGTACGGAGTAGTGGTAAGCCTTGTTCTAGGTTAATTACAATATCGGGATCGCTGTAGGGGCCTGAGGTGTCATAGACGGGAACTGGGGGGTTGGGAACTGCAACATCTCCAACTTGGGTTGGCACTTGTTCAATCATGCGCAAGGGCGCTTTAATATCCGCGCGCGAGCCAGTGAGATAGGTTTTAGTTGAGGCGGGGTAGGCAAATTTTTGCCCAAAGTCGCGCTCAAGACTTTTTAGACTAGGAATCTCGTGTTTTGTGCTCATGCCCATCTCCTTACATTATTTAGATGGACGAAACCGGGTGTCGGTTTGATGGAACTCCCCACGCCAGCATTACCTGGATCGGGTTCGAGGGTTTTTCTCAGCCCCACCAACTCATGTGGAGGGCACCCCTGTTTCATCCTTAAGTCTTATTTAACCACGAAAAATGGCCGCTAAGTGAAACCTGCTAATTTATTTTAGTTTACTGTGGCGCAAAATAAAATCGGCCGTGACCAAAGAGGCATCTCCTGTAAACTCATCGGCCAAAATACGGGCTGCCGCCTCGGCATAACTAACGGCTATAAAGCCGCTAACCTCACCATCGTGGTTGGTAGGCACAAAATGATCGGGTAATTCTAAATCGTATACATAGAGTAATTCATCATGAAAGCCAAAAGGCGGGCTAACCCGCCGCAGGGGGATTCGCCCTGCGGGTTGAATGGCTTGCGCCAACTGAATAGGTACCCCAGCTTCTTCCCATAATTCACGTTTAGCGCACACCCATGGAGTTTCATCGGCGCTAATTCCGCCAGCACTCAGGTTATCAAGCCGGCCTGGGTCGATACTTTTGCTTTCACTACGTCGACCCAGCCAGATAAGGCCACTTTTGGTGTAGCCATTAATATGCGCAGCCAAACTACGAAAGCCAAAGGTTTTAAAGGCAGCCCGTTCGAGGCGAAAGTGCTCGTGCCCATCGGCATCAAGCCAAGCAAATTCTTCATTGCGCCAACCTGGAATTAGACCGCCTAAGCGGAGGCGTTCAGTTAAAGTTTGCAAGCTTTGACTGACCTCTATGGGGCGCCCTTGGGCAATGGACAGTCGTTGCTGGTCAAGTTGAATAAGGGCAATAGGTGCTTTATTTAAAGTTTCTTGAAGGTAGGGAATAAACTCGGGGTTGATGCAACCAATTAAACTATGGTTAAAGTAGACGGGCAAAAAGTCGACCGGTGGGGTACGCGCAGTATTTTGGAGCATTTCTTCCAAAGCGGCTTGCGTGCTGGTGTTTAGCGAATCCATGTCGTGAGAGTGTAAGAGAAAAAACGAAGGAGTAGGTGTTTTAATGAATTTATCTTCCCCCAGTAACAATCAAACTGACTTACCTCAAGCTGGCTTACCCCATGGGGGCCAAATTTTAGCCAACGCACTCATTCGCCAAGGGGTTGAGATGGCTTTTGGCGTTCCGGGTGAAAGCTTTTTACCCCTGCTCGATGGTTTAGTTGATCATGACACACGGTTTCGATTTATTACCTGTAGGCATGAAGGTGGCGCTGCTTATATGGCTGAAGCCTACGCTAAGCTAACCGGTAAACCTGGCGTAGTGATGGTTACCCGTGGCCCAGGCGCGAGTAATGCCATGGTTGGGGTACATACGGCGTATCAAGATTCCACCCCGATGGTTTTGCTAATTGGTCAAGTGGGTACAAATATGGTGGAACGCGAAGCGTTTCAAGAAATGGATTACCGCCGGCTTTATTCAGAGTGCGCTAAATGGGTGGGCAGCATTGATCGGGTGGAGCGGATTGAAGAGTTTGTTTCACATGCTTTTCATGTTGCCCAGGCGGGTCGCAAAGGACCTGTAGTGCTAGCTTTACCAGAGGATATGCTGTTTGCTATTGGGCAAGAATCCCCCGTAAAACCAGCGCACATTGTGCAGCCAGGTTTAAATCAAACCGATTTTCAGCAAGCCATGCAAGCCTTTAGCAAGGCTAAGCACCCTCTAGTCTTAATTGGTGGCGGCGGCTGGGATGCCTCGGCGTGCAATGATATTGCTGCTTGGGCCGAACGCGAGGGAGTACCCGTTGCCACTAGTTTTCGCTCGCAAGATCACATTGATAATTTACGACCCTGTTTTGCTGGTGACCTTGGTATTGGTGCCAACCCAGAATTAGTTAAGCGCGTCAAAGCCGCCGATGTGTTACTGGTCATTGGCGAGCGTTTAAGTGAAATGACTACCGCTGGCTATCAAATTATTTCGCCTCCTACCCCACAGGCTACCTTAATTCACGTCTTGGCTGGAGCAGAAGAGTTGGGTCGCGTGTATCGCCCTGAATTTGCTGTCAATGCAAGCCCTGCTGCTTTTTGTGCAGCCCTAGATGCAGTGCGGATGCCGCGGGATTACGATCAAACTCAAATGGTAGCTGCCCATGCTGAATATGTGAGATTTTCTGCCCCCGTAACCGTGCAAGGAGACTTGCAGTTAGCTGAAATTGTGGCTTCTTTTGCCCAACTTATTCCGCGTAATGCAGTGTTATGTAATGGCGCTGGTAACTTTGCTACTTGGTTGCATCGATTTTATCCGTACGGCCCATTTCGCACGCAACTTGCGCCAGCCAATGGCTCAATGGGTTATGGTTTGCCTGCTGCTATTACGGCCAAAATTTTGGATCCGCAGCGGGTTGCCATTGCATTTTGTGGCGATGGCGATTTTATGATGACCTGTCAAGAGTTGGCTACTGCGATGCGCTACGCTGCATATCCGATTGTGATTATTGTGAATAACGGCATTTTGGGCACCATTCGTATGCACCAAGAGCGCGAATTTAAGAACCGTGTTCTAGGCACTGGCTTAACAAATCCTAACTTTATTAAGCTAGCTGAAAGCTTTGGAATGCCGGGATATCGGGTAAGCAAAACCGCTGAGTTTGCCGCCGCCTTTACGGCCGCCTTAAAAAGTAAAACAGGCGCAATCATTGAATTAATTCTTGATCCTGAAATAATTAGCCCAAGTAAATTATTATCAAAATTAAGTTAACAACTGACAGCTTACTTAGTCAACTTTAGCGCCTGAATCTTTTACAACCTTCGTCCACTTAGCAATTTCATTCTTAATGAAGGTAGCAAATTGTGCGGGCGTATTGCCTACTGGCTCTGCACCCATGGCTAAATATTTTTCACGCACTGCTGGACTGTTAATTGCTTTCATCAAAGTGGTGCTAGTTTGCTTCAAAATTTCTGGGGGCAAATTGGCTGGCCCAACAATACCAAACCAAGAGGTCGCTTCATAACCCGGTAATTTTGCGGCTTCTGCAATGGTGGGTAAATCGGGGAAGGCGGGCGAGCGTTTTGCACTAGTTACTGCCAAAGCTTTGAGTCGACCCGCTTTAATATAACTAATTGCCGAGGGCAGGTTATCAAACATTATGTCGACATTACCCGCCATTAAATCAGTTATTGCGGGTGGGCTGCCGCGGTAAGGTAAATGCACCATATATGTTTTGGTCATCGACTTAAATAATTCCCCAGCCATATGAATCGATGTGCCATTACCACTTGAGGCCATGTTCACTTTGCCTGGATTGGCACGCGCATAGGCGATTAAATCATTCACGCTATTAATATTGTGGCGTTTAGCAAAATCAAGATTAAGGATGAGTACATTGGGTAGTTCGGCTACCAAGCTGATTGGCGTGAAGTCTTTAATGGGGTCAAAGGGTAGTTTGCCGCCGCCTTGCGTATATAAGGGAAGATTAATACCATGCGTACCTACCGAAGCCATGAGCCAGGTATAACCATCGGGCAGTGCTTTGGCCACCGCATCGGCGCCAATATTGCCACCTGCTCCTGGCTTGTTATCAATAATCACATTCCATTTGTCACTAACAAGTAGTTCGAGTTGCAGGGGTCGGGCAATATTATCAGTCGCTCCGCCAGCAGGAAACGGCACCACTAAGCGAATGGCTTTATTGGGAAAGGTACTTTGCGCAAACGCAAGCGGCGTAAAAGCACTGCAGACGAGTGCAGCAATAAGCAAGCCGTAGCGAAGTTGTAGCAACATGAAGTTTCTCCAATTATGTATTTATCGACTATTTCAGTACAGTCTAGATCACAATGTAAACGATTCTGCAAGGGCTAGTAAAAATATATTTTTTCTAATCAGCAATTCACAATTTTGGTGCTCAATTTCTACTTAGAAAATACCTGTGCTTAATTTTTTAGCAAACAAGATCAATCTTTACAAATTGAGGACTTACATGCGCTTTTATAAAGTTATCCACAAAAGCTGTGGATAACTTAGGGTGGTCCCATCGCCAGGAGTCGAACCTGGATCTACCGCTTAGGAGGCGGTTGCACTATCCATTGTGCTACGGCGGGCAGAATTACCGTTGCAAGCTCTTTACTTTTTTGGTAATCGTGCACAACGATTACCAACCACAAAATGCCCAGACCTGATTGGTCATATTGACCATGACTGTGGGCGCGTAATATGCAGCAAAACTAAGGCCAAGTGCGATTGTAATGAAGGCATAAGCCAAGAGGGTAAGCCATAGTTTGCGGCTTTTATCCGCAATAAAAAGGGTGCGTTTCATCTTTGCATTGTACTTATGCCAAGGCTGAACGCGCAATGGCTTGTTCACGAATGGGCAGGTTAACGAGGCCAGCAAAGATTCCTAAGACAATTGCTATGAACCAAACAATTTGATAGGAACCAGTTTTATCAAATAAATACCCCCCGAAAAATGCGCCACAAAAACTCCCTAATTGATGCGAGAAAAAGACTAAGCCAGACAGGGTAGTTAAATATTTGACACCAAATATTTGCGCCACGATGCCATTCGTCAAGGGTACGGTAGAGAGCCATAAGACCCCCATAAAAGCAGCAAAAATGTAGGTCGTCATGGGGGTAATGGGAAGTAGAATAAAAGCCGCAATTACCACGGAGCGAGTGAGGTAGATGCCGCTAAGTAAAAATTTCTTGGGAATGGTTTGCGCAATTACACCGGAATAGTAAGTGCCGACCACATTAAATAGACCAATGAGCGCAAGCGCGGTAGTTGCAACCATTGGGCTGCCCACGGCAGGATAAAGTGTAGACATGTCTTTAAGATAAGGCGCCAAGTGCACCGCAATAAATACCACTTGAAAACCACAAACAAAATAACCTAGGGTCAGTAGGCGAAAGCTAGGGTTGCCAAAGGCTTCATGCAATGCTTGCTTTAATGTTTGCTCACCTAACTTCTGGTTGTGACTAAAATTTTTCTCTCGCAGCATGAAGGCTGCCGGCAACATTAAAGTGGCCATGAGGGCCAAAATGAGCAAGGCATCTTGGGCGCCAAAGCCACTAATTAAGCCCTGTTCAATTGGAATCATTAAAAACTGTCCGAACGATCCTGCCGCTGCGGCAATTCCCATAGCCCAAACGCGTTTCTCAGCAGAGACATTGCGTCCGAGTACGCCAAACACAATGCTATAAGTCGTAGCGGTTTGCGCCAGACCAATCAGCAAACCTCCAGCCAGCGTAAAGTTCAGCACTTCGGTTGATAGAGCCATTCCCACCAAACCAAGCGCATACAGTAGTGCCCCTCCAACCATGATTTTGAAGGCGCCAAACCGATCGGCAATAGCCCCTGTAATCGGTTGAATAGCACCCCAAGCTAAATTTTGCAAAGCAATAGTGAGGGCAAAGGTTTCACGATCCCAGCCATTCGCGCTGGTAATCGGTAAATTAAATAAACCAAAGCCATGGCGAATACCCATTGAGAGAGTGACTAAGAGGCCGCCAAAAATCAATACCTGTTTTAGAGGGAGGTGATTTTTTGGTGGTTGATAGTTAGCTTGGGAAGGATTAACCATGCCCTAGATTACCCCCATAGGAGCTTGCCTACATAAATTACTCAATGTGCTCATGACCCAATTTTGTCACGGATCGCAAATTCGACCCAAAACCCCTGTGGTAGTGGTTTAGATCCCTGGGGCTTATCAGGGTTTTAGTGCGCAGAAAGCAAATTTACGACTTCCTACCCAGATATGACTACAATTTCTGCGCATGGCTACACGTAAACCCGCTCAATACAGCGAATCTTCAATTCAGGTCCTCAAGGGTCTTGAGCCTGTGCGGCAACGCCCGGGTATGTATACCCGCACTGATAACCCGCTTCACGTCATTCAAGAGGTGCTTGATAACGCTGCAGATGAGGCCTTAGGGGGCTTTGGGAAGCAAATTATGGTGACTTTGCATACCGATAGCAGCGTGAGCATTGAAGATGATGGGCGGGGTATTCCAATTGGGATTCATCCAACCGAAAAATTACCTGTTGTCGAAATTGTGTTTACCCAATTGCATGCAGGTGGTAAGTTTGAAAAAGGTTCGGGCGGCGCTTATGCCTTTTCAGGAGGATTGCATGGGGTTGGTGTTTCAGTCACCAACGCTTTGTCTAAGCGCCTTGAAGTTACGGTGTGGCGCGACCAGCAAGTTTCTAGCCTAGCTTTTGCCAATGGCAATCTCATTGAAAAACTGAAAACCAAAGCGAGCAGTAAAGCCGATAAAAATCATGGTACTTGTGTACGCGTTTGGCCTGATGCCAAATATTTTGATAGCGGCCTTATTCCAATGGTCGATTTGACTCGCTTACTGCGTTCAAAAGCAGTACTTTTACCCGGTGTCAAAGTCACCTTAATTCAAGAAAAATCGGGCGAAAGCCAAACTTGGCAATATACCCAAGGCTTACGTGGATATTTAAATGAAGCGATGGCGCAGGGTGGCCATAGCGCTGAAGTGATTCCGCCATTTGAAGGTGAACAATACTCTACGGGGGAAGGAGCTGACGATAATTTTGCCGAGGGTGAGGGCGCCGCTTGGATTGTGGCGTGGACTGAAGATGGCCCACCTATTCGAGAAAGTTATGTTAATTTAATTCCTACACCAGCTGGTGGTACGCATGAAAGTGGTTTGCGCGAAGGTCTCTTTAATGCAGTAAAAGGCTTTATTGAAATGCATTCTTTACAGCCGAAGGGCGTGAAGCTCATGCCCGAAGACGTCTTTGCTCGAGCCTCTTTTATTTTGTCAGCCAAAGTATTAGACCCTCAGTTTCAAGGACAAATTAAAGAGCGCTTAAATTCGCGTGATGCAGTTCGTTTAGTTTCCGTTTATGCTAAATCGGCCTTGGAGTTATGGCTAAACCAGCACGTTGATTATGGTCGCACCTTGGCAGAACTTGTTATTAAGCAGGCTCAAGCGCGGACTCGTGCTGGTCAAAAGGTTGAAAAGAAAAAGTCCTCGGGCGTGGCAATTTTGCCCGGCAAGTTAACCGATTGTGAAAGTGAAGATACAGCCCTCAATGAAATCTTTTTAGTTGAGGGCGACTCTGCTGGCGGCTCGGCCAAAATGGGTCGTAATAAAGAATATCAAGCCATCTTACCTTTACGCGGCAAAGTACTTAACACTTGGGAAGCTGAGCGTGATCGATTATTTGCTAACAATGAAATTCATGATATTGCCGTAGCAATAGGGGTCGACCCGCATGGCGCGAATGATGAACCCGATTTATCAAACTTACGCTATGGCAAGATTTGTATCTTGTCGGATGCCGATGTAGACGGTGCGCACATTCAAGTGCTATTACTTACTTTATTTTATAAACACTTTCCCCGTTTAATTGACTTAGGCCATATTTATATTGCCCGTCCCCCTTTATTTCGGGTTGATGCACCGGCACGAGGTAAAAAGCCAGCACAAAAAATGTATGCACTAGATAGCAGTGAGCTAATTGCCATTGAGGATAAGTTACGTAAAGATGGCGTACGTGAAGCAGCTTGGCAAATATCCCGTTTTAAGGGTTTAGGAGAAATGAGTGCTGAGCAATTATGGGATACCACCTTAAACCCAGATACTCGCCGTTTATTACCGGTGCTGTTGGGTGAGCTGAGTGAATTAGATACGTTTAAGACGATGGATATGTTGATGGGTAAAGCAGAATCAGGTGCGCGTCGGGATTGGTTAGAGGAACGCGGTAATGAAGTCGAGGCAGATATTTAATGGCAAGTAAAAAACCTCAGAAGAAAGCACCGAGCAAAAAAGGGCAGGCCGATTTATTTGATGAGATTGAGGTCTTGACTAGCCCTCAAGGACTACGAACCAGAGCTAGTGGGGGCGGGAGTAAATTAGGCGACGAAGGTGAAGATCATTTAACGCTGGCGGTATACGCTGAACGGGCTTATTTAGATTACGCCATTAGTGTTGTCAAAGGCAGAGCTTTGCCTGAAGTAGCCGATGGCCAGAAGCCCGTGCAACGGCGAATTTTATTTTCAATGAGCGAAATGGGCTTACGGGCAGATGCAAAACCGGTAAAAAGCGCACGTGTTGTAGGTGATGTCTTAGGTAAGTTTCATCCGCATGGCGATCAGTCGGCTTACGATGCGCTAGTGCGTTTAGCACAAAGTTTTTCTTTGCGTTATCCCCTAATTGATGGACAAGGTAATTTTGGCTCACGTGATGGTGATGGTGCAGCAGCGATGCGTTATACCGAAGCTCGCCTGACTAAAATTGCGAATCTCTTATTGAGTGAAATTGATGAAGGGACGGTCGATTTTGCGCTGAACTACGATGGCTCGTTTGAAGAGCCAAAAATGCTGCCAGCACGTCTACCTTTTGTGTTGCTTAACGGCGCATCGGGAATTGCTGTGGGCATGGCAACGGAAATTCCTGCACATAATTTACGCGAAGTGGCAAGTGCTGTAATTGCTCTAATGAAGTCACCTAAATTAACCACCGCTAATTTATTGACTTACCTGCCGGGCCCCGATTTTCCTGGTGGCGGCCAAATTATTTCACCGGCGGCTGAAATTGCGCAAATTTATGAAAGTGGGCGGGGCAGTTTAAAAGTGCGTGCTCGCTGGTCTATAGAAGAATTGGCCCGCGGTCAATGGCAAATTGTGGTGAACGAGTTGCCCCCCGCCACGTCAAGCCAACGGGTCTTGCAGGAAATTGAAGAGCTTACTAATCCGAAAGTGAAGATTGGTAAAAAAGCTTTAAGTACAGATCAAATCAATTCGCGCCAAACCATATTGAGTATGTTAGACGGTGTGCGTGATGAATCGAGTAAAGATGCCGCAGTGCGTTTGGTCTTTGAACCAAAAAGTAAAAATATTGACGTGCATGAATTCGCTAATTTATTACTGTCGCACACCTCTTTAGAGTCGAATGCGCCGATTAATTTGGTAATGATTGGTAACGATGGACGTCCTCGCCAAAAGGGCTTGCGCGATATTTTACAAGAATGGCTAGAGTTTCGGGTGCAAACCGTTACTCGTCGTACTGCTCACCGGCTTGGCAAAGTAAAAGATCGGATGCATATTTTAGAAGGACGTCGCACTGTTCTTCTGAATATTGATCAAGTGATTAAAATTATTCGTAAAAGCGATGAGCCCAAAGCTGATTTAATAAAAGCCTTTAAATTAAGCGATCGTCAAGCGGAAGATATTCTTGACATTCGTTTGCGTCAATTAGCGCGTCTTGAGGGTATCAAGATTGAACAAGAATTGAAAGAATTAAAAACTGAACGTGATGATTTGCAAGGCTTATTACAAAGTGATGCTACCTTGCGTAAATGCATTATTAAAGAAATTGAAGCCGATACCAAAGAGTTTGGCGATGCGCGGCGGACCTTAATTCAAGAAGATAAGCGCGCAGTAGCTGAAACCAAAGTACTCGATGAGCCAGTTACCGTCATCGTCTCGCAAAAAGGCTGGGTGCGAGTGCGCCAAGGACAAGAGCATGACGATCAGCAATTTTCATTTAAGGCTGGCGATGCTTTGTATGCTACATATGAATGCAGCACCTTAGATGTGATCCAAGGTTTTGGTAGCGATGGGCGGGTGTATACCATTCCGGTTAGCGAGTTACCCGGCGCCCGTGGCGACGGTGCACCGTTAACAAGCTTTGTTAATTTAGCTCCAGGCTCGCAGATGGTGTCTTATTACGCTGGACAGGTTGACGATTTAGTTTTAATAGCCACCCGCGCTGGTAATGGGTTTTTAGCCAATGTAGCCGATATGAGTACCCGCAATAAAGCCGGTAAAGCCTTTATTGGAGTCGATACCAAGCATCCGGGTGGTGACGCGCCTTTATCTGCAGTGAAAGTGTCTGAGGGCATGCGTCAAGTAGCTTGCTTATCAGCAAGTTCACGTTTATTAGTCTTCCCTTTAGATGAATTAAAGCGCTTGCCTGCTGGCGGTAAAGGCATGATTCTCATGGGTCTGGATGATGGCGAGAACTTAAGCGCAGCAATTGCAGTTGGCGTTGACGGGGCAAACTATTCGGGCATTGGTCGCGGCGGTAAACCGACTGAGCGGAGTTTAGATAGTAAAACCTTGAAGTCGTTTGCGGGCAATCGCGCGCGCAAAGGTCACTATGTAGATCCGCGCTTAAAAGAAGGGCGCTTAAAGGCGCTTTAGAGGCACAGCTACTCCGCGTTGTACTGCAATAATTTCCGCCATGATTGCAATGGCTATTTCTGGTGGGGTTAATGCGCCAATGGCAAGCCCAACTGGGCCAAATAGGCGGTCTACCTGTGCTTGGGTTAAATCGAATTCACGCAAACGCGCCTTGCGTTTTTGATTATTAGTATGACTACCTAAAGCGCCTACATAAAATGCTGGCGACTTGAGTGCTTCAATGAGGGCCATATCATCGAGCTTTGGATCATGAGTAAGCGCCACCACAGCAGTATGGGGATCAACGGCAAGCGTTAATAATGCATCGTCAGGCATATCTTGAATAAATTGCAGATTATCTTTGCCAAGGCTTGCTTCTAATCCAGCTGCATATTCTTCACGTGGATCAATCATGATTACTTCGAAATCACTCGCAATTGCAAAGTCGGCTAAATAGAGTGATAGCTGTGCTGCGCCGATTAGAATCATGCGCCAGCGCGGGCCATATGAAGTTTGCATATGGTCTGCGGCAAAGGTAAATAGATCATTACGCGCACCGGTTTCTAAAATAGATTCACCCGTTTGCACATTTACAATGCGTCGGACTATTTGTTGATTAGAAATTAATTTTAATAAATTTTCTAGAATAGATAATTGCGGACGCGGCTCAACCAATAAACGAAGGGTGCCACCACAAGGCAGCCCAAAGCGAGCTGCCTCTGCTTGACTGACCCCATAGATGACGAGTTCAGGAGTACTCCGAGTCAGTATTTCAGTTTGCACGCGCCGCATTAAATCATCTTCAATGCAGCCGCCTGATACCGATCCGGCAACTTGCCCATCGGCACGCATCACTAACCAAGAACCTACCGGCCGGGGCGAAGATCCCCAGGTTTGCACGACCGTAGCAATGGCGATGCGCTCGCCCGCCTGCAGCCAAGCAACTGCGGTTTTTAGTACACTTAAATCAGTACTATTCAATTTCTGCGATCAATTCAATTTCTACGCAAGCGCCTAAGGGAATTTGCGCTACCCCAAAGGCGCTTCGTGCATGCTGGCCAGCAGCGCCAAAAACTTCAAACAGCAATTCTGAGCAACCATTAATGACTAAATGCTGGTCGGTGTAGGTATCGCTCGAGTTCACTAGGCCCATTACTTTCACAATGCGCTTGACCCGATCAAGCGAGCCCACTTGTGCTTTCAGAGTAGCCATTAGATCGATTGCAATGGCTCGGGCGGCAGCTTTTCCGGTAGCTGTATCCATATCCTTACCTAGCTTACCCACCCAAGGCTTGCCATCGTGTTTAGCAATATGACCCGAAAGAAAAACCAATTCACCGGTTTGTACTGCCATGACATAAGCAGCTGCTGGCGCACCAACTGCTGGTAATTGAATGCCTAGGGTTTGTAAGCGATTATCAATTAAAGCACTAGACATAATTTGACCTTTAAATTTATATATTATTTTGACAGTTGGCGCATCGCGCTTTCTAAGCCCGCTAATGTTACTGGATACATTTTTCCTTGCAGTAGATTTTGGACCATTTCAATCGACTGACGATATTGCCAAACGGCTTCTGGCTCTGGGTTAAGCCAAGCGTAATGTGGAAAATGATTAAGCAAACGCTTTAGCCAAGCGGCCCCCGATTCGCGGTTATCAAACTCGACTGATCCTCCAGGGGAAAGTATTTCGTACGGTGACATCGTGGCATCACCCACAAAAATGAGCTTGTAATCAGCCGAGTAAGTATTAATAATATCCTGAGTAGCGGATATTTGATCGCGCCGGCGGCGGTTACTTTGCCATAAGCGCTCGTAAACGCAATTATGAAAATAATAATGTTCCAAATGTTTAAATTCACTTTTGGCAGCCGAAAATAATTCAGCCACTCGCGCTACATGATCATCCATTGAGCCGCCGACATCCATGAGTAATAACACTTTAACTTGGTTATGTCGCTCTGGGCGCATTTGAATATCGAGCATGCCCGCATTAGCAGCGGTCGAGTGAATGGTTTTATCTAAATCAAATTCGAGCGCTGAACCAGTTCGAGCGAAGCGCCTTAAGCGGCGTAAGGCGATCTTAATATTGCGCGAGCTGAGGGCTAAATTACTGTCATAGTCTTTAAATTCACGCGCTTCCCAGACTTTAATGGCGGTGCGATTGCCAGCACTTTCACCCCCGAGGCGAATGCCTTCTGGATGATAACCAGCATTTCCAAAGGGCGATGACCCGCCTGTACCGAGCCATTTTTTTCCACCTTCGTGGCGACCCTTTTGCTCTTGCATGAGTTCGGCTAAGCGTTTTTTTAAAGCCTCGGGCCCACCTAATTTTTGCAAGGCGGCTTTTTCTTCAGCAGTTAATACCCGTTGCAATTGTTTTTCAAGCCAAGCGAGCGGAATTTCAGGTTGTAAGGTGATGATATTTTCGATGCCTTGAAAATAGGCCCCGAAGACCTGATCAAAGCGATCGAAATATTGCTCATCTTTGACTAAGGTCAGACGGGCAAGTTGATAAAATGCATCGATCGAAGGGGTGATAACACCTTGCTTAAGCGCTTCAAGCAAAGTAAGAAATTCCAGTATTGAGACTGGTATTTTGGCCTTTTTTAATTGGCTGAAAAAATCAATGAGCACGTTAGCGGTGGTTCCGATTCATGAGCACTAAACGCTCAAATAGCTGTAAGTCTTGTTCATTTTTGAGTAAGGCGCCATGCAAGGGGGGGATTAATACGTTTTCCTCGCTTTGATAAAGCGCTGCCGGCGAAACGCCATCAGCTAAAAGTAGTTTTAACCAATCGATTAATTCTGAAGTTGATGGCTTTTTCTTCAGCCCCGGCAAAGACCGAATTTGATAAAACGATTGCAGGGCAGCAGCTAATAAATCGGCTTGTAAGTTTGGGTGATGGACCGCAACAATGCTGCGCATCGTGGCCGCATCGGGAAAGGCAATGTAATGAAAGAAACAACGGCGTAAAAATGCATCAGGCAATTCTTTTTCATTATTTGAGGTAATAATAACCAAAGGACGATGTTTAGCCCGAATGAGTTCACGGGTTTCGTAAACATAAAACTCCATCCGGTCAATTTCTCGCAGGAGATCGTTGGGAAACTCGATATCGGCCTTATCAATTTCATCGATTAATAACACCGTCGGTTCCTCGGCTTCAAAAGCTTGCCAGAGCACCCCTTTAATAATGTAATTGCGAATGTCATTTACTTTGGCATCACCTAGTTGTGAGTCGCGTAAGCGACTTACTGCGTCGTATTCATAGAGGCCTTGCTGGGCTTTAGTAGTAGATTTAATGTGCCACTGTAAGAGCGGCATTTTTAAAGCTGAGGCTACCTCTTCGGCCAACATCGTTTTGCCAGTGCCTGGCTCCCCCTTAATTAATAAAGGGCGCTGTAAGGTAAGGGCTGCATTCACCGCGAGCTTGAGGTCCGCTGTAGCGATATAAGTGCTTGAGCCGTTAAAGGTGCTGGGAGAGAGGGGTGGGGTTTGCTTCATCTAAATTCGCTTAAATAAGGAGAGGGTGTAGCCATTTTGCCTAGGAATGACATAGGGAGCAAGGGGGGAGAGTGGGGCAGTGGACGTCTAGTCCGCTATAATCTGAGCAACTTAAAACCGCTTAGTATATTTTTTCATGAATAAATTATCTGCCGCCAAGCCTAACTCTGCCAATCGACTTTACCCCTTAGTGCTTTTGTTAGGCGGGGTTTGCTTTGCCTTCTCGAGCTTTAGTGTGAGGGCGCAAGCCCAAGACCTTAAAGGCTCTGCTGAAGCTGGTAAAGCCAAGGTATGGTTGTGTACAGGCTGCCATTCCATTCCCGACTACCGTGCGGATTACCCCTTGGTCTATCACGTACCTAAAATAGGGGGGCAAAATTCAGCCTATATTTCCAGCGCTTTACTTGCCTACAAAAAAGGCGAGCGTAAACACCCCACGATGCGCGCTATTTCTACTAGCCTATCGGATCAAGATATGGCTGATATTGGTGAATACTATGCCGCGCAAAGTAGTAGTTCCCCGATTAATTCGATGAAGTGATTTTGATTTAAAGGTTTGTTTATGAAATTTATAGTTATCAGCCTTCTTTTTCTTGCCAGCATGGGCGTAGCCTCGGCAGCGGATATTGAGAGCGGGAAAAAATTAGTTGCTGAACGTAACTGTGCCGCCTGTCATGGCCCCGATTTTTACACCTCGATTGCACCGACTTATCCTCGTCTGGCTGGGCAGCATGAAGATTATCTGTACTACGCTTTACGCTCGTATCAAGTTGAGACGAATGCGAACTTCGGACGTAAAAATGCCATCATGGGTTCTCAGGCCAAAGGCTTGACCGAGCCACAAATGCGCAATATCGCCGCTTATTTGGCCTCTTTACCTGGTCCATTACTCGTAAAAAAATAATTGATTTAGGCCCTAATAAACTGGGGCGGCAAATACTAATTAGCGGCTAGCTACTAGGCCTTGTGCTAAATGCGCGCGCATAGCTTTGGCTGCTAGTTCGCCATCACGTTGCAAAATAGCTTTGAGGATGTTGCGATGCTCGAGTAATGAATTTTGGAGGCGCCCGGTTTGATCTAAGGAATTGCGACGTTGTAGCTTCAGTACCTTGCGTAAATCGGCGATGACCCCCGTCATCCATGGATTAGCGGTAATTTCGAGTAAAAGCTCATGAAATTGCACGTTTATTGCAAAGAATTGCTCTAAATCGCGATCGGCAGCAGCCTTTTCCAGCTTTAAATGCAGATCATCTAAGCGATTGAGGTCACTTTCGCTGGCCTTGAGGGCTGCTGTTTTAGCGGCTTCCCCTTCTAAAAGCGAGAGCACCGTAAAGATTTGCGCTAAATCGGTTTGATGTACTTCGGTAACGTACGCCCCCCGCCGTAACTTCATGGTAATTAAACCCTCAGCAGCCAGCACTTTAATGGCTTCCCGCATGGGGGTGCGGCTAATTCCATACTCTTCAGCGAGGCTTTGTTCGTCTAGCCAGCTACCCGGGGCAAAGTCGTGAGCAAAGATTTGGGTTCTAAGTCGTTCTGCGACTTCTTCATATAATGGCCGTGAATTCATTTTTGTATTCATAATTATGTATACAATAGCTAGACAGGAGGACATTTGTCAAGCACAATTACACCATTAGTTGCTTTAATCAGTAAAAAGGCTAAATAGGAGCCATTAATGAGTAAAGATCGTAAATCTGGGCGTAAATCGCCGCAAACTACCGCTAGCGCTTGGCCTGGCAGGGCTAAGCCCAGCCTAGAGGAATGGCGTAAATTAGCTGAAAAATCGGCACCAGCGGGCCAAGTTGATCAACTGGGCTGGCAAACCCCTGATGGCATTCACCTGAAGGCCTTATATACCGAGGCCGATGTCCGCGACCTCCCGTTTAAAGATTCATTGCCAGGTTTTGAGCCCTTTATACGTGGGCCACAAGCTACGATGTACTCGGTGCGACCATGGACAATTCGCCAATACGCAGGTTTTTCTACGGCGGAAGATTCCAACGCCTTTTATCGCAAGGCGCTTGCTGCAGGTGGTCAGGGTATTTCAGTGGCATTTGATTTAGCCACCCATCGTGGCTATGACTCCGATCATCCCCGCGTTACCGGTGATGTAGGTAAAGCCGGAGTGGCAATCGATTCAGTTGAAGATATGAAAATTTTATTTGACGGAATTCCCCTCGATACAGTTTCTGTGTCGATGACGATGAATGGCGCAGTGCTACCTATTTTGGCGGGCTACATTGTTGCTGGTGAAGAGCAAGGCGTGAGTCAGGCAGAGTTATCTGGCACGATTCAAAACGATATTTTAAAAGAGTTCATGGTGCGTAATACGTATATATATCCGCCTGAACCATCGATGCGCATTATTGGTGACATTATTGAGTACACCACTTTGCACATGCCGAAATTTAATTCGATTTCTATTTCGGGTTATCACATGCAGGAGGCAGGCGCCAATCAAGTTCTGGAGTTGGCCTTTACTTTGGCAGATGGTAAAGAGTATGTTAAAACGGCGCTGGCCAAAGGGCTTGATATTGATGGCTTTGCGGGGCGCCTGTCATTCTTTTTTGCGATTGGCATGAACTTTTATTTAGAAGTTGCTAAGTTAAGGGCAGCGCGCTTATTGTGGTGGCGCATGATGAAAGAATTTAATCCTAAAAATCAGAAGTCATTAATGCTTCGCACCCATTGCCAAACTTCAGGTTGGTCCTTAACCGAGCAAGATCCTTATAACAATGTAGTGCGCACTACGGTTGAGGCTATGGCTGCTGTCTTTGGTGGCACCCAATCCTTGCATACCAATTCTTTTGATGAAGCCATTGCTTTACCATCTGCTACCTCAAGCCGTATTGCTCGAAATACGCAATTAATTTTGCAAGAAGAAACGCATATAAGTAGCGTAATCGATCCTTGGGCTGGATCCTATTTAATGGAAAGCTTGACTCAAGAAATGGCTGATAAGGCCTGGGAAATTATTCTTGAAGTGGATGCCCTCGGTGGCATGACTAAAGCGGTTGAGAGCGGTTGGGCAAAACTGAAAATTGAAGCGGCTGCTGCTGAGAAACAAGCCAAAATAGATTCTGGCGCCGATGTTATTGTGGGCGTAAATAAATATCAATTACCTGAAGAGGACTTAGTTGATGTTTTGATTATTGATAACGATAAGGTGCGCAATAACCAACTTGAGCGCTTAAAAAGCGTAAAAGCTAAACGCGATAATACGCAGGTTGTCTTGGCGTTGGCTGCGTTAACAAAGGCGGCAGAAGAAAATTCAGGTAATTTATTAGCTTTAGCAGTTGCTGCGGTACGCTTACGCGCGACTGTTGGTGAAGTTTCTGATGCTTTAGAACAAGTTTACGGGCGCCATCGCGCCGATACGCAAAAGGTGACCGGAGTGTATGCAGCTGCTTATGACTCAGCCGAGGGCTGGGAAAAACTAAAAGTCGAAATTAATCAATTTGCTAAAGACGTGGGGCGTCGCCCGCGCGTGATGATTGCCAAACTGGGACAAGATGGCCATGATCGTGGCGCCAAAGTAGTTGCTACGGCCTTTGCTGATTTGGGCTTTGATGTTGATATTGGCCCTTTATTTCAGACGCCAGAAGAATGCGCCCGGCAAGCGATCGAGAATGATGTGCATGCCTTAGGCATTTCAACTTTAGCGGCAGGCCATAAAACTTTGGTGCCTGCCATTATTGAGGAATTAAAAAGACTTGGTGGTAGCGACATTATTGTGTTTGTAGGTGGGGTCATTCCGAAGCAAGATTATGAATTTTTGTATGAAGCCGGCGTGAAGGGCATATATGGGCCAGGCACGCCAATACCGGCATCAGCCAAAGACATACTTGAGCAAATTCGGCAGAGCTTAACTTAAGACACCATGTCTGCCAATTCTTCGCTGCTGGCTGCCGATCAAGCTTTAGTCGACGCTATTATTGCGCCGCCAAGTGCTGCGCAGCGTCGGGCTCTGGCCAAAACGATTACTTTATTGGAATCGACACGTGCTGATCATCGAGCGCGGGCTGATGGCATTTTAAATACCTTGTTACCGCACACGGGTCGGTCATTTCGCTTGGGTATTTCAGGTGTTCCTGGGGTAGGTAAATCAACTTTAATTGAAATCTTGGGCTTATATTTAATTGCGCGTGGTCACCGCGTAGCTGTCTTGGCAATTGATCCTTCATCGAGCTTGTCAGGTGGGTCGATCTTGGGTGATAAAACCCGCATGGAAAAATTATCGGTGCATGAGCAGGCTTTTATCCGCCCCAGCCCTTCGTCTGGCACGCTCGGTGGTGTAGCCGAAAAAACCCGCGAAGCCCTTTTGGTTGCAGAAGCTGCTGGCCATGATGTGGTCATTGTTGAAACTGTTGGAGTAGGTCAAAGCGAAATTGCTGTGGCTGGGATGACCGATTTATTTTTATTATTGCAATTACCGAATGCTGGTGACGATTTGCAAGCGATTAAAAAAGGCGTGATGGAATTGGCTGATTTAATCGTGATTAACAAGGCTGATATCGATCCTGATGCAGCCCAGCGTGCGCAGGCTTTCATTACGAGTTCTTTACGTTTATTAGGGTTTCAAGGAAACCCCGACCATGCGACCCATGCGAAAGATTCTTGGCATCCATTAGTGATGACGATGAGTGCTCTACATAGCCAAGGGGTGCCAGAGTTATGGGCGCATATTCAGCATTTTCAGCAGTTACAAACTGCTAATGGAAAGTTACAAGCTAGACGGCAGGCACAAGCTGGGGCCTGGATGTGGGAACGGATTGATGCGGGCCTCAAGGCCAGCTTCCGTGAGCATGTCGCAGTACAAGCTGCATTACCAGAAATGGTTGCGGCGGTTAATCAAGGCACCATGGCAGCCTCGGTAGCAGCGCGACGCTTACTGGAATTGTTAGCAAAATAACCCTTTATTAAGGAATTTTTTATGCAAGAAATTATTGAACAACTCGCTGCTAAGCGCGAACTCGCGCGTTTAGGCGGGGGTCAAAAACGCATTCAAGCGCAACACGCCAAAGGCAAACTAACAGCGCGCGAACGAATTGAACTATTACTTGATGCCGGCAGTTTTGAAGAGTGGGATATGTTTGTTGAACATCGCTGCCACGATTTTGGAATGGGTGAGCAAACCGTGCCCGGCGATGGTGTGGTGACGGGCTACGGCATGATTAATGGGCGTTTGGTATTTGTGTTTTCACAAGACTTTACTGTGCTTGGCGGCTCTTTATCTGAGGCGCATGCCGAAAAAATTTGCAAAATTATGGACCAAGCGCTAAAAGTCGGCGCACCTGTTATTGGCTTAAATGATTCTGGTGGAGCCCGAATACAAGAGGGTGTGGCCTCTTTAGGAGGCTATGCAGAAATTTTTCAACGTAATGTCACCGCTTCCGGCGTCATTCCCCAGATTTCGCTCATTATGGGGCCCTGCGCAGGCGGTGCGGTTTACTCACCAGCTTTAACCGATTTTATTTTTATGGTGAAAGATAGCTCGTACATGTTTGTTACAGGCCCTGAAGTAGTGAAGACCGTTACGCATGAAGATGTGAGCGCTGAAGAATTAGGGGGGGCTTTAACTCATTCAACAGTTTCGGGAGTTTGTGACTTAGCCTTTGAAAATGATGTCGAAGCCATCATGATGTTGCGGCGATTTTTTAATTATTTATCTCTCTCCAACCGCGAAAAACCACCTATTGTGCGCTCGGCCAAACGCAATGAAGAGCCCGACTATTCACTCGATACCCTAGTGCCAGCGAATCCAAACCAACCTTACGATATGCACGAATTAATTCGAAAAATTGCTGATGATGGCGAGTTTTTTGAATTGCAACCCGATTTTGCAAAAAATATCATCATTGGCTTTGGGCGGATGGAAGGCCAAACGATTGGTATTGTGGCTAACCAACCCTTAGTTTTAGCAGGCTGTTTAGATATTAAATCATCCATCAAGGCAGCACGGTTTGTACGCTTTTGTGATGCTTTTAATATCTCCATTGTGACCTTAGTAGATGTGCCTGGTTTTATGCCGGGTACTGCTCAAGAGTATGGCGGCATTATTAAGCATGGCGCTAAATTACTATATGCCTATGCCGATTGCACAGTACCAAAGGTTACCTTAATTACCCGTAAAGCATATGGTGGCGCTTACGACGTCATGGCTTCAAAACATTTGCGCGGTGACGTGAACTTCGCTTGGCCTTCAGCAGAAATTGCAGTAATGGGCCCCAAAGGTGCGGTAGAAATTATTTTTCGCGAAGAAAAGGGCGATGTTAATAAAATCAATGCGCGTGAAGCCGAATACAAAGCTAAATTTGCTAATCCATTTGTTGCAGGACGGCGTGGCTATATTGATGACGTCATTTTGCCTCACGAAAGTCGCAAGCGAATTGCACGTTCGCTGATGATGTTAAAAAATAAAGAATTACTGAATCCGCAGCGTAAGCACGGCAATATTCCGCTGTAAGCCTAAGGTAAATTCATCATGACTAAAAAAATGTTTAAGAAAATTTTAATTGCTAATCGGGGCGAAATTGCCTGTCGGATTATCAGTACGGCACAGCGTATGGGCATTAAAACAGTAGCCGTTTACTCAGCCGCGGATCGCGAATCAAGGCATGTGCGGATGGCCGATGAGGCTGTTTTTATTGGTCCTGCGCCATCACGTGAATCCTATTTATTAATTGAGCGCATTATTCAGGCCTGCAAAGATACTAGCGCTGATGCAGTTCATCCAGGATACGGTTTTTTATCCGAGAATGCCGAATTTGCTGAGCGCGTGGAAGCTGAAGGAATTACTTTTATTGGTCCAAAATTTCCGGCGATTGCTGCAATGGGCGACAAAATTGCCTCAAAAAAACTGGCTTTAGCTGCGCATGTTAATACGATTCCTGGTTACAACGAGGTGATTGAAAGCCCAGAAGAAGCGGTCAAAATTGCTCAAGACATTGGTTATCCAGTCATGATTAAAGCCTCCGCCGGAGGTGGTGGTAAAGGTCTGCGGGTAGCACACAATGATGCGGAGGTGCTGACTGGGTTTGTGACCTGTAAAACTGAAGCTGCCAATAATTTTGGTGATGATCGGGTATTTATTGAAAAATTTGTGGTTGAGCCACGGCATATAGAAATTCAAATTCTGGGCGATGCCCATGGCAATGTCGTGTACTTATGGGAGCGGGAATGCTCAATTCAACGTCGTCATCAAAAGGTCATCGAAGAAGCGCCATCCCCATTTATCAGCGCGGCAACCCGCAAGGCCATGGGCGAACAAGCGGTTGCTTTAGCAAAGGCAGTGCAATATCAATCTGCCGGTACAGTTGAATTTGTGGTTGGTGCCGACCAATCTTTTTATTTTTTGGAAATGAATACCCGCTTGCAAGTAGAGCACCCTGTTACCGAAGCCATTACGGGGCTTGATTTAGTTGAGCAAATGATTCGGGTGGCGGCGGGCGAAAAATTGGCTTTTACGCAAGCAGAAATTCAACTGAATGGCTGGGCGATGGAATGTCGAATTAATGCCGATGATCCATTTCGTAATTTTTTACCTTCTATTGGACGTTTAGTGAAATATCGCCCGCCTGAAGTAGGCAACGGTGTAAGAGTAGATACTGGCGTTTTTGAGGGTGGTGAAATACCAATGTATTACGACTCAATGATTGCTAAGCTAATTGTTCATGGCGCCAATCGGCAAGAAGCCATTGAAAAAATGCGCAGCGCCTTAAATGAATTTGTGATTCGGGGAATTCATTCGACTATTCCATTTCAGGCTGCCTTATTTCAGCATCCACGATTTGTTTCAGGCGATTTTAATACCGGCTTTATTGCTGAGGAATATCCCAATGGTTTTCATCCCGATTCAGTTCAACCGCAGGACCCCTACCTTTTTGCCGCGCTAGCTACATTTATGCGCCACCGCTACCTCGAGCATATTCAACTAATCGACGGCCAATTAATTGGTCATGAAATGGTGATAGCTAAGCGTTTTGCGGTCGTTACTGGTAAGCGTGTGGGGGCAAGCGATGATCAATACATTTTACCGACACGCATTGAGCTTAAAGAGGGCGTATATACACTGTATGTAGATGGCGCGAATGGCTTAAGCCGCTACGATATAGCGAGCCAATGGCGCCCTGGCGCAATTTGCTTGCGCGCCACCATTAATGGCACCCGTAAGTTAACTGCACAAGTGGAACGTCGCGGGGTTGGTTACCATTTGGTCTTAGATGGCGCCCAGTATGCCTGTATGGTTTTAAGCCCCTTTGGCGGAGAAATGCAACAGCGCATGCCCATTAAGGCTTTGCCAGATACCTCTAAAATGCTCTTCTCGCCAATGCCGGGTTTATTAACTCAAGTTGCGGTTAAAGTGGGTGACTCTGTTATCGCAGGTCAAAAGTTAGCAGCGATTGAGGCCATGAAAATGGAAAATACTTTAGTCGCTGCGCAAGACGGCGTCGTTGCCGAATTGTTGGTTAAGCAGGGCGATAGTTTGTCGGTTGATCAGCTGATTATGCGCTTTGAATAAGGTTGAATTATTAATTGAGAAAACCAGAATGTCTACAGTAAAACAACGCCCATTCCAAATTTTAGGGGTACAACAAATTGCCATTGGAGGTAGCGATAAAAATAAATTACGGCATCTCTGGCTTGATTTATTAGGCTTGCAATTTAAAAATTCCTTTGTGTCGGCACGTGAAAATGTCGATGAAGATATCTGCGCAATTGGTAGTGGTACCAATACAGTTGAGGTCGATTTAATGCAACCTCTCGATTTTGAAAAAAAGCCAGCAGTTCAACAGACGCCATTAAATCATATTGGCTTATGGGTCGATGATTTGCCCTTGGCGGTGCAATGGCTTGAAGCGCAGGGATTGCGCTTTGCCCCCGGTGGAATTCGCGCAGGCGCAGGAGGACATGACATCATTTTTATTCATCCCAAAGCGAACGATGCCTTTCCCTTTAGTGGGGAAGGTGTTTTAATCGAATTGGTACAAGCTCCTGCTGACGTTATCCAGTCATTTAGAGTTGCAGTTTAATGGCTTACGCATGCGCATCTTAGCAATTGAAACTTCAAGTGCATGGTGCTCGGTGGCCTTAGCATTGAATCAACACACTGTTTTGCAGCGCCATGAACACCTAGGCGCGGCTGCAAGTTTGCATTTATTGCCCTGGATAAATACGCTACTGCAAGAAGCTGAATTAGAATTAGTTGAGATTGATGCCATTGCTGTTGATATTGGCCCTGGTGCATTTACGGGAGTGCGTTTGGGCATTGCTTGCGTACAAGGCTTGGCTTGTGGTGCTCATATACCCGTTATATCGGTAATGAGTTTAGATAGTATTGCTTGGCAAGCTCTGCAGCAGATGAATTTACTGAGTCATAATGCCGATCAATTTTTAGTGATTTTAGATGCGCGGATGCATGAAGTCTATTGGGCTAAATATATTCTGCAAGATGGTTGCCCAGTACGCTTAACTGCACCTCAATTAGCTTTGCCAAGTCAGATAGCGCTTGAAGACATTGCTTGGGTCGTTGGCAGTGGGGTTCATTTATGCAGCGGGGCAGTGCAAGCACTTGCTTATAAGACGGAAATTAGCGCTCATGCCTTAGGTGTTTTAGGCTGCGCGAGGCCCCAACTGACTGCAGGCCTACAACACGATGTTCGCTTGCTAGAGCCTTTATATGTGCGTAATAAGGTTGCTTTCACCAGCGCCGAACGCGCTCGTAATGCATTGCCTGCTGCTGCCCAGTAGAAATGTTTTTTAGCGAAATACAGTATGGCTAATTTGGCTTTTCGAGCGATGCAAAAAGATGATTTAGAGCGGGTTTTGACTCTTGAGCTCGAGTCGCACCTGCATCCGTGGACACGGGGAAATTTTACCGATTCGTTAGCAGCGGGCCATTGGGCTTACTGCATCGAGAGTGATACTAGTAAGGAGTTATTGGCTTACTTTATTTTATTTCCGGCAGTAGATGAGTTGCATCTATTAAATATTACGGTGAATCCGGCGGTACGTCGACGCGGTATTGGCACACGGTTAATGGCGTCAATTGAAAATATTGCTCGACAAAGTCATTGCCAACGTATTATTTTAGAAGTGCGTCCGAGCAATACCATAGCTCTGCAGTTATATGCCCAGGTAGGCTTTTTACTCATTGGACAAAGAAAGCAGTATTACCCACTAGACCCACAATTGGGTGAACGCGAAGATGCTTATGTATTAGCAAAATCGCTTAAAATCAATACCCTATGACCCAAGCACGTTCTGCCTACCTAAAAGAAATGGGCGTATCTGAGTGGCTTGCTCGGGATACCATTACCCCGACCTCACAATCTGCTGAGTCCAACATGCAACCGCTGGCAACTTTATCCAATGCAGTTACCTCGCAAACTGAGCCACAATTTCAATGGTGGTTTTTTGGTAAAACAACAGAGGGTGATGAGGCGATCTTATTTAATCAATGTCTGCGCGTCTTAGGCTTAAGTGCCAATGAATGGCGCTGGTTTCGTCTCGATGGTAAGCAGCTGCTCGATCCAATTACAACTACCGTACCAACCTACCCATTGGTTGCAGTGGCCTTTGGTGCAATGGCTGCGCAAAGCCTTAGTGGTGAGAAAGAGCCGCTTTTACAACTACGCGACATTGTTCTTACGCTTACTAGTGAGGCTAATGAGCATGCTTTTGAAGTGCCTTTAATTGCCAGCTTTGAAATAGCCCATTTGCTGGCCCGGCCAAAAGATAAGGCTTTACTGTGGAATGACTTGTTATTAGCGCATTCGGTTTTGCATAATTTGTAACCAGCGGTGAATAACTGCAGCGCGACTGCAGCGCCTTTTTCGGGCCTTACTTTAGTGCTTGGCCTCGCCAATTAAATGTAAGGAATCGTATTCGGCTTGATTGGCCGCATGTCGTCTTATGACTAGCCACATAATGAGACTAACACTAATACCAAAGCCCACAATCATGATTGGCACTGGGACATCGAGCCAAATTAATAATGCGTAAATTAATAACATTCCTAGGACTGATAAATTTTCATTAAAGTTTTGCACTGCTATAGAATGGCCCGCCGACATTAACACATGGCCCCGATGCTGTAAGAGGGCGTTCATTGGCACCACAAAATATCCGGCTAACCAGCCCACTAGAATTAAAAGTAAATAGGGCGGTACTAAATTGAGGGTGATATTGAGTTTGCCAATTTGCAACAAGCTAGTTGCAGGCAGCATATCAGCGTTATAAAAAGCCATGGTGCAGACGACTAATCCCATGGCGATACCATGAGGCAAGACGCGCAAAGATTGTTTGAGGGGAACCTTCCACGCCGCATAGACTGCGCCACCCGCCACGCCAAAGGCCGATATGGCTTGCAAAATTGCGCCTTGTGACAGATTCATATTTAAGGCAACTTGCGCCCATTTCAAAACAATAAATTGCAGGGTTGCGCCGGCGCCCCAAAATAAGGTCGTAACCGCGAGTGAAATTTGCCCCAAACGATCATCCCAAAGTGTTTTAAAGCATTTTGCAAAATCAACAACGAGTTCAATAGGATTGGTTTTTTGTTCCCGATATTTCACTCCCGTATCGGGAATACGCAGATTGATTAAGGCGGCAATAACATAAATGAGCATAATAACTAAGATCGCTGATTCAGCCGGTGTATCAACCGAGGTAGTAATAAAGGGCATATCAAAACTGAGTAAATCGGTAGAAACTGTTCGACTTATTAAGATGCCGCCTAAAACAGTGCCTAAAATAATTGAGCTGACAGTTAAGCCTTCAATCCAGCCATTTGCAGCGACTAATTTTTCGGGAGGGAGTAGCTCAGTTAAAATTCCATATTTAGCTGGTGAATATGCTGCTGCACCTAAACCAACGATGGCATAAGAAAGTAAAGGATGGCTACCAAATAGCATGGTCACGCAACCAATAAATTTGACCGTATTAGTAATAAACATGACGTTGCCCTTGGGGCGAGAATCAGCAAAAGCACCCACAAATGCAGCAAGGACAACATAGGAGAGGACAAAAAATAATTTTAGTAAAGGGGTCATCCAGGCTGGTGCGTGTAATTGAGCCAAAAGCGCAATTGCAGCAATAAGCAAAGCATTGTCGGCTAGCGATGAAAAAAACTGTGCTGCCATGATGATGTAAAAACTACGGTTCATTCGTACAATCGTTTTATTAGTGTTGGTTAGATTAGATCATGAAAGGAGTTCACGTTATGGGGCGACCTATTTTGGCAACTATGGATACCCATGCCTTGCGCCATAATTTAACCCGCGTTCGTGAACTTGCCCCTCAAACCTGGGTTTGGTCAGTTGTTAAGGCAGATGCCTATGGCCATGGCTTTGCTGCTGCTGTGCAGGGTTTATCGTTGACTGATGGCTTTGCCTTGCTCGATTTGCAAGATGCGCGTCACTTACGAGAAATGGGTTGGCAAGGCCCGATTTTGCTCTTAGAAGGGGTATTTTCAGTGGCCGATTTAAGGCTGGCATTTACCCTTGACTGCACTTTGGTGGTGCACACAGAAAGCCAAGTGGCCGCACTTGAGGCCTTCGATTTAACTCAACATCAAGCTAAACCAAGGCCCATTTATTTAAAAATGAATACCGGCATGAATCGTTTAGGCTTTAATACCAACGACTATCGCATGATGTATCACCGTTTACATGCAGCTGGATATCACGTTCACCATATGACCCATTTTGCCAATGCTGATCGGGTCGATTGCCTGCCCTCGGTAGGTGCACAGTACGACTTATTTAACGAAACCATTACTGGTTTAGCTGGCGATACATCGACAGCAAATTCAGGGGCAATTTTGTGGCACCGAACCGCCTTAGGCAACTGGGTACGGCCTGGAATCATGTTGTATGGGGCATCGCCCACAGGGCGTTATGCCGACATTGCCCATGCACAGTTGCAACCCGTGATGCGCTTAAGCTCGGAAATTATCAGCATTCAAACAGTCAAAAAGGGGGCCAGAATTGGGTATGGTGGCCGCTATACGGCACCAGAGAATATGCGTATTGGCGTCATTGCCTGCGGTTATGCTGATGGCTATCCCCGTAGTGCAGTTGATGGTACCCCTGTTTGGGTTGCAGATGCCGATGACACGGGTAAGGGTGTGATTTGCCCCTTGGCAGGTCAAGTTTCGATGGATATGCTTACCATTGACTTACGCGCTGCGCCGCAAGCACATATCGGCAGCGTGGTTGAGTTATGGGGCCATGAAGTACCCGTCGATGAGGTAGCACAAAAGGCCGGCACCATTGGTTATGAATTGCTCTGCGCCTTAGCGCCACGCGTTCCAGTGCAGGTGATTAGATAGGGGCTTATTTATTCCAGATTTGCCACCAGCGAGCTTCTTTTTTGGCACGGGAACCCGTTTCTAAAATATCACTATTAGGAAAATTTAAATGAAATACCCGCGTGGCATCAGTGACTAATTCTGTCATACCCAATTTTTCATACGACTGAATTAATAAGTAGAGGGCTTCTTCAACCGCGGGCGCACGATCATAATCACGAATAACTAATTGCGCTCGGTTTGCCGAAGCTAAATACGCACCGCGATGAAAATAAAATCGCGCGACAGTAATATCGCCTTCAGCTAAAGAGTTTACGATGTAGCGCATACGGTCAATTGAGTCGGCAGCATATTTACTATCGGGAAAGCGGGTTGCAACTACTCGAAAGGCTTCAAAGGCTTCGCGCGCCGCTTTCGGATCACGTTCGCTCAGCTCTTGTCCAGTAAAGCGACCCATGAAGCCAAGGTCATCATTAAAACTAATTAACCCTTTTAAATAGTAGGCATAGTCTAAATTGGGGCTACCTTGGTAGAGCTTAATAAAACGATCGATGGCAACTGAAGCCTGAGCTTGTTCACTGGCTTTCCAGTAACAATAAGCCGCATTAATTTGGGATTGCTGTGAATAAGCGCCAAAGGGAAAGCGAGCCTCTAGTTTTTCAAAGTACTTGCCACACTTATCAAAATCACCATCTTTTAACTTAGCATTCGCCTCTGAATAGAGCTTATTTTCCGACCAGCCATCGGTTTCATCTTTTGGGGTGCTACTACAGCCACCCAAGATGAACGAGCTGAGTGCCATCATCGCTAGCAAGGTAATCAGCAATAGCCGAGGTCTAGCCCGTAAACTAGGGGCTAATTGAGCTAAATTCACTGCGAGAGGGTACTTCAACCGTGGCATTGCCGCAAACTCCGAATTCCAATGGGATTGATTATATCGATGATGAGGATTTCATTGCTTTTGAAATTCCGTGGGACAGTGCAGGCGCACGTCTTGACAAAATGCTGGCCATTACCTTAACTGATTATTCGCGTAGCCGCTTACAAACTTGGGTTGAGGCTGGCGCCGTAACCGTTGATGGCGAGGTGCGTAAAGCGCGCTATCTATTGAAGGGCGGCGAGACAGTGCGAGTCTATCCCCAGGAGATGCCTGAGCAACATGCTTTTGCAGCAGAAAACTTGCCGTTACAACTGCAGGTCGTTGACGAGAGCCTCCTTGTAATTAATAAACCCGCTGGCTTAGTGGTGCATCCTGCGGCAGGCAATTGGTCTGGCACTTTGCTTAATGGCTTACTTTTTCATTATCCAGAGCTTAGTCATTTACCCCGCGCTGGTATTGTGCATCGCTTAGATAAAGATACCTCGGGATTAATGGTCGTGGCTCGTACCGCTATTGCCCAAACTGCTTTAGTACGGCAATTGCAGGCCCATTTAGTTCATCGGCACTACTTGGCCTTGGTTTGGGGCGTTGCGCCAGCTTTAGGCAAAATTGCCACGCCCATTGCGCGCGATACTCGCGATCGGTTGCGAATGGCGGTAGTCGGCAAAGATCAAGGCAAAGCGGCCTTAACGCATTTTCGACGCTTGGCTCAAGGCACTTTTATGGGTAAACCCGTTGCCTTGCTTGAGTGTCGGCTAGAGACCGGCCGAACCCACCAAATTCGGGTCCATCTTGAATCAATTGGGCTACCCTTATTAGGCGACCCCATTTACCGCAAACAACTTCATCATCTGGCGAAAGAATTGCCCTTTCATCGTCAAGCCTTGCATGCGTATGCCCTTGGACTACAACACCCACAAACAGAACAACTGTGTAATTGGTTTCAAGCCCCACCTAATGATTTGCTGGAATTACTACAACTAGTCGAAATTGACGCTAGCGCCTTACCCACTGCCGCTGCTCTGGAGGCAAAATAAATGATGAGGCTTGACGCGAGCGAAAAATTACCAGCGGCTACCTTTCAATTTTTAGAATCATTACCAATATTGGTGCCAAATTGGCCAGCACCTGCTTCGGTGCGGGCCTTGGTAACGACCCGCGCGGGTGGGGTTAGTTCAACTCCTTACGCCGAGTTGAACTTAGGCGACCATGTGGGAGATGAGCCTCTACAGGTTGCTGAAAACCGTGCTCGTTTGCGGCAATTACTGCCCAATGACCCCGTTTGGCTTCAGCAAGTGCATGGTACGACGGTCTGGCAATCTGGCGCACTTCATCAAGCAGACGCTGCGATTAGCGCCGAACTAGAGCAGGTCATTACAGTGTTAACGGCCGACTGCATGCCAGTGCTATTTTGTAATCGGGCGGGCAATTTAGTTGGGGTTGCGCATGCTGGCTGGCGAGGCTTATGCGCGGGGGTGCTTGAAAATACCGTGCAAGCACTTGCTGAAAAATCACGGCTACTAGGTCAAACCTTAGCAATGGAAGATATTTTGGTTTGGCTTGGTCCCGCTATTGGCCCTAGTTGCTTTGAGGTTGGCAATGAAGTACGCGAGCAATTTATTGCTGCGGCAGAATTAACCGGGGCAAATCTTCCGCTTGAGGCCTTTCAAGCCATACCAAGTAAGCCGCAAAAATATTGGGCTAATTTATATCAATTGGCCCGTATGC
This sequence comes from Polynucleobacter sp. IMCC30063, assembly GCF_021395235.1. Lineage (NCBI taxonomy): Bacteria > Pseudomonadati > Pseudomonadota > Betaproteobacteria > Burkholderiales > Burkholderiaceae > Polynucleobacter > Polynucleobacter sp. IMCC30063. Next base: position 60,493 of record NZ_JAJVCQ010000007.1, on the reverse strand, counting down.
GGCTACAAAATTGTGGCATTCATGCAATTTATGGTTCTGAGTGTTGCACCTTTACGCAACCAGACCATTTTTTTTCACATCGGCGCGATGGGGTTTCGGGGCGCTTTGCCGCGCTAATTTGGCTTACAGTGCCTAAAAAAACGCTTAAGAGGTAAAAATAGTCAAGCTAGGGTTAGTGCCGATAACCCTTAAGCCATATTCCGTTGAGAATGAGCCTTAGATTTATAAGAAATTGACTTAGGAAATTGACTTAGGAAACCGATGTTAGCCACTGCCCATTCGGGGAAATCCCCAACGCTTTCTCCTCAGCACATGGCCCTCATTCCGCCCGAGCGCTTAACTGAAATTCAAAAAAACTATTTTGATGAGGTAAGCCAATTCACTGCAGACCCAATGGCGTTTCCTATTAGTGATCGACGTTTCAAGGGTAAGGCTTGGGAATCGGGCTGGAGCCGCTCGATTGTAGGTATGTATTTAATTAACTCAAAACATTTACTAGCATTAGCCGATGCAGTTGAGAGTGATGCCAAAACTAAACAAAGAATTAATTTTGCCACCTTGCAATTAATCGATGCTTTATCACCAGCTAATTTTGTGGCTACTAACCCAGAAGTGTTAGAAAACATTATTAATACTCAGGGCCAATCGATTCAGAATGGGATTTTAAATTTGCTTGCCGACTTAAAAAAGGGCAAAGTTTCTCAAACCGATGAAACTGCTTTTGAGGTTGGTAAAAATTTAGCCCAGTCTGAAGGCGCGGTCATTTTTCGATGTGACTTATTCGAGTTAATTCAATATAAGCCTCTAACTGACACAGTATACGAGCGGCCTTTTTTATTGGTGCCACCCTGTATTAATAAATTTTATATTTTAGATTTGCAGCCCGAAAATTCGGTGGTACGGTATTTGGTGAGTGAGGGCCATACTGTTTTTTTAGTTTCTTGGAAAAATCCTGATGATTCAATGCGCCACACCACGTGGGATGACTATATTGGTAAAGGCGTGATTAAAGCGATTGAGGTAACTAAGGCAATTGGCGCAATTGAGCAAATTAATTTATTGGGTTTTTGTGTTGGCGGTACTTTAGTTGGCAATGCTTTGGCAGTTTTAGCAGCGCGCAAAGAAAATCCTGTAGCCAGTGTGACTTTATTAACTACCTTGCTTGATTTTTCGGATACCGGAATTCTCGATGTCTTTATAGATGAAGGCATGGTTGAGATGCGCGAAAAATCGATGGGTGGTCCAGAGGGGGGGTTGTTGTCTGGTCGTGATTTAGGTAACACTTTTTCATTTTTACGCCCCAACGATTTAGTTTGGAACTACGTCGTCGACAATTATTTAAAAGGCAATTCGCCGCCACCATTTGATTTGCTCTATTGGAATGGGGATTCAACTAATTTACCGGGTCCAATGTACAGTTGGTACTTACGGCATACTTATTTGCAAAACGAATTAGTGAAGCCTGGCAAACTAACAGTATGCGGCGCAAAAATTGATTTAGGCAAAATTACTTGCCCAGCATACATCTTTGCTTCGCAAGAAGACCATATAGTTCCGTGGCAATCGGCTTATAGTTCGACGCAAATTCTTGGGGGTAAAAATCGTTTTGTCTTGGGGGCGTCAGGCCATATTGCTGGGGTAATTAACCCCCCTGCAAAAAAGAAACGTTACCATTTTTTAAATAATCAATTGCCTAAAAATGCCGAGGCATGGTTAGCTGGAGCCAAAGAAGTGCCAGGCAGCTGGTGGCCCGATTTTTCAGCATGGTTGACTCAATTTAGTGGGGCACGCAAACCTGCTAGCAATCAATTTGGTAATGCTCTCTACAAAAAACTTACTGCTGCACCAGGTGAGTATGTGAAGGAAAAGGCGCAGGTCATTGATGAGTCATTTTTTTAAGCTATGCTAAATTAAACCTACGGGCTAATTTAAATAATAAATTTAAGAATGGGTTTAATCGTTAGTTTTAATTTGTTGTTAATACAGATTTTTAAGGAGACGTAATGTCGCAAAAGATAGCTTATGTAACAGGTGGGATGGGCGGCATTGGCACGGCTATATGTCAGCGCTTAGCTAAAGATGGCTATAAGGTCATTGCTGGTTGTGGGCCAAACTCGCCGCGTAAAGACCGCTGGATTGGGGAGCAAAAGGTGCTGGGTTATGACTTTGTGGCTTCTGAAGGTAACGTAGCCGATTGGGCAAGCACAGTTAGTGCTTTTGAAAAAGTGAAGGCCGATGTCGGTCGGGTAGATATCCTGGTCAATAATGCCGGCATTACCCGCGATACGGTTTTTCGTAAAATGAATCCCGATGATTGGAAAGCGGTAATCGATACCAATTTAAATTCCTTATTTAACGTTACTAAGCAAGTGATTGACGGCATGGTTGAAGCGAATTGGGGACGGATTATTAATATTTCATCGGTCAATGGGCAAAAGGGACAGTTTGGACAAACCAATTATTCAACTGCAAAAGCGGGTTTACACGGCTTCACAATGGCCTTATCGCAAGAAGTTGCCAATAAAGGTGTGACCGTTAATACAGTGTCGCCAGGGTATATTGCAACCGATATGGTGAAGGCTATTCGTGAGGACGTGCTGGAGAAAATTGTTTCTGCCATTCCGGTGAAGCGCCTTGGTTTGCCGAATGAGATTGCCTCTATTTGCGCTTGGATTGCCTCGGAAGATGCTGCTTTTGCCACTGGCGCTGATTTTTCTCTGAATGGCGGAATTCATACGGGCTAGGCTAAGCACGCTACACTAGCCCTTATGTTAGAAATGGACGCAAGGAAAATGGTATGGTTGCACGTTTGAAACGAGCCGGCGAAGAGCGGCTGATAAAGAAATATCCCAATCGACGCCTGTACGATACGCAAACTAGCGCATATGTCACCCTAGCTGATATTAAAGATCTGGTGATGGCTAGTGAGGCGTTTAAGGTGGTCGACGCCAAAACTGAAGATGATTTAACCCGCAATATTTTGATGCAGATTATTTTAGAAGAAGAAGCGCTTGGCGAGCCAGTATTTTCAAGTCAAATGCTCTCGCAAATTATTCGTTTTTATGGCCATTCAATGCAAGGTCTGATGGGTAATTATTTAGAAAAAACCCTTGAATCCTTTATGGACATTCATAATAAATTAAATGATCAATCGAAAGTGGTACCAGGTGTAGGTAGCGAAGCTTGGGCACAAATGATGAATTTGCAAAATCCCTTAATGCAGGGCTTAATGGGCAATTACCTCGATCAGAGCAAAGAGTTATTTATTAATATGCAAGAACAAATGAAGGGCTCACAAAATTTATTTGGCGGTTTTCCCTTTGCCCCAAGCGCCAAACCCACTGACAAAGAATAGTTGTGTCGAGTAAGGTAGGGTTTATTTCCTTAGGATGCCCTAAGGCGCTAGTTGATTCTGAATTAATTCTTACTCGCTTGAGTGCCGAAGGCTATGAAACCGCCAAGGACTATGCGGGCGCTGATTTAGTCATCGTCAATACCTGTGGCTTTATTGATGCGGCCGTAGAGGAAAGTTTAAATGCCATTGGCGAGGCCTTAGCCGAAAATGGCAAAGTCATTGTTACGGGTTGCTTAGGCGCACGTAAAAATGCCGATGGTAGCGATTTAATTCAAAGCATGCACCCCAAAGTACTAGCGGTTACTGGCCCCCATGCAACTGAAGAAGTAATGCAAGCCATTCATTTGCATTTACCCAAACCCCACGATCCTTTTATTGATTTAGTGCCCGAGATTGGTGTGAAGCTCACACCAAAACATTATGCATATTTAAAAATTTCTGAAGGCTGTAATCATCGCTGCACCTTTTGCATTATTCCTAGCATGCGCGGAGACTTGGTTTCCCGACCAATTGGCGAGGTCTTAAGCGAAGCAGAGCGTTTATTCGCTGCGGGCGTTAAGGAATTATTAGTGGTATCTCAAGACACTAGCGCCTATGGCGTTGACATTCAATATCGGACGGGCTTTTGGGATGGTAAACCGCTTAAAACTCGCTTATTCGATTTAGTCGCAGCACTCAATCAATTGGCGCGAAGGCATGAGGCTTGGGTACGACTGCATTACGTCTATCCCTATCCTCATGTTGATACGATTTTGCCCTTAATGGCTGAATTTGCTGAATCTGGTTATGGCGTGTTGCCGTACTTGGATATTCCTTTTCAGCACTCACATCCTGAGGTTTTAAAACGGATGAAGCGGCCGGCGAGCGGGGAAAAAAATCTGGAGCGCATTCAGGCTTGGCGGGCGGTTTGTCCTGACTTAATTATTCGCAGTACTTTTATTGCGGGTTTTCCTGGCGAAACGCAAGCTGAGTTTGAGCATTTATTAGATTTTCTAGATCAAGCGCAAATTGATCGAGCCGGTTGTTTCGCGTATTCTCCCGTAGCTGGTGCTCTAGCCAATGAATTAATCAATGCGGTACCCGAGGCAGTGCGCGAAGAACGGCGTAGCCAGTTTATGGCACGGGCTGAAAAGATTTCGATTGCTAAGTTACACAAGCTGGTGGGTCAGCGCCTGCGTATTTTGGTTGATCGGGTCGATGGCAGCGGGGGCATTGGCAGAACCGCAGGAGATGCCCCCGAAATTGATGGCTTGGTCAAAATCTTGCCGGTCACTAAAGCGTCTAAACGCTATCGGGTAGGTGACTTTGTACGCGCTACCGTGCTGCAGACCCAAGGACATGATTTGTTGGTAGAAATATAAAAACTTGGCAAATTGATTATAAGAGCGATAATAATGGGGATAAACAGTGATAAATAAGGGGAATTCAAGATGAGTCGGGATGTCGTCGTATTAAGTGCAGCGCGCTCTGCAATTGGCAGTTTTGGTGGTGGTTTAAGCAGTTTTGAGCCAGCCGAGTTAGGCGGTATTGTCATGAAGGAGGCAATTGCTCGTTCTGGCGTTAATCCGAAAGAAATTAATTACGTAACGGTTGGCAATACTATTCCCACAGATAGCCGCTATGCCTACGTGGCACGGGTTGCAGCAATTCAAGCGGGTTTACCGATGGAATCGGTGGCCATGGCTCTCAATCGTTTATGTAGTTCAGGCTTGCAAGCCATTGTGACAACGGCGCAAGCGATTATGTTGAATGATTGCGATTACGGTATTGGCGGTGGTGTAGAGGTGATGTCGAGAGGCATGTATGGCTCGCCAGCAATGCGCAGTGGCGCGAGAATGGGTGACAGCAAAATGCTCGACCTGATGGTGGCGGTATTAACCGACCCCTTTGGTGTAGGTCATATGGGCGTGACTGCTGAAAATTTGGTGGAGAAGTGGAAGCTAACGCGTGAGGAGCAAGATGCCTTGGCGGTTGAATCGCATCGCCGGGCTGGCATTGCAATTAAAGAAGGACGATTTAAATCGCAAATTGTGCCAATTACCATTAAAACTCGTAAAGGGGATGTGGTTTTTGATACCGATGAGCATTGCAAGCCAGAAACAACGATGGAAACCTTGAGCAAAATGAAAGCTGTTTTTAAAAAAGAAGGGGGTTCTGTTACTGCCGGAAACGCTTCAGGCATTAATGATGGAGCAGCCTTTTTTGTGTTAGCAGCAGCTGAAGCAGCGGCTAAGGCTGGCCATAAGCCAATGGCGCGTCTGGTTTCCTATGCTATCGCCGGCGTACCTAACGAAATTATGGGTGAAGGCCCCATTCCAGCAACCAAAATTGCGTTACAACGTGCGGGCTTGAAATTAGATCAAATCGATGTGATTGAATCGAATGAAGCATTTGCTGCGCAAGCCTTAGCGGTAACCAAGGGTTTAGGTTTAGATCCAGCAAAAACCAATGTGAATGGCGGCGCAATTGCTTTGGGTCACCCAATTGGTTGCTCGGGAGCGGCCATTGCAACTAAAGCGCTTTATGAGTTGCAGCGGGTGAATGGAAAATATGCTTTAGTTACGATGTGTATTGGTGGTGGACAAGGAATAGCAACCATTTTTGAGCGCATGTAATTTAGCGCAATAAAGCCAGAGCAGCATCTAAGCCGACTCGGTCAAAAGCCGCGTCGGCTTTTTCTTTTACTAATGGTTTAGCGCGATAAGCAATGCTCAGCCCTGCGCCAGCCATCATTAGCAAATCATTAGCACCATCGCCAATTACCATAGCTTGCGTTTTATTGCAGCCCAATGTTTGGCAGACTTGTTCGAGACAGTGAGCCTTACCAGCGCCGTCAATAATATTACCCAATACCTTGCCCGTAAGAAAACCGGCTTGAATTTCTAAGCTATTTGCGTGAGCTTGATGAAAACCTAAAGCGTGTTGTAATTTATTAGTAAAAAATGTAAAGCCACCAGAAACTAGTAGGGTATGTAGGCCTAATAGTTTAGCTTGGGCAATGAGTTCGGCAGCGCCAGGGTTGGGTCTTAAGCGTTCGCGATACACCGCTTCTAAAACAGCTTCTGAGACACCTGCTAATAAGGCGACTCGTTGTTGCAAACTGTCGCTAAAGTTCCTAATTTCGCCCCGCATCGTGGCTTCGGTAATTTTGGCTACAGCCGCTTTTTGACCTGCAAAATCAGCAATTTCATCTATACATTCAATATTAATTAAGGTCGAATCCATGTCGATGGCCAATACCCGCAATTGTGCTGGATCAAAGTGAGCGGGCAAGAGGGCCATATCGGCCTGAAAGTCGTTTAGTAATGCCCGCAATAGGGGGCGTTGCTCTGCAGATAAGACTTGATCGAGATGCCAAGACTGCACAGTTAATGTTGCGCTATTAGCTTGCTTTAAAGGTTTAATCTGTATGCCCCGTTCTTGCATCCATTCGTTTACTGCGAGATCGAATGCCAATGGCAACACTTGGGGTGAAAGGGCAACTAACTGCGGGTTCAAGTTCATGAAACGTTACTGAGAAGAAGATATAAATTGAGCTGCATGAGTTAAGCCATGCTGAGGGCAGATTCATTTAAGCGTTTTAGCACTTGACGAATTTGCTCTAAGCGTTTTTCCAATAAATCAAAGTCATGAGCTTGAGGAGGAATAATTTTTAAACGATCTTGGCCATTGAGTTGAATATGCGCATGGGTTTGAATAAGTTGAATAATACGTAGAGGATCAATAGGCGGATTGGGAATAAAATGCATTTGAATGGCTAATGGACTAGCATCAATTTTTTTAATCCCATAGCCCGCCATTTCTAAACGTAAGCGATGGGTTTCATAAAATGATTTGGCCGGATCGGGTAAGTCACCAAATCGATCGACCAATTCTTCACGCAAGCCCATTAACTCTGCAAAGTCATGGGTTGCTGCAAAGCGCTTGTAGAGGGAAAGTCGCTCATGTACATCTGGGCAATACTCTTCAGGTAGTAAGGCTGGCACACCTAAATTCACATCAGTTGTAACTTGTAAAGGTGCCAATAAGTCGGGCTCTTTACCACTTTTTAATGATTTAACTGCGCGGTTGAGCATTTCGGTATAGAGCTGATAGCCAATTTCATGAATTTCGCCTGACTGTTTGTCACCTAAAACTTCACCAGCTCCACGAATTTCTAAGTCATGCATGGCTAAATAAAAGCCTGAACCCAATTCTTCCATGGCCTGAATTGCATCTAGACGTAATTGCGCTTGTTTACTCAGGGCATCGGGATCGGGCACCATTAAATAGGCATAGGCCTGATGATGCGAACGGCCAACGCGCCCGCGCAGTTGATGCAGTTGGGCTAAGCCAAATTTATCGGCGCGGTGCATGATGATGGTATTTGCAGTGGGCACATCAATACCAGTTTCAATAATCGTTGTGCATAATAGAATATTGCTACGTTGCGTAACAAATTCGCGCATCACGGTTTCAAGTTGCCGCTCGTGCATTTGACCATGCGCCACACTGATGCGCGCCTCGGGTAAAAGTTCCTGTAAAGCTAGGCGGCGGTTTTCGATGGTTTCAACTTCATTATGGAGAAAATAAACTTGACCACCCCGTTTAATTTCCCGCAACACGGCTTCACAGATGACATCATCACCCTCGCGGCGCACAAACGTTTTAATGGCTAAGCGTTTTTGGGGTGCGGTAGCAATAATAGAAAGTTCTCGTAAACCTTCCATCGCCATACCTAATGTTCTTGGAATAGGGGTAGCTGTGAGTGTCAGAATATCAACTTCGGCACGTAAGGCCTTTAGGACCTCTTTTTGGCGCACCCCAAAACGATGCTCTTCATCAACAATAACCAAACCCAAACGATTAAAGTGGGTATCTTTAGAAAGTAATTTATGGGTACCAATCACAATGTCGGCATCGCCAGCGGCAATTGCGGCTAGAGCAGCGGTAATTTCTTTCGCAGTTTTGAAGCGCGATAGCTCCACGACCTTCACGGGCCAATCGGCAAAACGATCTTTCCAAGTAGCGGCATGCTGTTCCGCTAATAAGGTAGTAGGGGCCAGAATAGCAACTTGCTTACCCCCCATTACGGCAATAAAACTAGCCCTTAAAGCCACTTCAGTTTTTCCGAAACCGACATCACCGCAGACTAAGCGATCCATCGATTTGCCATTGGTCATATCGCTAATAACGGCGGCAATAGCTGTGGTTTGGTCAGGCGTTTCTTCAAAACCAAAGGCTTCGGCAAAAGCGGCGTAATCATGCGCAGAATATTCAAATGCATGACCTCGACGTAGCGCGCGAGCCGCATAGAGATTAAGTAATTCAGCGGCGGTATCGCGAATTTGTTGGGCTGCTTTACGCTTAGCTTTTTCCCATTGTCCTGAACCCAATTGATGTAAGGGAGCCGATTCAGGATCGGAGCCCGCATAACGGGTGACTAATTGCAATTGATGCACGGGTACATAAAGCGTCGCCTGATTGGCGTAAACCAAATGTAAAAATTCTTCAAAGAGGGGTGTTTCTTTAGGTGGCGCTAAGTTGAGTAAGACCAGCCCTTGATAACGCCCAATGCCATGTTCAGCGTGAACTACTGGATCTGCAATTTTCAGTTCAGCTAAATCCTTAAACAACATATCGGGATCGCTAATTTGCTGAGCGCTACCTTTGCGTCGTTGCCGCGCGGTAGCCGTAAAAAGCTCTGCTTCCGTAATTACAATGAGCTTGGCACTTGGCCAGCTAAAGCCATTAAATAAAGGGGCAATTACTAAACCAAAGCTGGCTGTTCCGTTAATAAAGTCGGCTAAGTTTTCACTTTGAGTCGGTTTTAATGCAAAAGGCAAACTATTTTTAGAATCGGTAACTAAATTACTTTCTTCAATGAGTTGTCGAATCGATTCGCGGCGTCCGGCGGTGTCAGCGCAGATGACCACCCGATATTGCTGTTGTGCAACGAGATGACGCAAACGTGAGAGGGGATCAGCATCACGTCGGTGGACTGCGACTTCAGGTACTGGCAGAAAGGGTGGCGTGGTGGATGCTACTGCGGATGTAGTAAGCGCAGTGTTCTCCAGCGTTAACCTTGGGTAAGCCTTGGCCCGAGTAAAGAAAGTGTCAACATCTAAAAACAACGCTTCTGGATTGAGAATGGGGCGCTCAAAATCATGTTTTAAAAAGTTGTAACGACTTTGGGTTTCTTTCCAAAAACTGCGAATACTACTCTCAATATCGCCTACCGAGGCAAGCCAAACACCCTCACCTGCAAGCGGTAAGTAATCGAAGAGCGTAGCTGGCTCAGCAAAAAATAATGGCAGGTAGGATTCAATACCAGCGCTAGGAATGCCAAGGTTGGCATCTTTATAAATTGCACAGCGACTGGGGTCACCCTCAAAGACTTCCCGCCAACGGCCACGAAAAGCTACACGGGCCGCGTCATCAAAAGGAAATTCATGTCCTGGTAAGAGACGAATTTCTTTTACTGGGTACAGGCTACGTTGCGTATCAGGGTCAAAAGCACGAATTTGTTCAATTTCATCACCAAACAAATCAAGGCGAAATGGTAGTGCCGAACCCATCGGAAATAAATCAATTAAGCCACCCCGAATACTATATTCACCTGGACGCATTACGGCACTCACCGGGTCGTATCCTGCTTGCTGTAATTGCAAACGGAGGGCGCTTTCATTTAAATGATCGCCCTGTTTAAAGAAAAAAGTATGGCCAGATAAAAATTGGGGCGGTGCCAATCTTTGCAGGGCGGTAGTGACTGGAATTAAAACAATGTCACAACTGCCATTGAGCATTGCATGCAAGGTTGCTAAGCGCTCGGAGACTAAATCTTGGTGTGGCGAAAATTGATCGTAGGGCAGTATTTCCCAATCGGGTAGAAGGCGGGTTTTAAGTTGAGGAGCAAAGGCAGGAATTTCTTCTGATAGCCTTTGAGCATCTTGTGCCTGAGCACAAAAAACCACCAAGATGGAAAATTGCGCGCGGTAGAGTAAGGCCGACTCTGCCAGTAAAGCCGCATCGGCTGAGCCCACTAGGCCGGAAAAGGTAAAGCGCTGCCCAGCCCTTGGAGCAGGGACGGGGGGTATTTGCAAGATTCCATCAGACATCTGCCGTCATTATAGAATCAGGCATGCCTAATTCAAATCGTGCCTATCACCTTGTTTTGCCAGCCGCAGGAATGGGCTCCCGTTTAGGCGGCGATTTACCAAAGCAATTTCGCCTGCTTGGCACCAAGCCGATGCTTGCTTATGCTATAGAGGCGGCCTTAAATACCCCAGAAATTCATTCGATTTGGGTTGGTTTAAGCCCACAATTTCATGAAGCTGAATCAATTCTGTATTTAGAAGGAATGGCTGAGCGCGCCCAGGGTCGCTTACACCTCTTGCCAACTGGTGGGGCAACTCGTCACGAAACCGTGCTCAATACCTTAAGCGCTTTACTGAATGTACAGATTTCTCCGGATGACTGGGTCTTGGTGCACGACGCGGCTCGGCCCGGCATTACCGTAGGCTTAATTCAGCAATTAATTGCTGCAGTGAATGCCGCTGAAACAAACCAGCCTAATTTATGGGGCGGCTTATTGGCGATGCCCTTGGCTGATACCTTAAAACGGGCCGAGTTAAGTACACGTGGCAGCTTGGCGCAGGCAACCTTGGCACGTCAGCACCTTTGGCAAGCGCAAACCCCACAAATGTTTCAGCTCGGCACCTTGCATAGCGCATTAACTCAAGCGCTTGAAGTCGGTGTCGAAATTACCGACGAAGCCAGTGCGATGGAATTATTGGGCGCTAAGCCCTTATTAGTAGAGGGCGCGACGCGGAACTTTAAAGTAACTCATCCCGCCGACTGGGATTTGATGCACACTGTACTTCTTCACTTGCCTTAAATTGAGATCCGAGAGAACGATGAATTCAGCCGATCAACTTTCAACCGCCTCCCATCATGGTGCGCCGCCTTTTCGCATCGGCCAGGGCTACGATGTGCATGCATTCGTTGCTGACCGTAAATTGATCTTGGGTGGTGTTCTCATTCCCTTCGAAAAGGGTTTATTAGGGCATTCCGATGCCGATGCTTTATTGCATGCCGTAACCGATGCCTTACTGGGGGCTGCCGGTTTAAATGATATTGGCCAGCTTTTTCCCGATACTGATGCCCAATTTAAAGACCTGGACAGTCGTATTTTGTTACGCAGTGCTTTGCAAAAAGTGCAGGCTGCCGGCTTTCATGTAGGTAATGTGGATGCCACGATTATTTGCCAGAAACCCAAGCTAGCCGAATACCTCCCGGCGATGGTGCGAAATATTGCCGCCGATCTTGCCGTTACCCCGAGCCACATCAATCTTAAAGCCAAGACCAATGAATCATTGGGTCATTTGGGGCGTGGCGAGGGCCTTGCCGTCCATGCCGTGGCCTTACTCTATCGGGCTTAAGCCCAGCCATTGTAGAATTCACCCTTTGGCATGAAGTTTGAGCTGGTAGCGTTACAAATGCGAGGATGGCGAAATTGGTAGACGCACCAGGTTTAGGTCCTGACGCCAGAAATGGTGTGGGGGTTCGAGTCCCCCTCCTCGCACCAAGCTGTAGCTTGCTACTAGCTTAAACTTTAGACCATTTAATCGGTAGTATTTAATTGAAGAGGCATGGCTGTGCAGATAGAAAATTTGGGCGCTTTAGATCGTAAGGTAACGTTAGAATTTCCTCGTTCCGACTTAGCTAAAACCCGTGATGCGCGTTTACTTAAGGCAGGAAAAAACCTCAAGATGGCAGGTTTTAGGCCTGGTAAAGTACCCAAGAAAATAGTTGAGCAGCAATACGGCATGCAAATTGATTTTGAAGTGCAATTTGATAAGGCCGCTGAATTGTTCTTTGAGCTCAGTAAAAAAGCGGGCATCGCTTTAGCTGGTCAACCGCGCCTTGAGCCAAAAAGTGAAATTGGTGCAGACAATATTGTCTTCGACGCTTTTTTTGAAGTGTTACCAGAAATTAAACTGGGTGACCTTAGCAAAGCAACCATGACGCGGTACACCACTGCGGTGACCGATGCCGAAATGGAGCGTGCAATTGATGTCTTACGCAAACAACAAGTTCATTACCATTCTCGTGGTCAAGTTGGCGAGCATGGCGATGGTGGGGCCGATACCACGGCTCAAAAGGGCGATCAAGTGTTAATTGATTTTGTCGGCAAAATTGATGGGGTTGAATTTGCCGGTGGTAAGGCTGAAAATTTTGAGTTTGTTTTGGGTGAAGGGCGTATGCTGCCAGAGTTTGAAGCTGCCGCCCTAGGTATGAAGGTGGGCGAGAGCAAAACGTTTGCTTTGCCTTTCCCTGCCGATTATCACGGCAAAGAGGTGGCTGGTAAAACTGCCGACTTTACCCTTACCATGAAAGAGGTACGGTGGGCCCATTTACCCGAGGTAAATGAGGCCTTTGCTTTGACTTTAGGGGTTACAGAAGGTGGCCTTGAAAAAATGCGCAGTGAAGTTCGTGAAAATTTAGAGCGTGAAGTCAAACGCCGCACGCTCATGCTGATGAAAAATGAAGTGATGGGCCAATTAGAAAAGTTATGTGAATTAGAAGTGCCCAAAGCTTTGGTTGCCAATGAGCAAGAAAGACTCGTGAATATGGCGCGCCAAGACTTAATACAACGTGGCATTCCTAATGCAAAAGATGCGCCCATACCTGTAGAAATGTTTGCTGAACAGGCGCAAAAACGCGTACGCTTAGGCTTGATTTTGAGTGAATTAGTAAAGCAGAAAAATTTGGTTGTTACGCCAGAACAAATTAAAGCAGAAATTGAAGATCAAGCAGCAACCTATGAAGACCCAAAAGAAGTGGTCCGCTGGTTTTATAGCGATCCGCAGCGCCTCAAAGACATTGAATCGGCTGTGCTTGAGTCGAATGTTATTCAATATGTTAGCGGCCTGGGTACGGTAACTGATAAAGCAGTGACTTTTGAAGAACTGAGTAAACTAGAGCAATGAGAGAAAACATGATTAGAATGCAACGCAGTACTTACGGTCAAACTCAGTCTGACGACCTCAATGCGAATTTAGCACCACAAGGTTTGGGTTTGGTGCCCATGGTCATTGAAACCTCGGGCCGCGGTGAGCGAGCATATGATATCTACTCGCGCTTGTTGCGTGAGCGGGTGGTTTTTTTGGTCGGCGAAGTGAATGATCAAACCGCTAATTTAGTTATTGCCCAATTACTATTTTTAGAGAGCGAGAATCCCGATAAAGAAATTTCGCTTTATATCAATTCGCCCGGTGGTTCGGTTTCGGCTGGCTTAGCAATATACGACACCATGCAATTTATCAAGCCCAATGTAAGTACCTTGTGCATGGGCATGGCGGCAAGTATGGGAGCATTTTTACTGTGTGCGGGCGAAAAGGGCAAACGCTACGCCTTACCTAATTCACGTGTGATGATTCATCAACCTTTGGGTGGAGCGCGGGGCCAGGCCTCTGATATTGAAATTCAAGCCCGTGAAATTTTATATTTACGTGAACGTTTAAATCAAATTTTGGCTGACCGCACTGGCCAATCGATTGAAACGATTGCCAAGGATACCGATCGCGATAATTTCATGTCAGCCGAGCAAGCTCGCGAATACGGTTTGATTGATAAAGTCATTGATAAGCGTCCGTAAACTCTACTGAGTCCACCCTGTGAGCGATACCTCCTCTACCGATAAGCTGTTGTACTGTTCGTTTTGCGGCAAAAGCCAGCACGAAGTTAAAAAGCTAATTGCTGGCCCTTCGGTTTTTATTTGCGATGAATGCATTGATTTATGTACCGATATTATTCAGGAGGAAATTGCTAAGTTACCTCCTAGTGAGGGGGGCGAAGCAATCCCAACCCCACATGAAATTCGCGCTAATTTAGATCAATATGTCATTGGGCAAGATTTAGCCAAAAAAACCTTGGCAGTAGCGGTATATAACCATTACAAACGGCTTTTGCATTTACCTCCGGTAACCAAAGAAAAAGCGGAAAAAATAAGCCCAGCTGATGACCTTTCTAGTAATGAAAAAGGTGCTGCAAAAAAGAAATCGCAAGACAAATCCAGCAGCGATAAAAAAATGAGCAAAGCGCCTGCTAAAGCCGTGATCGATGGCGTAGAGCTAGCGAAAAGTAATATATTGCTGATTGGCCCCACGGGCTCCGGTAAGACTTTGTTGGCACAGACTTTAGCGCGCATGTTGAACGTGCCATTTGTGATGGCCGATGCTACAACCTTGACTGAAGCTGGCTATGTTGGCGAAGATGTTGAAAATATTATTCAGAAGCTACTGCAAAGCTGTGATTACAACATTGACAAGGCCCAAAAGGGTATTGTTTATATCGATGAAATTGATAAAATTTCTCGCAAGTCGGATAACCCCTCAATTACCCGCGATGTTTCTGGTGAGGGCGTTCAGCAAGCCTTGCTTAAGCTGATTGAGGGTACGATGGCATCGATTCCGCCACAGGGCGGCAGAAAACATCCAAATCAAGACTTTCTGCAAGTTGATACGACTAATATTCTTTTTATCTGCGGCGGCGCGTTTGATGGTCTTGAAAAAGTGATTCAGCAACGCACTGCGAAATCGGGCATTGGTTTTAGTGCTGATGTTGCTGGCAAGGATGATCGTGCCATTGGTGAATTATTAAAAGAAGTTGAGCCAGAGGACTTAATTAAGTTTGGCTTAATTCCAGAGCTGATTGGCCGCTTACCGGTATTGGCGACCTTGACCCAATTAGACGAGGCTGCCTTAGTGCAAATTTTGACTGAGCCAAAAAATGCTTTGGTTAAACAATACCAAGCCTTGCTCGGCATGGAGGGATCTGAATTAGAGGTTCGCCCAGGTGCGCTAGCGGCAATTGCCAAAAAAGCCATCGCCCGTAAAACCGGTGCGCGGGGTTTGCGCTCTATTTTAGAAGGTTCGCTCATGGACGTGATGTACGACCTACCATCGCTAAAGAATGTGCAGAAGGTGGTTATTGATGAAAGTACGATTGCGATTGATGGCAAACCGCTTTTAGTCTACAAGCAAGCCGTAAGCGGCGAAGTTGAAGCTGAAAACCAGGTAAAAAAGGCCTAAAAAGGCTCCAAAAATCGGGATTAAGCGCCCAAAAATTGGTATTTTTCGCATTTTAGCCCTTGCATTTTTTTAAGGCGCACCCATATAGGTAGTATTCTAGTTGTGATGAAGGATGCTTAGTAGTGTTTTTTGGCACTTTTGGTCCTTTGTAACGCATTACTTATTTGGAGGATTTCCGTATGCCCAGCCAGTTATTACTTCCTTCTGAACCGATTCAACTGCCGCTTTTGCCCCTGCGTGATGTGGTTGTCTTTCCCCACATGGTTATTCCCCTATTTGTGGGGCGCCCTAAATCGATTAAAGCCCTTGAGGCTGCTATGGAAACCGGTAAAAGCGTACTTTTAGTCGCCCAAAAGGCCGCAGCTAAAGATGAACCTTCGGTTGAAGACTTATATCAAGTGGGCTGTATTGCCAGTATTTTACAAATGCTGAAATTACCTGATGGCACTGTCAAAGTGTTGGTTGAAGGTTCGCAACGAGCTGATGTGAGCCAAGTTGAAGATAGTATGGGTTACTTTAGTTGCGAGGCTAGCCCGCAACCAATTGCTGTGATCGATGCCCATGAAACCGAAGCCTTACGGCGCGCAATCATGGCGCAATTTGATCAATACGTAAAACTGAATAAAAAAATCCCTCAAGAAATTTTATCTTCTTTGGGCGGTATTGATGATGCTAGCCGCTTGGCAGATACGATTTGCGCCCACTTACCGGTAAAGCTTGAGCAAAAACAACGCTTATTAGAAATGAGCGATGTCGTGCAACGTTTAGAAAGCCTGCTAGCCGACCTTGAAAGTGAAATCGATATTCTGCAAGTAGAAAAACGTATTCGTGGTCGCGTGAAACGGCAAATGGAAAAAAGCCAACGTGAGTATTACTTAAATGAACAAGTAAAAGCCATTCAAAAGGAATTGGGCGAAGGTGAAGAGGGTGCCGATTTAGATGAGCTTGAAAAGCGCATTAAAGCTGCGCATATGCCTAAAGAAGCCCTCAAGAAGGCTGAGTCGGAATTGAAGAAGTTAAAACTCATGTCTCCTATGTCGGCTGAAGCAACAGTTATTCGTAACTTTATCGATACCTTAGTGAATTTGCCCTGGAAAAAGAAAAGTAAAATTAATAATGATTTAACTAATGCTGAAAAAGTCTTAGATGAAGATCATTATGGGCTTGATAAGGTAAAAGAACGCATTCTGGAATATCTTGCTGTACAACAGCGGGTCGATCGCGTAAAGGCACCTATTTTGTGTTTAGTGGGCCCTCCTGGTGTGGGTAAAACATCCTTAGGGCAGTCTATTGCTCGTGCCACTAATCGTAAATTTGTGCGCATGGCTCTAGGCGGAGTGCGTGACGAATCGGAGATTCGTGGTCATCGACGCACCTATATTGGCTCCATGCCTGGCAAAATTTTATCGAGCCTAACTAAAGTGGGGGTACGCAATCCCTTATTTTTATTAGATGAAGTCGATAAGATGGGCATGGACTTTCGGGGTGATCCAGCCAGCGCTTTGCTGGAAGTTTTAGATCCTGAACAAAATCATACCTTCCAAGATCATTATGTTGAAGTCGATTTTGATTTATCTGACGTGATGTTCGTGGCAACTGCCAACTCACTGAATATTCCTGGGCCCTTACTCGATCGTTTGGAAATTATTCGTCTTGCCGGCTATACCGAAGATGAAAAAACCAATATTGCGATGAATTATTTAATTCCCAAGCAAATTAAAAATAATGGCTTGAAAAAAGATGAGCTCAAAATTGAAGAAAGTGCTGTTCGCAGCATTATTCGCTACTACACCCGTGAAGCGGGAGTGCGTTCTTTAGAGCGTGAGTTGAGTAAAATTTGCCGCAAGGTAGTGAAGTTACTCTTACTTAAAAAAGAAGCTGCACCCATTGTGGTTAGTGCTGATAATTTAGAGAAGTTTTTATCCGTGCGCATGTACGATTTTGGTTTGGCTGCTAAAGAGAATCAAGTGGGTCAAGTTACTGGCTTAGCTTGGACTGAAGTTGGCGGCGATCTGCTTACCATTGAAGCTGCAGTAATGTCGGGTAAAGGGGTGATTACGCGGACGGGTTCGATTGGTGATGTGATGAAAGAATCGGTTGAGGCTGCGCGCACTGTGGTACGTTCACGGGCGCGACGATTAGGTATAACCGATGAAGCCTTCGAGAAGAAAGATATTCATATTCATTTTCCTGAAGGTGCGACACCTAAAGATGGTCCATCTGCTGGCATTGCCATTACCACGGCTTTGGTTTCGGTATTTAGCGGCATTCCAGTGCGCGCCGATATTGCCATGACAGGTGAAATTACCTTGCGTGGAGAGGTTCTTCCAATTGGCGGGTTGAAAGAAAAATTATTGGCTGCCCATCGAGGTGGAATTAAGCTGGTGTTAATTCCTGAAGAAAATGTGAAGGATTTAATTGAAATTCCAGATAATGTAAAGAACGCGATTGAAATAGTGCCAGTGCGTTGGATCGACAAAGTCTTGGAATTGGCCTTGGAGCGCAATCCCGAACCATTGCCGGAGCTAAGTGCAGCCGAGCTGGCTAAAGCAGCCGAAGCGAAGGCAGCATCTGCGCCTAATGCTGGGGATGTGATTAAACACTAAATTGGCCTTGAATCGGGTTACAATCTCGTTCTGAAACAGTTGGGGCGCTTAGCTCAGTTGGTAGAGCGTCTGCCTTACACGCAGAATGTCGGCGGTTCGAGCCCGTCAGCGCCCACCACCCCAATCTTTTCCTTATCTGATATTTCAATGGCCTATGTTTGATCTTGTTCGCACCCATCAACGCCTTTTACAGTTCATTTTATTGCTGTTAATTGTGCCGTCGTTTGCGCTTTGGGGCATTTCGGGTTACACCGGTTTTATGGATAAAGCCACCGACGTGTTGAAGGTGGATGGCAACCCCATTACCATGCAAGAGATTGATGCGGCAGCCAAACGTCAAGCCGACCGAATTGGGGTGCAAGGTCAAATAACCCAAAGCTTGGGTTTTAGACAGGCGGTTTTAGATGAGCTCTTGCAGCAGCGCCTGATGGGCTTTGCCCTAAAGCACTTAAATTTACGGGTGAGCAATGAAGCTTTGGCGCAAAACTTAAAACGCATTCCTGAAATTCGTGCTTTATATGAAGCCAACGGCAGTTTTGATGCCGCTAAATATCGCCAATTATTGGCTAGTAATGGCATGAGCGTAGAGCAGTTCGAGGGCTCGCAACGATTTGACTTAATGGCGCAGCAATTAGTCAGTTCGGTTGCCCGTACGGAATTGCCAACACCTAAACTTGCGAATCAGATTACCGCTTTATATGGTGTCGAGCGACAAATTCAAGCATTAGCCTTTAGCGCTAGCGATTACGTCAAAAAAGTTAATCCCAGCGAAGCTGAGATCAAGGCTTTCTACGAGGCTAATACCAAATTATTTGCGACCCCCGAAGAGCTCGATGTGCAGTTTTTAGTTTTACAAGCTGACCCAAAAGAAGATGCTAAAACGTTTGGCGATAAAGCCGATACCTTTGCTAATTTGACTTATGAACAGGCTGATAGTCTGAAGCCCGCAGCCGATAAATTAAAACTCAGTATTCAAAGTCAAAAGGGTATAACCCGTACTAGCGCTGCTAGTTTGCCCAAAAGTAGCCCTTTAAATAATGCGAAGGTATTGCAGGCCTTGTTTCGTGATGACGCGATTAAAAATAAGCGCAATATTGAAGCCGTCCAAATTAGCCCTGGAGTTTTTGTTTCGGCACGTATTACTGAGTTTCATCCGGCCAGTACTTTGCCACTGCAGGATGTGCTGGCTGAAGTAAAGCGCCAAGTGAGCTTGCAATTGGCCGAGAAGCTGGCTACAGCCGCTGCTGCCGAGCGTTTCACAGCGCTTCAAAAAGATCCTAAAAATACCGCTGGTTTTACCCCAGCCGTATGGATTTCACGCAATAAACCTGTTAATTTAAGTGCTGAATCGTTAGATGCGGTAATGGCAGTTGATGCAGGCAAATTACCTATTGCCGTCTCAATTGCCAATACGGGTACAGGTACGACACTTTACGTGGTAGAAGAAGTGCGACCGGCCACTATGCTTGATCCCAAGGTGCAACAAGCCCAGGCACAACAATTGAACCAACTGGCTGCCCAAGCAGACTTTGCCAGTTTTATGATGCATTGGCGTGACAGTGCAGGAGTAAAAATAATTAATCCGCTGAAGCAGGCTAGTGCTAGCTCTGCTGCTGGTAGTTAAAGTAGGGGCGCCAACTTGCCCCAAACATTTTGTAACAAAATAGCTTGTGCTTCTGCCCTTGGATGCAATCGGTCAGCCTGAAATAATTCGTGTTTTTCAGCTACCCCTTTCAAAAAAAATGGCACGATACTAATGCGTTCAGTTGTCGCAATACTGGAATACATGCTGGCAAATTGTTTACTATAGGTCGCACCATAATTACTCGGTATGCGCATTCCTAAGAGTAAGACTTTGGCTTTGGCTTTCAGGCTTAGCTGCACCATGGTGCGTAAGTTTTTTTCTGAGCTACTTAAGGCAAGCCCCCTTAACGCATCGTTGGCACCTAATTCAATAATCACTATTTGTGGTTTTTTTTGCTGTAGTAGATCGGGCAAACGACTTAAGCCTCCCGCGGTAGTTTCGCCACTTATGCTGGCATTAAACACTTGCCATGTGGGTCCCCTCTCATTTACACGACGCTCAAGTAGGCTAACCCAGCCTTCACCGCGACTAATGCCATATTCAGCCGATAGGCTGTCGCCTAGCACCAGCAAAACCGGTAAATTACCCTGACTGCCTTGCTTCGGGGAGCTTGTTTGGCTCGTTGCGCTTGGCTCAGCATGCGCCCGCCCAAAAAACCCCAGCACGAGTAAGATAAGCGCTATTAGTAATTTGCAACGCAACAACTTGCCTCCTTTAAAAGAACAACTCAAGACCTACCTCTCTATTTTATGCTTCAGCCCGTTAATTTTCCTGCTTCGCAACAAGATGCCACTTGCGCCTTACAGGCGGAGCAGATTAATAAAACGGTGCCAACAAGCGATGGGCCTTTAACCATCTTAGATGACATTAGCTTCAGCATTTTGGCGGGGGAGAGCATTGCTATTGTTGGCGCTTCGGGATCGGGTAAAAGTACTTTACTCGGCTTACTGGCAGGCTTAGATACTCCTACGAGCGGCACCATTCAATTGCTGGGGAAACCATTTAGTGCTTTAGATGAAGATGAGCGTGCTCGCTACCGAGGTAAAACACTGGGCTTTGTATTTCAGTCATTTCAATTAATACCACACCTTACTGCGCTTGAAAATGCCATGCTTCCCCTAGAGTTACGCGGCGTCGAGAGTGGATTAGCGCGGGCTGAGGCGATTAACTGGCTAACTAAAGTTGGTCTTCTGCAGCGCTTGCACCATTTCCCGCGAACCTTATCGGGGGGTGAACAGCAGCGTGTCGCTTTAGCACGTGCGTTCATTGGTAAGCCAGCCATGTTATTTGCTGATGAGCCTACTGGTAGCCTAGACGAGCAAAGTGGCGCAAAGATTATTGAACTTTTGTTTGCCTTAAATCAGGATAATGGCTCGACCCTCGTTTTAGTCACCCACGATGTAACTCTAGCAAAGCGTTGCGGGCGTCAACTGCATCTACAGGGCGGGCGGCTACTACCCGAATGAAGACAACTCTTATAATCTAAGGATGCCTTTTTTCCGTTGTTTGCCAGGGGCCGATGCCCTCTCTTCCTTTCGCCAGCAACGGCTTTTAGCTGATCTTGCCAAGCAAGGGGTTCTGCTAGATTCCATTCGCGGCCGCTACCTACACTTTGTCTGGTTGAAAAGCGCTTTAGATCAAGCGCAAACCAAGGTATTAGATGCTTTGTTAGCCTATGGAGACCCATATAAGGCCCAAGAGAAACCACCAAAAGGGGTTGGACAAGCCATTACCATTCCCCGTTTTGGTACGGTCTCGCCATGGGCAAGTAAGGCCACAGAAATTGCCCGCCAATGCGGTCTTGATGTCTTACGAATTGAACGGGGTATTCAATTTACTTGGTACTCTGCTAAGGTCTTAACTACTGCTGAACAAGCGCTCATCTGCAATGTAATTCATGATCGCATGACCGAAGCGGTAATACTTGAGCTTGATCAAGCAGCAGGTTTGTATCAATCTTTAGCTGATACGCCTGTAAAACGTATTGCCGTCTTAGCCCAAGGTGAGGGCGCTTTACAGCAAGCGAATACCGATTTAGGCCTAGCTTTATCGCCGGATGAAATTGACTACTTGGTAACGAACTTTCAGCGCTTACAGCGCGATCCAAGCGATGTCGAGTTGATGATGTTTGCCCAAGCCAATAGCGAACATTGCCGTCATAAAATTTTTAATGCTACTTGGACTATCGATGGCATTGAACAAGATCAGTCTCTCTTTGCGATGATTCGCAATACCCATCGTTTACAGCCGCAGGGCACGATTGTGGCCTACTCGGATAACTCGGCAGTGATGGCTGGGTGCGAGGCAGAAACCTGGACTCCACAGGGTAGTGCGCACCAATACCAAAAAGAAAATTGCTTAATGCACACCTTAATGAAAGTTGAAACGCATAACCATCCTACTGGTATTGCCCCTTTTCCAGGGGCCTCAACCGGGGCTGGGGGAGAAATACGCGACGAAGGAGCTACTGGTATAGGTGGACGACCTAAAGCTGGCTTAACTGGTTTCTCGGTCTCGCATTTGCATTTACCTAATACCGATTTACCTTGGGAGGGTGCGCCTTACGGCAAGCCAGAACGCATTGCTTCCCCGTTGCAAATTATGATCGAAGGCCCGCTGGGCGGCGCAGCTTTTAATAATGAATTTGGGCGAGCGAATTTAGGCGGTTACTTTCGGGTATATGAGCAAACCATTGATGGCGTGCGCCGCGGTTATCACAAGCCCATTATGATTGCTGGCGGCATTGGCAATATTGCAGCTAACCATACAGCGAAAAAACCCATTCAAGCGGGGCACTTATTGATTCAATTGGGCGGACCTGGAATGCGCATAGGCATGGGTGGCGCAACGGGCAGCTCGGTGACCACCGGCACTAATACTGCTGATTTAGATTTTAATTCGGTGCAACGAGGCAATCCTGAAATTGAACGGCGCGTGCAAGAAGTTATTAATGCTTGTTGTCATTTGGGTGAAAAAAATCCCATTATTTCGATTCACGATGTCGGGGCAGGTGGTTTGTCGAATGCGTTTCCCGAGCTAGCCGATGGCGCCGGCTTAGGCGCCGCTTTTCAGCTTCGCCATATTCCGCTAGAAGAAAGTGGTATGAGTCCAGCAGAAATTTGGTGCAATGAAGCGCAAGAACGTTACGTACTGGCTATAGCCAGCGAAAGCCTAGCACTTTTACAGCAAATTTGTGAGCGTGAAAGATGTCCAATAGCTGTAGTTGGTAGCGCTACCCTAGAGCGGCAATTACGTTTACAGGATGAAAAGCAAAACCCAACGGCTGCAGCCGCATGGCCGATTGATATGCCGATGGAGGTTTTGTTGGGCAAGCCGCCGCGTATGCACCGTACAGTTGAGAGTACTAAAACTGTCTTTGCCGACCTGAATCTAACTGATACCGATTTAGCAACTTGTATTGCGTGGGTTTTGCAACAACCCACTGTAGCTAGTAAAGGTTTTTTAATTACGATTGGCGATCGTACAGTAGGGGGTTTAAATGCGCGCGATCAATTGGTTGGCCCATGGCAGGTTCCGGTTGCTGATTGTGCGGTTACCCTCATGGACTTTAAAGCTTATCGGGGTGAAGCTATGGCAATGGGGGAGCGCACTCCCTTAGCTGTAATTGATGCGCCCGCTGCAGCGCGCATGGCAGTTGGTGAAGCCTTAACGAATCTTTTTGCAGCCGATATCGTTGCGCTAGCAGACGTGAAGTTATCAGCCAACTGGATGGCGGCTTGCGGTGTCGCTGGTGAAGATGCTAAATTATTTGCATCAGTTAAAGCATTAGGCATGGATTTATGTCCCGCATTGGGTATTTCAATCCCAGTAGGAAAAGACTCGCTATCGATGGCCACCAATTGGCAAGCCGCCGGTGAGTTAAGGGAAGTAATTGCCCCAGTCTCATTAATTATTTCGGCTTTCTCACCTGTTAAGGATGTACGCGAGACCTTAACACCTGTTCTACAAGCTGATGATGTTTCGCATTCCTTGCAAGATACCGAGCTCGTTCTAATCGATTTGGGTCGCGGTAAAAATCGCTTAGCGGGCAGCATTTTGGCGCAAGTCTTAAATCAGACGGGTCGTTTTACACCTGATGTAGATTCAGCAGACGATCTGAAGGCCTTAGCTGCCGCTCTGATTGAATTACGACAGCACCAGCTGATTTTGGCCTATCACGATCGCTCTGATGGTGGCTTATTCGCCTGCGTAGCTGAAATGGCCTTTGCTTCGCATTGTGGCATTGCGCTTAATGTCGATATGCTAGCGGTAGATCCTCGACAGGAAGCTGACTATGGCGATGCTAAAAATTGGGCGCAACAAATTTCGGGCAAGCGCCACGACCTTACTATGCAGGCTTTATTTAATGAAGAGTTAGGGGTCGTCATGCAAATTAGGCGCAGTCAACGCGCTGCTGTTTTTGCGATCTTACGACGCCTCAATTTAAGTGCTTGCAGCCATGTAATTGGTAAACCCAATTCGACTGGCATGATTGAAATTTGGCGTGATGCCAAAAAGATTTATAGCGCTAGCCGTGAATCTTTACAAAAACTCTGGCAAAACACCAGTTGGCAAATTGCGCGTGGACGCGATAATCCTGCTTGCGCCGATAGTGAATTTGGCTTACTGGATGATCTCAGTGATCCAGGGATGACCCCCATCGTTACCTTCGATGCCCAGCAAGATATATCTGCACCGTTCATACAGAAGGGCGTGCGTCCACCAGTAGCCATTTTGCGCGAACAGGGCGTGAATTCCCATGTAGAAATGGCGTATGCCATGCATTGGGCTGGCTTTGATACATTTGATGTGCATATGTCAGACTTAATTGCAGGCAGGGCGCAGTTAAGCAACTTTCGTGGTTTGGTGGCCTGCGGCGGCTTTAGTTATGGTGATGTTTTGGGGGCCGGCGGGGGATGGGCTAAAACGATTCTGTTTAATTCTCAATTACGCGATCAGTTTGCACAATTTTTTGCCCAAGCAAATAGTTTTGCTTTGGGAGTTTGCAATGGTTGCCAAATGATGAGTAATTTAGCGCCAATAATTCCTGGTGCCGCCTCATGGCCCCAATTTACGCGCAATCTCTCAGAGCAATTTGAAGCCCGCTTAGCTATGGTCGAGGTCTTGCCATCGCCCTCTATCTTTACTCAAGGTATGGCTGGTAGCCAGCTTCCCATTGCAGTTTCGCACGGCGAAGGCTATGCAAACTTTAGCCGGCAAGGTAATGCCGAGCAATTGCGCGCCGAACATTTAGGCCTTGTACGATTTGTAAATCACCGTGGGGAAGCTACCGAAACATATCCGCTCAACCCCAATGGTTCAGCCGGCGGATTAACTGGCGTAACTACGCCCGATGGGCGTTTCACCATTATGATGCCGCACCCAGAACGGGTTTTTCGTACCGCTCAGCTTAGTTGGCATCCGCCAGAATGGAATGCTATTACCGATGGCGCTAGCCCATGGATGCGTTTATTCCGCAATGCCCGTTATTGGGTTAATTAATCGCGGGTTTATGCAAATGGCTGCAGGGAAGTCAAAAAATTTAGCAACAGAAGCTGTAACTTTTTCTGAATCGGGCGGAATTCGCTATTTACATTTTGGTAGCGATCTTATTCAAGGGGCTATGCGCTTAAATGATCCTGATGAAATTTATTTAGATTACAACCAGCAAATGATGGCTTGGCTGCTTTTTTTGGAAAGTCGGCCAGGCTTGCAAGTAGCCCAACTAGGTTTGGGCACTGGCGCATTAGCTAAGTTTCAGTATCGTTATTGTCCGGCAGTAAAAACCACCGCTATCGAATTAAACCCTGCCGTAATTATTGCGGCGCGCACCATGTTTTATTTGCCAGATGATGATCGCCGTTTACAAGTAAAGCAAATTGATGCTCTGGAATTTGTACTTGCGAGCGCTAATGCTGAGCAATACGATGCCTTACAAGTTGACCTATATGATGTGGCAGCCGAAGGGCCGGTATTAAGCTCACTCGAATTTTATCGGGCTTGTTATCGCGTTTTGCGCAGCCCTGGAGTAATGACTGTCAATTTATTTTCACAGCATTCCAGCTTTAAGCGGAATCTGCAGAATATTTGTCGGGCATTTCATGATCGGGTGTTGTTATTTCCCGAATCACATGATTGCAATGCGGTGGCCATTGCTTTTAAAGGCCCGCATATTTATGCGGAATGGAAAAGTATTAAAAAGCGTGCGCAATTAATTCAGGAACAAACCGGTTTAGCTACTGCAACATGGGCTAAAGGCCTTAGAAATGCTAATGCCAGACAAGAGCTGGCATTAGAGATTTAAGGCAGTTTAGACAGTAACGGTATCGGCCATCTCACTAAAGCTTTTGATTTTGTCAAAATTCATATAGCGATACACTTCAGACGATTTACTATCGAGTGCAGCAACTTGCTCTAAATATTCCTTGGGAGTCGGTAAGCGCCCTAAGAGCGCGGCTACTGCCGCTAATTCAGCAGAGGCCAAATACACTTGAGTATCAATTCCTAGGCGATTAGGAAAGTTACGGGTTGAAGTAGAGACAGCGGTAGCGCCTTTGCGCATTTGGGCTTGATTTCCCATGCACAAAGAACATCCCGGCGATTCCATGCGCGCACCCGTGCGACCCAAGATACCGTAATAGCCTTCTTCAGTAAGAATCATTGCATCCATTTTGGTGGGCGGTGCAATCCAGAGGCGGGTAGGGATATCGGTTTTGCCTTCGAGTACTTTGCCTGCAGCGCGGAAGTGCCCAATATTGGTCATGCATGAGCCAATAAAAACCTCATCAATCTTAGCGCCAGCAACTTCTGATAAAAATTTCACATCGTCTGGATCGTTAGGGCAGGCCAGAATTGGCTCTTTAATTTCATCAATATTGATTTCAATAATTTCAGCATAGTCGGCGTTCGCATCCGCTTTCAAGAGCTGGGGATTAGCAATCCATGCTTCCATGGCTTTGATGCGACGGCCCAATGTACGCTTATCTTCATACCCATTCGCAATCATCCACTTCATTAATGTGATGTTGGAACGCATGTATTCAATAATTGGCTCTTTATTTAAGTGCACCGTACAACCGCCAGCAGAGCGTTCAGCAGATGCATCGGAGAGCTCAAAGGCTTGCTCAACTTTTAGATCAGGAAGACCTTCAATTTCTAAGATTCGACCAGAAAAAATATTTTTCTTGCCCGTTTTTTCTACCGTGAGCAAGCCCCGTTTGATGGCATAGAGTGGAATCGCATTGACTAAATCGCGTAAAGTAATACCGGGTTGCATTTTGCCTTTAAAGCGAATTAAGACTGACTCAGGCATGTCGAGCGGCATGACGCCAGTGGCCGCAGCAAAAGCAACCAGGCCAGAGCCGGCAGGAAATGAAATACCAATCGGAAAACGGGTATGGCTATCGCCACCAGTGCCGCAGGTATCTGGCAGCAGTAAGCGGTTAAGCCAACTGTGAATAACACCATCACCGGGGCGCAAGGCCACGCCACCTCGATTTGTCATAAAGGCAGGTAGCTCGTGATGAGTGCGAATATCAACTGGCTTGGGGTAAGCCGAGGTATGACAGAACGATTGCATAACTAAGTCGGCAGAAAACCCGAGGCAGGCTAAATCTTTTAACTCATCACGCGTCATTGGGCCCGTAGTATCTTGCGAGCCTACAGTGGTCATATGCGGCTCACAGTAAGTGCCCGGCAGCACGCCTTGACCTTCAGGTAAACCGCAAGCGCGACCCACAATTTTTTGCGCCAAACTAAAACCTTTTTTATGATCAGGCGGGCTTAATGGCACCCGGAATTCAGTTGATGCTGGCAAACCTAAGGCTGCACGCGCTTTAGCAGTAAGGCCCCGTCCGACAATAAGAGGAATGCGTCCGCCTGCACGCACCTCATCCAAAATAACCGGCGACTTTAACGTAAATTCGGCAATCACTTTGCCGTCTTTAAGTGCTTTACCTTCATAGGGGCGTAATTCGATGACATCACCCATATTCATTTTTGATACATCTAGTTCAATCGGTAATGCGCCAGCATCTTCCATGGTGTTAAAAAAGATTGGCGCAATTTTGCTACCTAAACATACGCCACCAAAGCGCTTATTGGGCACAAAAGGAATATCTTGACCAGTCCACCACAACACTGAATTAGTAGCTGATTTACGTGATGAGCCTGTACCCACGACATCGCCGACATAAGCAATTTGATGGCCTTTTTTCTGTAGCTCAACAATTTGTTTCATGGGGCCGCGTACACCAACCTCATCGGGTTCGATTCCAGCCCGTGGGTTTTTCAGCATCACAGTAGCATGCAGTGGAATATCGGGGCGACTCCAGGCATCTGGAGCTGGCGATAAATCATCGGTATTGGTTTCCCCAGTAACCTTAAAAACGGTTAGAACCATACTTTCTGGCACAGCGGGGCGACTCGTAAACCACTCCGCTGCAGCCCAGCTTTGCATGACTGCCTTGGCATTGACATTACCTTTTTCAGCGAGTTCTTGCACGTCATTAAAGTAATCGAACATTAAGAGGGTTTTTTTCAATACAGCGGCGGCAGTTGCGCCACATTCAGCATCGCTTAATAAGTCTACTAAGGGCTTAATGTTGTAGCCACCTAACATGGTGCCCAGTAATTCAGTTGCTTCAATGCGTGAAAGCAGAGGAGTTTTTTCTTCCCCCTTGGCTACTTTATCGAGAAATTCAGCCTTCACCTTGGCGGCCTCGTCAACTCCAGCAGGAACCCGATAGGTTATTAAATCAATCAGCTGCTGTTCGGTACCAGCCGGCGGATTTTTTAATAGGCCGAGCAATAAGGATGTTTGATCTTTTGTGAGGGGCAGAGGCGGAATTCCCAGGGCGGCGCGTTCAGCAACTTGGGTGTTATAGGTATCTAACATCATTAAACCTCGAGGTAAGTTTTTGGAGCAATTCAGATCCTTATTGTAAATCTTTGGGACCCTATCAGCATTAGTCGCCGTCCAGCTTGGTAGGGGAGCTGCATGATTGAAGGGCTTAGGGATTTTTGGCTACTTTGCCAAATCGCCCTGGGTATCGGTATAATTGCCATTTCCAATCGAGCCTAAGCGATGACTAAATTTGTTTTTGTCACTGGCGGCGTAGTTTCTTCCCTAGGGAAGGGTATTGCAGCCGCCTCGCTCGCCGCGATTCTTGAATCCCGCGGCCTGAAGGTCACCCTCCTGAAATTAGACCCCTATATTAACGTTGACCCCGGCACAATGAGCCCGTTTCAGCATGGTGAGGTCTTTGTGACCGAAGATGGTGCTGAAACCGACCTCGATCTTGGGCATTACGAGCGCTTTATTTCAGCCAAAATGCGTAAAAGCAATAACTTCACGACTGGTCAAATTTATGAATCCGTTATTCGCAAAGAACGACGAGGGGAATACTTAGGTAAAACCGTACAAGTTATTCCCCATATTACGAATGAAATTCTGAGTTTTATTGAAAAAGGTGCTTTAGCAAGTCATGATGGGCATGCCGATGTTGCCATTTGCGAAATTGGCGGCACAGTGGGCGATATTGAATCTTTACCATTTCTAGAGGCTGCCCGCCAAATGGGTTTACGGATGCCCAAAGGTAGTTGTGCTTACGTGCACCTGACATTAGTGCCTTATATCGCTAGTGCTGGCGAACTAAAAACGAAGCCCACTCAGCATTCGGTACAAAAACTGCGCGAAATTGGTATTTTGCCTAATGTTTTATTGTGTCGCGCCGACCGACCCATTCCCGAAGATGAGCGTGCCAAAATTTCCCTATTTTCTAATGTCCGTGAAGAGGCGGTAATTTCGGTTTGGGATGTCGATACGATTTATAAAATTCCTGACATGCTTCATGCTCAAGGCATGGATGACCTGATTTGTCGTGAGCTCGAGATCGAGGCTAAGCCGGCCGATTTATCAGTCTGGAAAAAACTGGTTTATGAATTAGAAAATCCGCAAAATGAAATTTGTATTGGCATGGTTGGCAAATACGTCGACCTCACTGAATCGTATAAATCGCTTATTGAAGCTTTACGTCATGCTGGTATTCATAATCAAACTAAAGTTAATATCCGTTATATCGATTCTGAGCAAATTGAAAAATCTGGACTCGATTGCTTGCAAAATTTAGATGCCATATTAGTGCCTGGAGGCTTTGGTAAGCGCGGTACCGAGGGCAAGATCGCAGCCATTCGTTATGCGCGTGAAAATCAAATGCCTTACTTAGGCATTTGCTTGGGTATGCAATTAGCGGTCATTGAATTTGCCCGTCATGTAGCTCAAATTCAAGGGGCAAATAGCACTGAATTTGATCTCGATACTCCCCATCCCGTAGTCGCTCTGATTACGGAGTGGCTTGACCGTGAAGGGCGCATTGAAAAACGTGCGAGCGATTCCGATTTGGGCGGCACGATGCGTTTAGGGTCGCAGAGCTGTCCAGTGAAACCAGATACCTTGGCACACCGTATTTATGGCGCAGTTGTTAATGAACGGCATCGCCATCGCTATGAAGTAAACAACGCCTATGTACCCCGTTTAGAAAAAGCCGGCTTAATTATTTCTGCCCATACACCCACTGAATCGTTGCCTGAGATGATGGAACTACCAACGGCAATGCATCCCTGGTTCTTTGGGGTGCAATTCCACCCTGAATTTACTTCAACCCCGCGCGCAGGACATCCTTTATTTCTAGCCTTCATTAAGGCAGCTCTTGAGCGCCATCAAGCTGTCGCAACGGTAGCTGCCTAATGACGAAGATGGATCACGCGATGCATTTATGTGGCTTTCCCGTTGGCTTGAAGCAGCCCCTCTTTTTAATTGCCGGCCCTTGTGTTATTGAGTCTGAGCAATCAGCCCTGGACATTGCTGGGGAATTAAAGTCCATTACCAGCGCATTAGGGATGCACTTTATTTATAAATCTTCTTTTGATAAAGCTAATCGCTCGTCGGGTAATTCTTATCGTGGCCTTGGCATGGAACGGGGTCTAGAAATTTTAGCCAAGGTAAAAAAACAAATTGGCGTGCCAGTACTTACCGACGTGCATGACATTCCTGAAATTGCACCAGTTGCCGCGATTGTCGATGTTTTGCAAACGCCCGCATTTTTATGTCGGCAAACCGATTTTATTCGGGCATGCGCGCAAAGTGGCAAGCCAGTAAATATTAAAAAAGGTCAATTTTTATCGCCGCAAGAAATGTTTAATGTCCTAGACAAAGCGCGCGAAGCCGCGAAAGAAAAAGGCCTATCACAACAGTTTTTGGTATGCGAGCGGGGTACTACATTTGGTTATAACAATTTAGTAGCCGATATGCGTAGCTTGGCAATTTTGCGTACAACGCAGGCTCCCGTGGTCTTCGATGCGACACACTCAGTTCAGTTGCCAGGGGGTCATGGTACCAGTAGCGGTGGGCAACGTGAGTTTGTGCCAGTGCTCGCCCGGGCAGCAGTTGCAGTTGGAATTAGCGGTATTTTTATGGAAACCCATCCAGACCCAGCTAAGGCACTTTCTGACGGCCCCAATGCAGTGCCCTTAAACCGCATGCGAGAACTACTTGAATCACTGCTAGCAATTGATGCAGCAGTAAAAAAAGATGGGGTCTTCATTGAAGATGATTTTTAATTTAAACGCTTTAGGAGAAGGTGCATGAGCGCCATTGTTGACATTATTGGCCGTGAAATTTTAGATTCTCGCGGCAACCCCACAGTTGAGTGTGATGTCTTACTTGAATCTGGTGTGATTGGTCGAGCTGCAGTGCCCTCTGGCGCCTCGACGGGTTCACGCGAGGCTATCGAGCTGCGCGATGGCGACGACAAGCGTTATTTAGGCAAAGGTGTTCTAAAGGCCGTGCAGCATGTGAACACCGAAATATCTGAAGCGGTGATGGGTTTAGATGCCAGTGAGCAGGCTTTTTTAGATCACACCTTAATTGAATTAGATGGTACGCACAATAAAGCCCGACTTGGCGCAAATGCCACGCTAGCAGTTTCTATGGCTGTAGCACGCGCAGCAGCCCAAGAAGCGGGTTTGCCTTTATATCGTTACTTTGGGGGCTCAGGCGGCATGCAATTACCCGTACCAATGATGAATATTGTGAACGGTGGTGCGCACGCTAACAACAGCCTTGATATTCAAGAATTCATGATCATGCCAGTAGGGGCAAAAAACTTTCGTGAGGCTTTGCGCTGTGGCGCAGAAATTTTTCATGCGCTAAAGAAAATTTTGCACACTAAAAATATGCCTACTTCAGTTGGAGATGAGGGTGGCTTTGCGCCCAATTTCACTAGCAATCAAGAATGCTTGCAAACGATTCTAAGTGCAATCGATCAGGCTGGCTATCAAGCTGGTGAAGATGTTTTATTGGCTTTGGATTGCGCTGCCAGTGAATTTTATAAAGACGGAAAATATCACTTAAGCGGCGAAGGCTTACAGCTTAGCTCAGCTGAATTCGCCGATTATTTAGGGCAGTTAGCCGATCAATTTCCTATTGTCTCAATTGAAGATGGAATGCACGAAGCCGATTGGGATGGTTGGGCCAATATTACCGAAAAACTAGGTAAGAAAATTCAGCTGGTGGGTGATGATTTATTCGTTACCAATACTAGAATATTGCAAGAAGGTATTGATAAGGGCGTAGCAAATTCAATCTTAATTAAAATTAATCAAATTGGAACGCTTACAGAAACCTTCGCAGCAATTGAGATGGCCAAACGGGCAAACTATACCGCTGTCATTTCTCATCGCTCTGGGGAAACTGAAGATAGTACGATTGCTGATATTGCCGTGGGTACAAATGTAGGGCAAATTAAAACGGGATCTTTATCGCGCTCAGATCGCATTGCTAAATACAATCAACTGTTGCGTATTGAAGAAGATTTAGGGGATATCGCCACCTATCCAGGCAAAGCTGTTTTTTATAATTTAAAGCGTTAAATTCTTTATTTCATTTATATGCCAATGACATCTTCAATATGAGAATCATTGTTTACTCGATGCTGTTGCTGTTTATTGGCATTCAATATCCTTTATGGCTAGGCAAGGGAGGGTGGTTAAGGGTTTATGAAATGGAAGGTCAGCTGAATGCGCAACAGGAAAAAAACCAACTGCTCACCTTGCGCAATGCCAAGTTAAGTGGCGATGTTAAAGATTTAAAAGAAGGTACCCGCGCAATAGAAGAGCGCGCACGAGCGGAGCATGGCATGCTTAAAGAAGGTGAATATTACGTGCAAATTTTGCCAACTGAAAGCCCCTTGGCTGCAAACGCTGTTAGTGGAACCGCGCCGAATAAGAAGTAAATTGCTAGGTATTAGTGTCCCTTCGATGGCGGCCTGGTTGCATCACTTAGTAAATCTGTTTTAAATACTTGGCGACAATCTACCGGATCAAAGGAATAGGTTTTGCCACAAAAATCGCAGATGGTCTCTACATCACCGCGTTCAGCCAACAAACTCTCTACCTCAGGCTCGCCAAGCATGCGTAAGACATCGGCTACCTTTTGGCGCGAACAACGACAGGCAAACTGCACTGCGCGTGTGGGGAAACTGCGCACCCCAGCCTTGGCTGATTCTTCAAGGAAGAGCCTACGCAAGGTAGTTTCAGGCTCTAGGGTGAGCAATTCATTACTTGTGATGGTTTCTCCTAATAATTGAATACGATTCCAACCTTCGGCTGCTAATTCGGCATCTAAGTGAGCATGCCCACTAGAGTTGGGTAAGCGTTGTAATAACAAGCCACCTAAACTTGCCTCGTCACTAGCTAACCAAATACGGGTATCAACTTGTTCGGAATGCCGCATATAGAGCATGATGGCCTCGGCCACAGAAGTTACCGGCTTTGACTGTCCAGCTAAATTATCTTGTTGAAGAGCCACAATACCCTGATAAGGGGCTTGTCCAGGCTTGCGTTCAGCAGCATCTAAGGTGATCACTAGACGGCCAGTATGCTCTGCATCTAGTAACTCACCAAGGGTGGCGTTTGCATTAATTTCGCCGCAATTGGGTGATAATTTAACAGTTGCGCGCAGGGTTAAATTGGCAGTACATTCAACCACTAATAATGAAACTGGGCCTTTACTTTGCGCTTGAATAATTAAGGTGCCATCAAACTTTAAGCTGGCGCTTAGAAGCGCGGCGGCAGAGACAAAATCACCCAAAATTTTACGAACTGCTAAGGGCTCAGTACGGTGCTCTAGAATGGCTTGCCAGGCAGTGCCAAGACTGACGATTTCTCCGCGTACTGGTGCGCCATCACAAATAAATACAAGTAATTGATTCATCACTAAAGTATCCACGGTTTTAGAAAAAAGCTCATGACCTGAGATAATAAGCAATATGACCATTCGTACCCGTTTTGCTCCTAGCCCAACTGGCTTCATCCATCTAGGTAACTTGCGTAGCGCCTTATATCCTTGGGCTTTTGCGCGCCATCATCAAGGCGAATTCATCTTGCGCATTGAAGATACTGATCAAGAGCGCTCAACGCTCGAGGCTGTTGAAGTCATTCTTGAGGGCATGCATTGGTTAGGGCTTGATCCTGATGAAGGACCAATTTATCAAATGCAGCGACTTAATCGCTATCAGTTAGTAATTCAGGACATGTTAAAAAATGGCTTAGCCTATCCTTGCTATATGAGTGAGGCTGATTTAAATGCTTTGCGAGATGCGCAAATAGCGAATAAAGAAAAGCCGCGCTACAACGGTCTTTGGCGCCCTGAGCACGGCAAAATTTTGCCTGAGCCGCCCGTTGGTGTCAGCCCTGTGATTCGTTTTAAAAATCCACTCGAAGGCAGCGTGGCTTGGCAAGATGCAGTTAAAGGCTTAATTGAAATTCGGAATGATGAACTTGACGATTTAGTCATTGCACGAACCGATGGCACACCTACTTATAATTTTTGTGTAGTTGTAGATGATATGGATATGAACATTACCCATGTGATTCGCGGCGATGACCATGTGAATAACACCCCTCGGCAAATTAATATTATGCGAGCTTTAGGCGGTACGCCACCAGTGTATGCCCATTTACCCACCGTCTTAAATGATACGGGTGAAAAAATGAGTAAGCGCAACGGGGCGATGAGCGTGCGCGATTACCAAAAGGCAGGCTATTTACCAGAGGCCATTTTAAATTATTTAGCTCGATTGGGCTGGGCCCATGGCGATGCGGAAGTATTTACTAAAGAGCAATTTGTTGCCTGGTTTGAGTTAGAGCATCTGGGTCGATCTCCTGCCCAACATAATCCTGAAAAATTACTTTGGTTAAATCACCATTACATTCAGCAGGCTGATACAAAGTACTTAAGCGAATTAGTGCGGCCTTTTGCTGAAGAGCGTGGCATTGATATTCATCGAGGTCCCAATTTTGAGCAAGTTGTAGGGTTGCTAAAAGATCGTGCCAACACCTTATTAGAAATTGCTGATGGTGCGAAATTATTCTATATGCCTGCTCCTCAACATTCAGCTGAGCAGATTGTGGCTCATATACCAGAAGCCATTAAGCCTGCTTTAAACGATTTAAGACGCGCAATTGAGGGCTGTGAATCATCAAAAGAAGCCTATGCGGCTGCGATTAAGGCCGTCTTAGTACAACATCAAATCAAAATGCCAGCCCTCGCTATGCCTTTGCGTTACGCTTTATTTGCCACAACACAAACCCCAGCTATTGATGCAGTAATGGCTCTGATGGGGTGGGAAGCCTGTACCGAGCGTCTAAACTTGGTGCTGAGTTAGTACCAAGCTAGGCTCTGCATCAAGCATTGCTAGGCAAATAACTCGGTAAGCCCAAGCCGGAGAAGAAAAATAGGCTAAAATCACGGATTGTTTGAATATGCGGTCAGATATTGACGGGAAATAAGAAGTTAATCAATTTAACGCAGGGGGTATAGCTCAGCTGGGAGAGCGCTTGCATGGCATGCAAGAGGTCAGCGGTTCGATCCCGCTTATCTCCACCACTATTTTGAACAATTTAGTCCAGGTCCCCATCGTCTAGAGGCCTAGGACATCACCCTTTCACGGTGAGTACGGGGGTTCGAATCCCCCTGGGGACGCCAGTTTTTTGAGTCGTATTAAGTGGTTTAGTAGCATCGTTTTAGAGTGACGTTGTACTAGTTTTGCCCTATTTGGAGCGGTAGTTCAGTTGGTTAGAATATCGGCCTGTCACGCCGGGGGTCGCGGGTTCGAGTCCCGTCCGCTCCGCCAAATTGTCAAGTAAAAAGAGGCTCTCGAGCCTCTTTTTCTTTTTGATTACAGCCCGCAAAAAACAAGCAGATCTCGCCATGATTCCCACAGCAAAATTCAGGGTATAGTTATTCCCATTTAAACCAAGGAGAATAATCATGGCCAAGATTTTATTTAATCGTGCACTCATCCTTATAGCCATACTAATGTCCTTAATGGCTGTTCCGATGTTGGGGCAAGCTCAAGTCATTACCGCAGCAAATGCCCAAGTTGAAGCAGAAAAACTTGAACGTCTATGGTGGGATCAAGTAAAAAATGGTGACATGCAGGGGCTAGAAAAAACTGTATCACCTAACTATCAACAGGTATTAAACATTGGCGCTCAAAATAAAGCGGCCTGGATGGAGATTATTAAAAAGGCCAAGATTCGTGAATATGCCCTTAGCAGTCTCAAGGCTACCTATTCTGAAAATGCTTTAATTGTTTCTTATGCAATAGCAACAAAAGAAATCATCGATGGCAAAGAGCTCTCAAGAAAACCGCAGTACCGACTTGATGTATGGCAAAAGAGTGCTGCAGGATGGCAAGTCATTGCTCACGCTAATTTAAATCCCGTACCTTAACTAGAGCGCATGGAAATCCCATGCCAATTTTTACCATTGATGCTGAAAAATAGGCATTATTACAATAAAGAACTAAGGAACGAGTGATCAAATTTAGCCTGTTATTACCTCTCTTTTTACTCCTCTCTATTGAGGCGTTTGCACAATCTGCAGCCCCTAAAGTAGCTAAGCTATTGCCTCCCGAGCAAGCTTCAAGCGCAGTGATTTTGAATCCAAAATCACTGGCTAAAACAACTTTTGGCAAAGGACTGCCCGCTTTTTCATATCCCTTGAGTAAGGCACCTTTCACTACTTATGACGGCGGCGTAGTAAAACAAGCGGGTAGTTATAACTTTCCGGCTAGTAAAAATATAGCCGGCGTCTATATGGATTTACAGCCAGGCGCAATTAGAGAGTTGCATTGGCATGCCGATGCCGCTGAGTGGGCCTACATGATTGAGGGCAAAACCCGCATCACCTTAACTAACCCCTGGGGGCAAGTTCAAATTGCCGAGGTTGAAGAGGGGGGCATTTGGTTCTTTCCCAAGGGTTGGGGGCATAGCATTGAAGCATTAGATCCAAAGGGCGCTAAATTTATTTTAGTATTTAATAATGGTAAGTTCACTGAACAGTCCTCTTTTCAACTAAGCGATTGGATTTCCACTGCGCCAGTTGACTTACTGACACAGTATTTTGGTTCGGAACAATTAGTGAAGCAGTTACCTAAAAAAGAAGTTTATATTTCACGCTATAACCCAAATGCTGGACCTTTAAAAACCGCTTACTCATTGAATCCCAATGCCCCACCCATTCCGGTTTCTCATGTCTTTAATTTATTGGGACAAAAACCGGTTGCAGAGGGCAAAGGTGGCGCCCTGAAATTAGCTACTAATAAAGAATTTCCCGCCAGTTTTGATATGTCGGGAGCGGTGATGACGCTTGAACCAAGCGGTTTACGTGGATTTCACTGGCACCCCAATGCTGATGAGTGGCAATTTGTACTGAAAGGCCAGATGGAATTAACCGTCTTTGCTTCAGGTGGTAAAGCAAGTGTGAGTAAATTAAATAAAGGTGATATTGGCTATGTGCCACTAGGGTATGGGCACGCTCTTAAAAATCCATCAAATGTTAACCCCGCTGAAATTCTGATTGTTTTTAACGCTGGCGATTATCAATCGATGGATTTAGACCAGTGGATCTCTACTATTCCTGTTAGTGCACTTTCTAATAGCTTACAAATTCCAGTAGAGTCTGTTGAGAAATTATTGCCTAAAAGAAAAGAAACTTTTGTTGGTCCACGGTAATTTTTGTAAATTCGAAATTAGGTAAGCCGCCATTACATGAGGGTACAATCATGATTCAATTCAGTCGCAAAGCACTTCTTGTTGGTATATGCACTTGCCTTTTATCACTCTTAGCTAATGCTCAGAGTGATTACCCCACTAAACCAATCACCTATGTAGTGCCTTATCCTCCAGGAGGAGCAGCCGATGTATTTGCTCGGCAGTTAGCAAAAAAATTAAGTGAACGTCTTGGTAAACCAGTAGTCATTGAAAACCGTCCCGGCGCCAATGGCAATATTGGCTCGGAATATGTTGCTAAAGCTCCGGCAGATGGCTATATGATTCTGCTAGGCTCTGCCAGCACCATTACCATTAATCCCCATCTTTATGGCAAACAGATGCCATATGATCCGATGAAAGATCTGCAGCCAGTTTCTGGTACGCATGAAATGGCTAATGTACTCGTAGTGAATATTGCAACCCCTTATAAAAGTGTCGCCGATGTCGTTGCTGCTGCTAAAGCGAAGCCGGGGGCAATTGCTTATGCCTCAGCTGGAAACGGTAACACGATGCATTTAGCAGGAGAGCAATTTAAGATGCAAGCAGATATCGATTTGCTCCATGTACCTTACAAGGGGGGTCCTCCGGCCTTAAATGATGTACTTGGGGGCCAAGTGCCAATGATGTTTAATAATCTACCCGCCATAGTGATGCTGGTGAATAGCGGCAAGTTGCGCGCCTTAGGGGTTGGCTCAGCAAAACGCTCGCCTTTATTGCCTAGCGTGCCAACCATGGATGAAGCAGGTATGAAGGGTTACGTATCGATTGTGTGGAATGGCATTTTTGTGCGTGCTGGAACGCCCCGTCCCATTGTTGACCGCCTCAATCGCGAAATTGTCGCTATCCTCAATGAGCCCGATACCAAGCGATCATTAGAAGAGCAGGGCTTTAACACTATGCCTACAACCCCAGAGCAATTTGCTGATTTAATACGCGCCGATTACCCGCGTTGGGGAACGCTAGTTAAGGCTTCTGGCGCGAAGGTCGATTAGGCTTTAGTGTGCCTCTCCAAAGGCAGCCTAAGCCGATCTACTGTTGTTTTTGCACAGCCTATATTTTGATTTAGATCAAAATATAGGCTGTTAACTCTATATAAATTTACAACAACTACCTCGGCACCCCTTAATTACTTGTGGGTTTGATTTAAATCAAAATTAGAAACTTTTAAAAATTTAGACTGATCTTAGTAAAGAAAACTTAGTCTAAATTAATAAAGGAGTATGAGATGAGAGTTAAATCATTGGTAGTTGCTTTAGCTACTAGTTGTATGCTAGCTCCAGCAATGGCGCAAGCACAGGCGCAAGAAAACCCATGGATGATAAGAGTTCGTGCGGTTTATTTAGATTGGGCTAATGGTCAATCGGGCGGTAATGGCGCAGTGCAATCATTAAATGTTCAAGCCGAAAAAGAGTGGATTCCCGAGTTAGATATTACTTATTTTTTCACCAAAAATATTGCTACTGAACTGGTGCTAACTTATCCCCAAAAAGTAAAAATTAATGCCGGTGCAAATCAAGCGAATGTGGGCACCATTAGTGCTTTGCCACCTTCCCTAGTCTTGCAATATCACTTTACTGATTTAGGCGCCTTTAAACCTTATGTCGGAGCAGGTATCAACTACACTATTTTTAGTAATCGCGCTAATTTTCCTGCCTTAAATAATAGTGTCACGGTTAATCAATCAAGTGTAGGTTTTGTCGGACAAATTGGCTTTGACTACATGTTTGATAAAAATTGGGGCATGAATGTTGATCTAAAATACATCACCATGTCAACTGATGTACAAACGGTATCGGGAGGTACTAATTTAGGCACTTTAACCCTTAATCCATGGACACCAGCAGTGGGAATTACGTATCGCTTTTAAGAGTCCCGACTGAGGGGGCATAACGGTATGGCGGGCCTGGTTTCTCGGGCTCGCTACAATACCAAATATGCCCCAATTTGCTGCTAATCTTTCATTGCTTTTTAATGAGGTTCCTTTTCTAGAGCGCTTTGAAAAAGCCTCTCAAACTGGCTTTAAGGCGGTTGAATTTCTGTTTCCTTATGCGTACGCTGCCGAGGAAATTAAGACCCGGTTAGATCAATATCA
The DNA here is from genome assembly GCF_021395235.1 of Polynucleobacter sp. IMCC30063. Lineage (NCBI taxonomy): Bacteria > Pseudomonadati > Pseudomonadota > Betaproteobacteria > Burkholderiales > Burkholderiaceae > Polynucleobacter > Polynucleobacter sp. IMCC30063. The sequence continues at coordinate 20,664 of NZ_JAJVCQ010000007.1, read as the reverse complement.
TTTAAAGATAGTTTTACATAACCTACCACCAGGTAATATTGAAACTAATGAGCGGGGTATAGCTTGCCTGCCAAATCGCATTGAGGAATTTCGTTTAGGTGTCGCTACGGGCATTCAGTACGCAAAAATCTTAGGTGTTCAGCAGCTTAATTGTTTAGCGGGTATTGCCCCTAACGATATTGATGCCAAGTTATTACGTCAAACACTTATTACTAATTTGCAATATGCCGCTAAAGAATTTCATGCTGCAGGACTGAAATTATTAATTGAACCCATTAATACCTTTGATATACCAAACTTTTTTTTATCTCGTACCGAGCAAGCCATTGCAATCTTAGATGAGGTAGCCGCTCCGAATGCTTTCTTACAATTTGATATTTACCATGCGCAACGGATGGCAGGGGAGCTAGCTAAGACTATAGAGTTATATTTACCGCGTATTGCCCATATGCAACTAGCTGACAACCCTGGCAGAAATGAACCTGGCACCGGAGAAATTAATTACTATTTTTTATTTGAGCTAATTGATCGCTTGCAATATTCTGGCTGGATTGGCTGCGAATATAAACCCCTGACAAGTACCGAAGCAGGGTTGAGTTGGATGAAGCGCTTGAAGAATGATTTGACACAATGACAAAAGAAATTTTGCAGTTAGTCTATTTACATGGCTTTCGTTCTTCACCCAACTCCTCTAAGGCAAAATTAACTGGTGCGGCTGTGCAGGCAAAAATTGAAGATGGGGCTGCGCTGCAATGGTTTTGCCCCCAACTGCCGCCATCACCCCAAGGTGCAATTAATTTGGTACTAAACCACTTGCAAAACGCAAAGCCGGCAAACGTTGCCATCATTGGCTCTTCGCTGGGTGGGTTTTATGCGAACTGGCTGGCTGAGTATCTGGGCTGTAAAGCCGTAGTTCTTAATCCGGCCGTCTATGCTGCACGCGAATTAGCGCCTTATGTTGGCCAGTTAACGCAATATGACAGTAATGAGCCCTTTGATTTCAAGGCTGAGTATATCGATGAATTAAAAGCATTACAAATTACCCAAATAACCATGCCCGAGCGCTATTTTTTAATGGCCGCTAAAGGCGATGAGTTGCTTGACTGGCATGAAATGGTCGATTTTTATGCTAGCGCGCCTCAACTGGTGCTAGATGGCAGCGATCATGGTCTAAGTGAATACAGCCTCTACCTACCTCAAGTACTGGATTTTGTCTGTGCTGGTGGCTAAGCCTAAACCCCTTCTTTAATCCCTCTTAAGAGTGCGGAATAGGAGCGCAAATGGCATTCATTGATAGAGCCACCACTTTTCTGTAAGATAGGGGCGAAGGTTCGTTTTTAAGGGTCTTACCTTAATGCAAGCGAATCGCAGAAAGGAGCTGTTGTGCTTAGTATTTTGAAGTTAGATGCTGGTGGCATTCCCCAATGTTGGGTGAATGCTGAAGAGGCTACTAAGCATTACGCCGATAAAAGTGTCTTATGGACACTGGGTGACCCAATTGCAGTCATGCGCGGGGGTATTTCTCGCCTTACTGGTCAGCAATCTATCATTGAGTTGCACTCTATTTTAGCCGTCAAGGGCTCTGCACGCATTAATCTTTTTGATGTGATTCCTGCAATTACCAAACGCAAGTTATTTAGGCGTGATCGCGGGCTATGTGCATATTGCGGGCAGGGCGTTACAGAAAATGATGCTGAAGCAGAGCATATTATTCCGAACAGTCGTGGTGGCAAATATGCGTGGATGAATTTAGTCATCGCCTGTCGGCCTTGCAATCAACGCAAAGGCAATCGCACCCCTGAAGGTTCTGGTATGAGCTTGCTGTATGCCCCATACACACCTAGCTTATACGAAGATATGATTTTAAAAGGCCGCAATATTTTGGCTGATCAAATGGATTTTTTGGCTGCTAAATTACCTAAAGAAAGTCGCTTGCTGGAAGGTGCTTTCTGGGATTAAGAGTTCTATTAGGCGCACTATTAATCTCTTTAGTTGCGCACTTTATTATATTTATTGGCTTACCTTTTATTTCTTTTGGCAATCAGCTTGCTACGCCAGAAGAACAAACTATTCAAGCTGTTCTAAAAGTTGAAAAGGTTCAGCCTATTGAAATTAAACGCGGACAAAAGAAAAAGCTCGCCCCCACCGTCTCATCAAGCGGTAATTCATCTATTAGCTCAAGCCCTAGCGGTACTGAAACAGAAGGAGAGGAGGGTGGCGTAAGTCAAAAAGGGCAGGCTTTTCGCTTACCCAGCTCGGCTACCCTTTTTTATGATGCGTATGCCGATGGACAAATAAACCAAACTGGAAGAGTTGATTGGGTTGTTAATGACGGTGGATATCGGCTTTATATTAATGTGCCGTTTGCCTTTGTTGGCCCGTTTGTTTTCGAGTCGCGCGGCGTGGTTGATAAATATGGTCTAGCACCAGCCATTTATTGGACTCAGCGTGGTGAAAAACCACCTCGGTACTCGCGTTTTGATCGTGACGATAAAGGTGGGGGGAAAATGTTTTTTACTGAAAAGCCTGAATTTACTCCCGATATTTTGCCTGGTACCCAAGATCGTTTTAGCTTGATGTTTCAGCTAGCTTCTTTACTCAATGGCAGCGAAAAGATTGATGAAGCAGGGGTCGTGCGCGAAATTCCCGTGGTCGATTACAACACACTTGAAATGTGGCAATTTCTGAGTTTTGGCGAAGAGTTGAAATCAGATGCAATTCCTTCCTTAGGTCAAACAGCAGTTCGTCACTATCGCTTAATTCAAAGGGCCAGCGATCCATATAAACGGCAGGTCGATATTTGGTTAGCAAAAGATTTGGAATGGCTGCCTGGCCGTGTTCGTACCTTAGAGGCGAATGGCAGGGTGTTTGAATTGGTATTTAAGCAGCGGGCAGATTAATATCGGCACTTTTAGCTGAGGTAGTGCGCCGGCTTATTAGAGTACCCAGCATATTGAACAAAGCTGCTCCCGACATCGAGGCGGCGAAGATGCCCGAGAAGGCAATCACAATCGGTAGTATTCGCCAGCTCTTAGCAAGCTCAAAGCCGCCAAATCCTACGGTGACATACATTTCGCCAGCAAAATAAAATGTTTCTGGATTCGAGGGAAAAATATTGAGTGGAATTAGGGCGTAAGTCCACAGCACAATGTCCATCAGATGCCCTAAAATAATCAGCACAATAGCGACAAAATAAGCCACAAAGGCGGCTAACCGAAAGCCATAAATATAATGGCCGGCAATGCGATAGTTATCCACTAGCCAACTGCGAATAGCATTAAAACAAATAACGACGAGCAGTACATAGACGCCATGAAAAGTCAGCATCAACCCAACGAAACCTAATATCCAATAGATTTGCTGATTGCCGATATCTATATATATTTGCTTAAATAGCTCAGTCAGCGAAGGCAGGTAGTTTAGTAGGTCCATTAATTTAGGTTGTTATTCATCTTTATTTGGCCTGGTAAAGGTGGATACTAATAAGGTGTAGAGCGCTGACCCAGAAATGGCCACTGCAAATAAGCCCGAAAAGGACAGCAAAATGGGCAACATATTCCAATTTGGCCCGAGCTTAAAGCTGGGGTCGTTATGGTCTAAATTGGTATACATTTCCCCCGCAAAATAAAAGGTTTTTAAAGTGCTGGGGAAGACCTCTAGGTTAACCATGGCATAGGTCCAAATAAAAATATCCAGTAAATGACTTACAAAGATCAATAAAATAACTGAGAAATAGACCAAGACATCCACTTGTTTTTGGTAACGATTAATATTGTGTTTATTGATCTGATGAAAGGCCGTCATGATCAGCAGTACAAGCATGCCATGGATTAACACTACCAGCACGGCCACAAAAATCATAAACTTCATTTCAGGCCTAACCAAATCAACAGCAATCTCATTCCAAAGATGAACAATATTGGGAAGATTGCTTAGAAACTCAGGCATGAGCAGTGGCAGTGAAGGTAAGGGTTAGGCAGGATTAAAAGAAGATCTATTTCTTATTTGACATAATAATGATTATACGCATAATAGATTAGGCTAAGCCCATGTTACTTACGCTGCGGCAGCGCCACCATATGGGTATATTTTTGCTTATAAAGCTTCTGCCAGCGACTTGAAAGCCCTTCACTAATTTCGCGTTGCCCAAAGAAATCAGCTACATCAATCGCCGTAAAGCCCTGATGATTCACTATTTGCATATCAGCGCCGTTCTTGAGCAAGACGCTTACGGTTTCTATATTGCCAGAACGCACGGCCATCATTAAGGGCGTTGTATTGCTTTCAGAAAGTGCATTCACTAGCGCGCCTTGCTCAAGTAAATAGGTAGCAATATCTGTTTGACCAGATGATGCCGCGTAATGCAATGGCGTCCACCCAGATTGATTAAAGATCGCCGCTTTATTTTCAACCAAATACTTCACTTCAGGCATTAACCCAAAGATCGCGGCCATCATTAGGGTGGTTTCACCATTTCGATTAGTGGCATCGATATTAATTTCTGGTGAATCCATTAAAAGATACAAAACTTCCATAGAACGGTCGTCTAAAGCCAGTATTAACAGGGGTGTGCCCTTGGCATCGCGCATATTAGGACTAATTAAACGTTGCTGTAACAACGCTGTCATCCCCCTCACATCATTAAATTTAGCCGCCTTAATGGCATCAAGCTCATAAACTGGGGTTTGAGCCAGGGAATAAATCGGCATTCCTAGGCTCAAAGCAAAATACAAGCTCAAGCAGCCCAACAGCCGCAACGACGGCAGCAAAAATGGCTTACGAAAAATAGTGACATTTAACTGCATATTTATGGTCTATCTAACTGAAAACAATGAAAAAAATTACTGGTCGTTTGCTGCGCTACGGTCTCAACTGAAACCCCTTTCAGGTGCGCAACAAAGCGGCCCACATCGGCTACCCAAGCTGGCTCATTGGTTCTACCGCGATGGGGAACAGGCGCTAAATACGGCGAATCGGTCTCAATTAACATATGCTCTAAGGGCAACTGACGGCAGGTTTCTTGCAGATCCTTAGCATTTTTGAAGGTCACAATTCCTGAAAAAGAGATGTAAAACCCCATTTCAATGGCAGCTAGTGCCACTGCCGTACTCTCGGTAAAGCAATGCATCACCCCGCCAACGCGCCCCGCTCCCTCCTCTTGCATAATGCGCAGCGTATCTTCTGCGGCAGAGCGGGTATGAATAATGAGGGGTTTATTGGCCCGTATGGCCGCCCGAATATGGATGCGAAAGCGTTGGCGCTGCCATTCCATCGAATCATAGGTGCGCTCTCCGCTACGGTAATAATCTAAGCCCGTTTCGCCCAGGGCAATTATCTTTGGGTGCTCTGCTTCCGCTACCAAGAAATCTTCAGTTGGTTCGGGGGTATTTTCATAATCAGGATGCACCCCTACCGATGCGTATAGATGCGCATAGGTTTCGGCCAAGGCCTTAACGGCAGGAAAATCAGGTAAATCAACTGAAATACAGAGCGCATGACTAACCCCGGCAGCAGCCATATTAGCCAACACCTCAGGCATGCGATCACGATATTCAGGAAAATCAAGATGACAATGTGAATCAATAAACATCAGGGCCAATCAACATATTTTGATAGTTCAATCGCTAAAAATATTTTGGTATTGCAGCAACAAGGCTTCCATTTGTATGCGCGTAGCAAGGGGATGATTTTCATGGCGCCGAGCTTGTAAGAGCATTTTCCACCAGCGCATTAATTTTACTAGACGCACTTGCTTGGCTAGCACCTTCAAGACCTCAGTGTGCTTAGGGTAATAACGCACCACATTCGCTTGCGAAAGCCCTTGTAGGTCTGCACACCAGCGTTGCAAAGTGATTAATAAAATGGGAACAGGCGCTTTATGAATTTTTTCGGCAATACTAAGCCAATCAATCTGAATTCCATTTGCTAGGCCCTGTAACAAACTTTTTGTGGCCAAGGCACCCAGCAGCAACTCATCTTTTTCGTCTTCACTACTTCTAGCTAGCAGGGTTTCATAAACGGTAAATGGGGCACCGCCGAATTCATCATAAAGCGCCTCTATTTCAGCTGTAGATATTGCGTTGAGTTTTTCGGTAGCGAGTTTATTTTGCAGCCAACTAAGCCCAATGGCGCGCTCAGGCTTTGGTGCTTGCAAGAGTCGGCAGCGCGAGCGAATGGTTGGCAGAACCCGATCAAGTCTAGCGGCCACTAAAATAAAAATAGTTTGGGGTGGCGGCTCTTCCAAAGACTTAAGTAAGGTATTGGCTGCATCGGGCTTTAATTGCTCCAGGGGCGAAACTAAGATCACCCGATTACCTCCTCGGTGGCTACCGAGCCCCAATGAGCTAATAACGCTACGTGCTTCAGCGATAGCAATAAAACGCTTTTCTTTTTTATCGGTCGCTTCCGCATCGGCTTCATCATCGCGGGCTTTAGTAGTTCGCACTGGTGCATCGGCTTGACCGCCTTCGAGTGCTGCTTGGGGCAAATACTTATGCTGTATTTCAGGAACGAGCGCCATGAAATCGGGGTGATTGCCAGTGGCAAACCACCGACATGCCTCACATTGCTGGCAAGGCTTACTAATATTGGGTTCTGCGCATTCACACAATAAGGCTTGGGCAAGATGGATCGCAAAATCATATTTGCCAATACCTGCTTGCCCATAAATAAGCACTGCATGGGGAAAGGCGGCGAAAGGTAATTCGCCCCATAGGCCTTGTAGCCAAGGAGCAATGGGTTGATTAAGGCTCATAGCTTTTATTCATTGTTAGCTATTATAGTTAAAATTAATAATAAAATTATGCATATAAATCATATATTTACATCAATATTTTGAAGCTTTTTCCAGATTACCTCAGGGGTGTCGCGCGCATCTAAAACACGAAAACGCTCAGGTTCTGCTCCTGCACGCCGCAGATACTCTTGGCGAACGCGTTCAAAAAAGGCGAGGTCCAGACGTTCAAATTTATCTGGCGTTCTTGCCTGTGAGCGCCTCGCTTCTGCAACTTCACTGGGCAAATCAAATAAGAAAGTCAGATTAGGCTGCAAGAGCTTCCCTGCCCTGCTTTGTACCCATTGTTCGAGTTGGCTGAGTTTTTCAACGCTTAAGCCCCTCCCCCCACTTTGGTAAGCAAAGCTGGCATCGGTAAAACGATCTGAAATAACAATTTTTCCCGCCGCAAGGGCCGGTTCGATGATCTGGGCTAAATGCTCTCGCCGAGCCGCAAACATCAACAAGGCTTCTGTTTCAAGATCCATTGGTGCATCGAGTAGCAGCATTCTTAATTGCTCGCCCAAAGTGGTGCCACCAGGCTCACGGGTAACTAGCACCTTACGTGCCGGAAATTTAGCACGTAAAAAATTGGCATACGCTTCAATGTGCGTGCTTTTACCGGCGCCATCGATGCCTTCAAAGCTTATAAAAAAACCAGGTTGATTCTGCATGCGGGTAAAAATAATGGTGGTCTAGTGAAATTACGGTTTACTGGGTAAGGTAGTTGCCGCTTTTGCTGGCAATCGTTGATATTGGGTTACAGCGCGTTCGTGCTCAGGTAGGGAAGTTGAAAAATAGCTGCTGCCATCGCCTTTGGCCACAAAATAAAGCGCACTACTCTTAGCGGGCCCAGCAGCTGCAAATAGCGACTCTCGACTGGGCATAGCAATAGGGGTTGGGGGTAATCCGCGGCGCATATAAGTATTGTAGGGATTGTCGCGGCGCAAATCCGATTTACGTAAATTCCCATCAAATTTTGGGCCTATGCCATAGATGACGGTTGGATCAGTTTGAAGCAGCATACCCTTTCGCAGGCGATTATCGAATACCGCTGCAACTAAGCCACGATCAGCGGCTTGACCAGTTTCTTTTTCAATAATGGAAGCCAAAATTAATAAGGCATAGGGGTTGGACACGGCAATTTGAGGGGTACGTTGCTGCCATGCCAACTGCAATTGTTTTTGCATTGCACTAGCCGCTAGTTGATAAATGATTAAATCACTTTCGCCGGGATCAAACACATAGGTATCGGGGTAAAAAAGTCCCTCGCCGCTGGGATAATTGAGATTTAATTTCTTCAACAATGCTTGATTATTTAAGCCTTGCGTTTGATGGTCTAAGGCTGGATTAGCATCAATGACAGCACGCAGTTGCCAAATCGTCATTCCTGGAATAATGCTAAGGGTTTCACGCACCCGATCACCCCGCGCCATTTGCAATAAAACGTCACTGGTGCTTGCGCCCACTGGAAATAAATAAGTCCCAGGCTTTAATTTGGCACCGACCCAAAGAGCGCGAGCGGCGAGTTGAAAAAACCAAGGATTTACGCCAATGCCCTGTGCCTGCAGCTGTTTGGCAATGCTGTGCACCCCCGATTGCGGCGCGATCCGAATGCGCCATGGCTCTTGGGCTGCCCCACCGGTAAATTGCGCGCGCGTGGGCACAACGCCAAAGGTAAATATGTTCACATAAAATAAAATCAACAAGACCAGCAGAATTAAAGCAATCGATTTGAAATAATTGCTTTTAGGACATTTTTTGCGCATCAGGCTATGATAAAAGCAGAATGACTCTTTCCTCAATAAATAACCCAACCCTTGCCGCTGGCTCTGCTACTTTAGATCAGTGGGGCTTAATCTGTATTCAAGGGCTAGATGCCAGCCATTTTTTGCAAAATCAACTTACCAATTCCGTCGAGGGCTTAACAGCGATACCACCAGGCAAGGTGGCGACAGGACCTCAAGAAGTTCGGCTCATGGGCTACTGCACCCCTAAAGGCCGTTTATTAGCAAGTGGCTGGCTAGTTTTGCAGCAAGCCGCAGAGCCAAGCTATTTTTTATTTCTTTCGAAGGATATTGCTGCTGCTTTTGCGAAACGTTTGGCCATGTATGTCTTACGCGCTAAAGTACAAGTGCGTGACGTGAGCAATGAATGGCTAATTAAAGGCAGTTGGCAACAGCAAGGCGAGGGAAACCTCAACCCTGGTAGCGCTCTAGGGCTTCCAAATGAGGCAGTGATTTTATCGCTGCCCCCTTCTCAAATCATGGCTGAAGATCTCAGGCTTTCTTTTACCCGTTCTCTAATGGCTATTCCCGTAACTCCTAGCGAGCCGAGTTCTATTGAATGTGCAAATCACGCTGCTGACATGTGGAACTTTCTTGAAGTCATGAGCGCTATACCGCGCATTGTGTTGTCCACTCAAGATCAATTTGTGCCGCAAATGATTAATTTTGAATCGGTGTATGGCGTTGATTTTAAAAAGGGTTGTTATCCCGGCCAAGAAATTGTCGCACGTAGCCAATATCGCGGGGTTATCAAACGGCGTTTGTACTTAGCCTATAGTGATAGCAAATCACTGAAAGTGAGCCCCGCCCTTGTGCAACCAGGGGTAGAAATTTTTCATTCTCAAGATCCTACCCAGCCTGCTGGAATGGTGGTTCTATCTGCCCCCAATCCATTTAATGCAGAGCAGGTCTGTTTTCAGATCGAATGTAAGTCCGAGTTAGTTCATAGCACGCTCGCAATTCCTACCGAGCATTTACATTTGGGCACGGCGAATGGGCCACTGTTATTTTTGGGGGAAAAATTGCCTTACCCCTTGCTAGAAATTTAATCTGGCATATTATCGTTATGTGCCTCATTTTATTCGCTTGGAAATCTCACCCTAAATACGCTTTAGTCGTGGCTGCTAATCGCGATGAATTTTATGAACGCGATACCGAAAAAATGGCTTGGTGGCCAGAAAAACCGCATCTTTTAGCGGGCCGCGATCGCGCAGATGTCCTTGGTAATCCTGGTACTTGGTTTGGCTTCACTAAAACAGGTCGCTTTGCCGCGCTGACTAACGTAAGAGCGCCGAGTGAAAAAAGGCTTGATGCCAGAACCCGCGGTGAGTTACCGATGTTATTCCTCAATAATGCCAATCGACCTGATACATTCATAGAACACCACGCTAAACAATTTGATCAATATAACGGCTTTAACTTACTAATGGCTGATCTAAGTGATCCCGTTAATGCTGAAATGCACTGGGTTAGTAATCGCTTAATGATGGGCAAATCGATTCGACCCCGCAAAACCTATCCTAAACAAGCCTTAGATGCTGGTGTGTATGGACTATCAAATGCCATGCTTGATACCCCTTGGCCTAAAGTCAATCATCGGATTGCCGCATTTGCACAAGCCTTAGCAATGGATCAAGGCGAATTAAAAAATGTCGACCCCTATCTGCGTTTGCTAGCCGATACACATCAGGCTAGTGATCAAGAATTACCGAGTACTGGGGTCAATATGGAATGGGAAAAGGCTTTGTCAGCTGCTTTCATACAGACCCCAAATTACGGCACGCGCTCAAGCACCATCTTAAGGGTTCGTCATGATGGCGCATTTGAAATGGTTGAGCGTCGCTTCGATGCCAAGGGTACGATTGGCCATGATGTCGTTACGGGCGGCTTAATCGGAGCCTCGGGTTCAAACCTCTCGGTCTAGCGCTCACTTACGCTTTACGTTCGTCCACTTCAATCACCCTTTCGCCCTGCGCATTACGGGTTGGTAAGCGCTTAAGAAACTTGAATGTGCCTGTAGCCATACAACAAATAGCCCCTTGATCATCGTATAACTTTGCCTCACAAAATGCCATGGTGGCGGTGGCATGCACGGTATCTGCCTTCACCCGCAAAATACCCTTAGCCGCTTGCAAAAAATTATTCTTCAGTTCAATTGTTACTACACTACGATCGCCTGGATCTGCTGAACGGGCTGCAACGGCCATCGCCACATCCATTAGCGTTAGTAAAACGCCGCCATGCGCAACATTCCAAGTATTTTGATGCTCGGGCCGTAAGGCGAGCAAAATTTCGCCACGACCCATTTCGGCTTTTAAAATGCGTACTCCTAATAATTTAAGGAATGGCACATCCAGCTCTTCGCCTAAGTGGGCTAGCTGGCTAGAAATGGCAGTTAAATTAGCATCAGTGGTCATAGGGTCTCCAAATTCACAATAGCATAAGGCTTTCTAGCGCGGTCAGCAAAAAGGCTCAAGTTAAGCTAGAGTCCATTGCATGGCATTTATTTTATGTGGTGAAGCAGTTAAGCAAACCGTCACCCCTACCCCTTTACCCGACCCCTATTGGGTCGCTTTTTCTACCGATGCGGCAAAACTCATCGGCTTGAATCTCACGTCCGATCACTTGCCAAGCGACCCTGCATGGCTGCAAGTATTAGCCGGTAACACCTTAGAAGTAGCCGATCGGCAATTCAGCGAGCCCACGGCAACTGCGTATAGCGGTCATCAATTTGGCATGTGGGCCGGCCAGCTTGGCGATGGCCGGGCAATTTTATTGGGCGATATTCAAGGGCAAGAAATCCAACTGAAGGGCGCTGGCAAAACACCCTATTCCCGCATGGGTGATGGCCGCGCAGTACTGCGCTCTTCTATACGTGAATATCTGTGTAGCGAAGCGATGCATGCCCTGGGTATTCCCACTACCCGTGCTTTAGCGGTAGTCGGCTCAAAAAAAACAGTGGTACGCGAAACCCTTGAAACTGCTGCAGTCTGTACGCGCTTAGCCCCCAGTTTTTTACGCGTTGGGCATTTCGAACATTTCGCTTCCTTACAAATGTACGCAGAGCTACAAATACTTGCTGATGATTTAATTCGTAACTTCTATCCCGCTTGTGCAGACTCAACAACGCCCTATTTAGATTTATTTAAAGCAATTTCAGCTCGCACCGCAGAACTCGCAGCGCAATGGCAGGCGGTTGGTTTCTGTCATGGGGTACTGAATACAGATAACACTAGCTTGCTAGGTTTAACTATGGATTACGGCCCGTTTGGCTTTCTCGATCAATTTCAAATCAATCATATTTGCAATCATTCCGATGCGGGAGGTCGTTACAGCTATCAGCGTCAACCCCAAATTTTGCACTGGAATATGGCCTGCCTTGCCAGTGCAATGCTGCCCTTAATAGAGCAAGAATTAAAGCAAGCTAACCCAACTCAGTCTGAAGCAGACTTAAGCAATGCAGCGCAAACCACCCTACGCAGCGCACTTGCGCTTTATCCCGATCTTTATCAAACCGCATGGGAGAGGCATTTTCGTGCAAAGCTAGGTTTACTTGAGATCCAATCTGAAGATGTAGCTTTAATTGAGGCCTTACTGCAATTAATGCACGATAACCAAATTGATTTCACAACGTTTTTTCGACATCTAGGCGACCTCAGTGCGCTACCTAGTAACAATCAAAATAGCCCCTTACGAGACCTATTTTTGAACCGTACTGGTTTTGATGCCTGGCTTGAACACTACCGAACACGCTTACAACAAGAACACAGCAACGATCAAAAACGCCAACAACGCATGAATCTAGTCAACCCCAAATTCATCCTGCGCAATCATTTAGCGCAAGCAGCTATTGAAGCAGCGCAAGTAGATGATTTTTCGGAATTAACACGCTTAGCCACTATTTTGCGTAAGCCGTATGATGAGCAATTAGAATATGATGCTTATGCCCAACCTCCCCCACCCGAATTGAATGCCATTGCGGTAAGTTGCTCCTCTTAAAGTGAGATATTGATATGAAGAAAACTGATGCAGAATATAAAAAAGAGTTAAGTGATATTGAATATCGCGTCACTCGCCAAGCCGCTACTGAAGCCCCTTTTACTGGTAAGTATTGGGATCACTGGAACCAAGGCGAATACAAATGCGTATGTTGTGGCACCCCCTTATTTGTTTCGAGCAGTAAATTCGATGCAGGTTGCGGTTGGCCTAGCTATGATGCGCCAATGGTTGCAGAGGCTATCGTCGAACACAAAGACACAACCCATGGCATGACGCGTACTGAAGTGCGTTGCGGCAATTGCGACGCCCATTTAGGGCACGTATTTAATGATGGTCCTACCGATACTACTGGCTTACGCTATTGCATCAATTCAGCATCACTAAAGTTTGAGCCTAGCCAAAATGCCCAAACCATTACAGAAAAGAAATAAAGTTTATGAAATTTCTATTCGATTTATTTCCTGTCATTTTATTTTTTATTACTTTTAAATTTGCTGATATTTATGCAGCAACTATTGTGGCGATGGTGGCAACGATCGTGCAAATTCTTTGGGTTTATTATCGCCACCGTAAAATCGATGCCATGCAGTGGGCTAGCTTAGTATTGATTGTCGTCTTTGGTGGCCTCACTATCTTCCTACAAAATAAAGTTTTTATTCAACTTAAACCAACCGTTTTATATTGGCTCTTTGCTGCAGTTCTACTTATTAGTGCGCAGTTTTTTAAAAAAAATTGGATTCAAGTTGTCATGGGTAAGCAGGTTACCCTTAAGCCATTGCATGCGAATACCTTGTGGGGTAAGCTTAACTTAGCTTGGGTGCTCTTTTTTTTAGCAATGGGCTTTTTAAATCTGTATGTTGCTTTCCAATTTTCTGAAGATACTTGGGTCAACTTTAAATTATTCGGCAGCACGGGTTTATTAGTTGTTTTCATTATTTTGCAAAGTATTTGGCTTGGCAAGCATATCGAGTCATGACCCCAAATCAATTACGCATCCAACAATTTACTGCCGACCTAGAGGCGGCGTTTGTCATAACTAATTTACACATTGAAGATGAAAGCCATATGCATGCGGGGCATGCTGGTGCAGCAAGTGGTGGAGGCCATTTTCGCGTCACTTTAATTGCCCCAGAATTTACCGGTCTATCCCGCGTAGCGCGTCACCGGCTGGTGTATGATGCTTTGCAGAAACACATTCCTACTGAAATTCACGCCTTAGCTATTGTTGCCCTAACCCCAGAAGAAGCCATTTAAGATCATGTCATTTACACGCTCAAATCCCCCCCTTGCCCTACTCTTTTCCGCCATTTGTCTTGCTTTTGCCATACCCCTAGCGCATGCACAAAATGCCGCAATTGTGAATGGCAAAGCTATTCCCTCGGCACAGCTAGACGCTTTAATTAAAAAATCAGGCCAAGGCGATGATCCTAAAATTCGTGAACAAGGTCGCGAGATGCTCATCACTCGTGAACTCATTTTGCAAGAAGCCGATAAAACTGGGGTTGCGCAACGCCCTGATGTACGCGAACAAATTGAGCAATCCAAGACTGGTGTCCTCGTTGCCGCAGTATTTCAAGAGTACATCGAAAAGGAAGGGGTTACTGAGGCCGATTTAAAGTCAGCTTATGAAAATATGAAAACGCAATACAGCGGCAAGGAATATCACGTCGAACATATTTTGGTCGAAAAAGAAGCCGATGCCAAAGCAATCATTGCTCAAATTAAAGGCGGCGCAAAGTTTGCCGATATTGCTAAAGCAAAATCAAAAGATCCTGGCTCTGCCCCCAATGGCGGCGATTTAGGTTGGGTTGGCGAAAAAGCATTAGTGCCTGAATTTTCTAAGGCCATGGTGGGCTTAAAAAATGGCCAAATGACCGACAAGCCCGTTAAAACTCAATTTGGCTGGCACATTATTAAAGTCGATGAATCGCGCGAAGCAAAAGTGCCTAGCTTTGATGAAGTCAAAGATCAGCTTAAACAAATGATTATTTCAGATGAAGCCTGGCAAAAAGCGCAGTTTGCTGAAATGATGAAAAAACTACGAGCAAAAGCAAAGATTCAATAAACCTTTAGCTTCATTACTGGGGCTGGGCTGTTTAGCTCAGCGGCTGGTTCCTTAGTCAAAAATTGACCTATTTGGCCAGCATCACAAAACCCCGCTTGATTTAGCGTTGCCAGCACCTGTGGCGCAGTAGCTGGTGTACAACTAATTAACAGTCCGCCACTAGTTTGAGGGTCTGTTAACAGGGTCTGTACTTGCGCAGTTGAAAGCCCTTGTTCGTGGCCTACTGCATTGCTAAGCGCTATCTCACCACCGTAGCTTTGCCAATTGCGCAAGCTTGCACCAGTTGAATATCCCTGCTTAAGATAGTCAACTGCCAAAGTAATCAAGGGAATAGCTGCAAAATCAAGTTGTAATATCAAATTAGCTCCCCGAGCCATCTCAAGAGCATGACCTGCCAAACCAAAGCCAGTTACATCGGTCATGGCCGTAACGCCTTGCAACTTCGCAATACTTGCGCCAATACTGTTTAATTGCGTCGTCAAGCGCAGCATTTCAGCATAAGCATCATCACTCAACACCGCATTTTTTAAGGCCGCAGAAAGAATACCAATGCCTAGTGGTTTGGCTAATATTAATTTATCCCCTGCTTTGGCGTTGCAATTTTTACGAACAAACTGAGGATGCGCCAAGCCCATCACCGCTAAGCCGTAAATTGGTTCGGGGGTATCAATTGAATGGCCGCCAGCAATTGTGATGCCCGCAGCAGAGCAAACACTTTGCCCCCCTGCCAGAATTCGCCCAATAGTTTCCGCAGGCAATTTGTCAATCGGCATTCCCACAATGGCTAAAGCCAAAATTGGCTCACCACCCATGGCATAAATATCTGAAAGCGCATTCGTAGCCGCAATACGCCCAAAATCGAAGGGGTCATCAACAATAGGTGTAAAAAAATCAGTGGTAGCTATTAATGCTTGCTGATCATTCAGGAGGTATACCGCTGCATCGTCCGCCGATTCATTCCCAACCAGCAATTTAGGATTGGGCAATGGCAAAGGTACATCACGCAAAATTGTTGCTAATAAACTGGGGGAAATTTTGCACCCACAACCCCCGCCATGGGCATATTCAGTTAATCTAATTGGTGTAGTCATAAACGCAGTATATTGTCTCCTATGATGATCCTCCACACCATGCTACGAGTCGGTAACCTAGCCCGATCGATCGACTTTTATACCCAAGTCATGGGTATGAACCTATTGCGTACAACCGAGCGCCCAGACCAACATTATTCATTGGCTTTTGTAGGCTTTGGTAAAGGTAACGCCGATGGCCAGGCAGAAATTGAACTAACCCATAACCACGGGGTAGAAGGCTATGAAATGGGCACGGCCTATGGCCACATTGCCATCGAAGTACCAGATGCCTATGGTGCCTGCGAAAAAATTAAAGCCGCTGGCGGGGTCATTACCCGCGAAGCTGGGCCCGTAAAAGGAGGTGCTACAGTAATCGCATTTGTAGTAGACCCCGATGGCTACAAAATAGAGTTAATTCAGCGCTGAGAATTCGGGCCTAATCAGGCCTGAGCCAGAACCCAAGCAAACAAAATTTAGCGCCAACCTTTTAATTCCATGCAGTTAATCCATTGCTTATGATGAATTCCCGAGTTTTGCTCGGGATAAGCCAATTGACAATCAGCAATGTCCTGATTAAACGTCTTCGCATTATTTTTAGATGTATCTAAGTTTTGCGTTGGTATTTTGGCGCATGCTACCAAAACCAATGCTGAAAAGAGTAGGCTAAAAATTAATTTCATATTAATCCTAGATTTTTTTATTACTAACTGTAATGCACTGCCCAGTAAAGCGTTGCTCGCTAGTGTATTCACCCCGCTTCATCAAGCTATATTCATTTAGTACGCCAGTAGTACGATTGTATTTCACTTTAAAGTCGTGTTCATCGTATGAGGCAGTGCTAATTTCTTCGCATTCAATCTGCTCTGCAGACCAAATTTGGCATGGTATTGAGCCCTTGGCCTTCTTATCAATAAATTCAAACGTTTGACGCTTTACTTTCTCAGCCTCAGCCGTTTGATTATTTGCCGTGTAGTAATTTTTAATCAAATAGTCGCCAGTACATAAAAGGCGAAAGCTACCCTCTTCTTTTTTACATGCCGTTAAAAGCAGCATGATACTAAGCAATAAGTAACTGCAAAAAGAATAAATATTTTTAATTGAATAACCTTTAAAGCTAAAAAAGAAATTTCTCTAGTCTAAATTTAGGGTAAACCTGCATGTAATTTGCAAATTATTGGGCTAGAGTGGGGCATGCTTACTAACTGCCGATTATAAATCGATCAATCATGAAATCAATTTATTCTCGCTTTAAGCTGCAATGCTTATGTAGTATTGGCGTTGCTATCAGCATTATTTCTTGCGGTGGAGATAATAATAATACTTCGAGTACCGCGCCAACAAACAGCCGTAACACGGACTATGAAAGCGTAGTATTAGCCGCAAATTCACTTAGTGTAACGATAGCAGAGGGTCTAAATGGTCAATCTAATATTCCCTTCGTAAGCGTTACTATTTGCGACCCAGGCACATATAACTGCAAAACTATTCATAATATTATGCTCGATACCGGATCTCAGGGTTTACGCATTTTTGCTTCGGCAGTGAAGTCGCTCAATTTGGGATTACCATCACCAAATATTTATGAATGCGCTCTTTTTGGCTCTGGTGTTACATGGGGTGCCGTAAAAGTTGCAGATATACGTATGGCAGGTGAATTAGCGAGCTCAATGGCAATACAGGTCATTGATGATAGCAATAATGGCATTGTTCCTAGTGCGTGTAGCAATGGGCAACCCACTAATCAAACTCCAGCTGCCATGGGTGCAAATGGCCTTATTGGAGTCTCTAACACCCTCTACGACACTGGCCCTTACTTTAATTGCATTCCCAGTGCGACTAATGCTTGCGAAATTACTCCACCGCCCAATTATCAAATCCAAAATCCAATTGCTGCATTTGCGGTAAACAATAATGGGCTTTTAATTCGCTTGCCACAAGTCAGTGCAAGTGGTGCACCTACAGTCACAGGGTCAGTCATTTTTGGTATTGACACTCAAGCAAATAATGCATCAAACGGGGCAAACTTTATTCCCGCAAATAGTAATGGTTACTTTACAACTATTTTTAACGGTATTGCTTACTCGCAAAGCTATATTGATAGTGGCAGTAATGCCCTTTATTTTGTAGCTGGAAGTAATAGCAATGAATTATCGATCTGTTCAGTTGGAGGCTTATACTGCCCTGCCAGTACCAAAACTTATACCGCTACAATGACATTACAAAACAATACTACAAGCACGGTAAATTTTTCAGTTGCAAATGCAAATAATCTTGGCGTTACTAATCATGCATTTAATAATCTAGCCGGCCCCATACCAGCCGCTGGTGCCCAATCATTCGATTGGGGTCTGCCCTTTTTCTTTGGTCGAACCGTTTATGTTGGCATATCTGGCAAAACAAGCAATGCAGGCACTGGCCCCTACTTTGCCTATACCGATAATTAATTTGATTTTTTTAATGGTGCAACAAAATAAGTCGTAGTCATGTCAATTTTGTTGAGCGGAGAATTTTGCGAATCAGCGTAAGGCTCCATAACTAAGCTAACTTCAATCAGCGGTTACTGGTCGTTGCACAAAATTTAGAAAAAACTACTATCCACATACGTCTTAATTCATTAATATCAACGTTGTTTGGCTTGGGAATATTTTTTTCTACAAATGAACTAATTGCACTATTTGGCGCTGCATCACAGAAGCTTCGAGCTGCAACGCTCACTAAAACAAATACTATTAAAATTGAAACTATCATCCATATCAGTTTTTTGCTCATTTTAATATTATAAAGGAAATTAGCGCTCTTATTAATTTTATCGATATGATGTTGAGATACAAATAATAATAATATCTGGATTAAATCTAGTTGAATAAGTCGATTTTTACTATTGCGGCATGCAGCGTATTTAGCATATATGTAAGCAAAGCCAGTGCGCAGTCAGGTGTAACAATTTATGGCATTGTCGATGTGGGCTATATTAATATAAAGACTAACGGCACCACCATTATTCCTGACGAAGCTACCAATACCGTGGTGTTTGGTAACTCAGCACAACAGACCAGCCGCTTGGGATTTAAAGGTACTGAAGATTTAGGCGGCGGTGTCTTTGCTTTTTTTACCCTTGAAACTGATATGCAGCCTGCCAATGGCTTCCTTTCGCACTGGCAAGATCGTCAAAGTTTTCTTGGTCTAGGCGCGACAAGTTTGGGCCAATTTGCAATTGGTACCCAAAATACCCCAATTTATAATCAATTAGCTGCAACCGATGTGGGTCATACCAACAATACCCCTGGATCGGCTGTTTACCCTATTTATTCCAAAGGCGGCACGCGTGCAAATGGCACATTCGATGATAATGCTGGCGTTGGTGGCGTTAGCATTGCTTTAACCACCAGAACACACTCAACCTTATCATTTAAAACCGCAGATGTATCTGGTTTTACGCTAGCAGGAATCGCTATTATTCGTAGCGATACTTTGAGCGCTCAATCAAAAACCGAACCCGTGCCGATTAAAAATAGTACCAGTGGCTGGGGGATTTCCGGACAATATATTCAAGAGAAATTTTATCTAGGGGTAGCATATCAGGCACTTAAATCACAAAATCTAGGTTACGGTTGCGCGCAGCCTGGCGCCTGTCCATCTACTGCATTTACACCAGATCCGAAGGTTTGGGCTTGGGCAGAAGGAGGTGTAAATACTCAAGATAACCAATATTACGCTGGAGCAACTTATGACTTTGGCTATTTTAAAACTTATTTGCAATTTGTTAATCGTAAGGTCACCAATCTGCTTGATGCTTCATATACCCTTTCAAGGTCTGCGCAACAAATTGGGCTTAGGGGGTTTTTTACTAGCAATATTGAAAGCTGGGCCAATATTGGTAATGGGCAATACACTACCTACGGAATTAATAGCCCCTCTTCAAAAATAAATGCTTGGCAAATTGGCGCCAATTATTACCTTAGTAAACGCACTAATTTATATGCTATTTATGGCATTGATAAAGGAGGAGCGACCAGCATTTATTCCGCAACTAGCGTTAGTTCATTTGCCAGTGGAGTGCGAGTTCAATTTTAGTAAACAATGTAAGCTGATAGTTACAGGCGAACTTTGCCCTTGGGGAGATCAGAATTGACGGCAAATGAATATATTTATTTAAGCCCACCGGCCGAACTTAAGGCCGCAGTTAAATCTACTTGACCCTTACCGTAGATTACTGGATCCCAACCTGGTTTAAGAACTGCGGTATTTAAGATCGCAGCTGCAATTTGTTCGCCAGTAGCATTCGGATATTTTTGCTTAATAATTGCCGCATATCCTGCAACTCTTGGGGCTGAATAGGAGGTTCCTGAATAAGGGGTGGTTGATGTTCCGTAGTCGACTACAAACCGGTCCGCTGCTGCTCCTGCTCTTGCAGAGTAACTAGCAATATTTCCATCGGTTCCTAGTGCGCCAACTAGAATTAAATTACTTTTATAGGCGGAGTTATAAAGTGCCGCAGTCTCACTTTTATTTAAAGTTGGCTGACCATCATTGCCCGCTGCCATCGTAACTACGATACTAGGAACTGTGGTGGGGGCGGTTATCGCGGTACTAGAGGTTCCAGTTGTATATGCACTGAGATTGAGCGTTTGACCATTACTCATCCCAGCTAATGTGTTTGAGATTATTCCAATCCAATTTGAGGTGCTGACGGTTGCCGCGTAAGTCACAGGTACCAAGGTTGCATAAGTTGCTACTCCACCGGATCCAGCAATAATTCCATTTGTGACCGTTTGATGTGATGCTCCGTCAGGATTAGAATGCGTTGACCAATCTAAATTTAAAGCAGTAGAACCTTGACCGGGGGTGTACTAAATTTTGTGTAAACGGTCTAATAATGGGTAAAAGCCCACTCCATAGGAGTAATGATGATGACCGAAGCAGCAAAACGAGCAGTACCCCAAGAACTCATTGATAGCCTGCTGGCAG
>NZ_JAJVCQ010000006.1:0-136146 GCF_021395235.1 Polynucleobacter sp. IMCC30063 | reverse complement strand
TCAGCCAAAAGTGGAGTATGCCCATCAGAGATTGGAAGGGTGCATTAAATCAGTTTAGTATTAAGTATGAGGAGAGAATCCCTCTGTAGTAAACGAACCCCGTTTACACAAAATATGGGACACCCTCCTGGAAAATCGTCCAGCGCGACTTCAATTGGTTTTTGTTGAGCCTCCGCAAATGCATACTTCCACGCTTTGCTAATCAGTTTGTATTTGAAGATGAAATAAAAAGCCAGGATTCCCGATATGAAGCTCGTCGTCAATATCCAATTTTCCGCAATCCAAGCTAGTATCGCCAAAACGACCATATAGGCAATATATATACCCAGTAATGCCAATAGATAAGGCCAGATTGCGGCTAGTATCAAGACAGAAATAATTGTCCCAATGATCCCTCCGGAGTCATTGTCATCTGACATGGGACTTCCTTGGTGCCTGCGTACTCCAGTCATAGGCAAGATCGATGAAAAGTGAAGCTTCCTGCGAAAGAAATTGTGGGGATGGAAAAATCCCAACCCTTCCTAAATCTAAGCGGTCTGCATCCCAGCAGGTTTGTATCGTTTTATTAGTCGAAACCTCCCCGCCAGAATGATATTTCATTGCGTAGCAAAGCGAATCAAGCTGCTTAGGGTTTAGTTGATAGAAGTCTCCATGAATACCATGAGCAAATTCTGCTGCCCGCTCCCCATGCTTAGGATCCCTGCCATCATTAAAGCGGCAGCTGTCATGCAAGAAGCCAAAGAGCTCTACTACTAATAAATCAGCCTTACGGATTTGACCGATATTTTTCCCATGGTTGAGTACCCGCGCCCAGTGATTGGCCCCATGTATGCCCTGCCAATCAAGCTTGAATTCATCCTTAATCAAGGCTATTAAGCCAGTGCGGTTATATTCGAGACTCATACGATTACTAGCCGCTTACCTTAGCGTCATCTGAAGACCAGGTAGTTAAACCATATAAATTATTAGAGACCCTATTTGTATATTTTGCCCAGTGCATTTGTATTTCCGGGCGCCTCCAACTTGATCCTGTTCCTTCAAGCGAGTATCTACTCCAAGCAAATAGATATTTTGGAATTCCAGCCTTATTGGCCATCACCACCCGCTCAAAAATTCCATCTTTTTGTTCAAAAAAGGCCCAGTTGTGACCAAAACCAATATCGGCAGCACAAAGAACAATTGCTAACGGGACTAATTTATTGGAGTTATAAATTGCAGCATATGTAGCAACCCCCTCGCCAGCAATAAACAATAATGAAAATCTCTCGGGCCCATGACTCGGATTTACAGACGCCCTTCGCTGGAATATTGACCAAATAGCATATGGCTTAAAGTCTTGAACAAAATCTATCAATCTTTCATATGACCGCTTAGCCTCCCGTTGCATGTCTATGTATGTTCTTGGAGGGTTTTCAAAATCTGATGGCCTAAGAGTTTCGGGTTGTTCAGGTTGTGGGCATAACTCCATTTCAGTAATTTCTTTTGAGAAAACAACATCATAGCCAGCAATCTTTTGTAAATTCTCAACTAAATTATCTTTGGATACCCCAGGGTCAACATATACAAAACTATGAGATACCCCTGAATAATCCCTCAAAATATTGCCATCCATATATGAACCTGGATAGTAAATTGAATTAGTGAGCACCCTTTCTCTATCGAAAGTCATATCCTTATTAGCTAAGCGTAGCCAATCTGGAGTTGCCTCCTTCGGTAACTTTGATTTCGCCATATTTATCCAATCGTTATTAAGTTAAATGAGTTACTCAAAGAACATCCTAAAATAGAGGCCTAAATCTGAGAACTTTATCCAAGCAGACTACTCCGTTCCCGCTCAATCCTAATATGTAACTTTAGTGCAGTAGAAAAGTAATACAACTTTGGATTAGCCTTTATGTAGCGATACTCCTGCTCAGTAATTCTTAAGCTAACCCCCCTAGCCCAGTAGTAGTGGGATCCCTGATCTTCTATGGCAATCCCAACATATTCATACTCGGATGATTTCTGAGGTCTTAGCACTCTTGGAAAACCATTTTTTTGCAACTGCTCTATTTGTATTAACTGAATATTCATTTACTTCTCCTCTTTAGCCAATTTGACAAATGTCTGGGCTTGGCAATTCGGTTTAAATCCGCCCTTAAACACATGCTACTAGGTTCGCTTAGTGGATAACTGCCTCCACTACTTCAGGCTTTCCCTCAGGATTCTTTTTTTGGTTCGTCACCAAAAACTCCTTTGTTTCTAGTGCAACGATTAAATATGCATCTGTTGCAGCTCTAAAAGCCTCATGACCATCTTCTTTGCTAAAGATATAGGTAAGGCTATAGATCAAGTTGTCACCATCCTCACCATCAACGGTGATCGTATTGACTTCATCGTTATCCACAACGCGCAGCCCTCTTGTAAATTCTGGTTTTTCTCCATCGACCCAACTCATATCGAGACGGTCAATATCAAACCTCAGGCTACGAAAGAGATTGTTTATGGTAAATCGGGCACCGCCTAAGTATGTGTAGTCACGCATGATTTCTCCTTTGTGGATGGTATGAAATAAGTTTAAAAACCTGCAAGCTCATAGATTGAGCTAATGGATCATTTTTTGGGCTAGCCAAGACCATAATCACCCTCCAAAACCTCCAATTTGATTCCCTGGCCCAATTCATTTAAGCGGGCCTGCAGCAAGGAAATGGATAAGAGGTCTGGCACATCTACCCATAAGGTTTCATTCCCTGGATGAAAGCCATCGATAAACCGAATTCCGCCAGCAGTTATGTCGCGACGACCAAACTCAGGACCCAGATCCAAACCTTCTAGGTGTTTGTGGGCCAAGGCATTAGGCGATTGATGACGAAGCCACCAGCCAAAGACTTCCGACTCATCCGCTCTTGCATTTAACTGTTCCTCCGCTTCACATTTGCAAATCCCTAAGTTCTCTCTTAGATATTCAATGGTCTCAGCCTCGGAATGCCCCCAAGCAATATTTCCAAACTCTTCCCAGGTAAATTGAGGATCAATATATTCATTTGGTTTTGAACCCAGAAAAAGCGCAAATGATCCCTCGCTTTCAGCAGCGTAAAGCGTTTGAATCCCAGTTTGTTTTGGCAAAATAAGTAAAGGCTTTTCCTCATTAGCAATTAGCCACTGAGCCTCTTTTAAAAACTGAGTAGTAACTAAAGCCCCTAGGGTGCCAGCCGAGCGAATCAAAAATGATC
Source organism: Polynucleobacter sp. IMCC30063 (assembly GCF_021395235.1). NCBI lineage: Bacteria > Pseudomonadati > Pseudomonadota > Betaproteobacteria > Burkholderiales > Burkholderiaceae > Polynucleobacter > Polynucleobacter sp. IMCC30063. The sequence goes on along the minus strand of NZ_JAJVCQ010000006.1, from coordinate 132,934 downwards.
TCCGATTCATGATGGCACCCCCGCCCTATTGCTTAGCTCAACCTCTGCTAGGCTAGGTATTTTGATCCACCATCCTGCTTGATAGTTACGCCCTTTAGTTCTGCACTTAAAGCTAAACCATCTGCTACCAGTAGTTTTAATTGAGCTCTGATACAGCCATTCATCAGTAATGCAGATATGTCCTGACGGGAAAAACCCATGGTCTACGTAATGAAAGAGAATTAGGTTTAGCAAATACTCGCGCTGTAAAAAGGAATAAGCGTGAGTACCATTTGGGCCATAACGTTGTGGGCTGCATCGATCCACAATTTTCTTTGCTTGCTCAATTACTGCTTCATCTTGAATATCGGCATCAATGTAGGCGAGAAAGTTTTTATTGCCTCCAATCTGCCCCCAAGTAGTCTGAATCCGCTTTGGATCTTTTGTGAAAAAAGTCATGTCATTCTCCTATTTAGCTAGTTTGACGAGATGTCGGGCCTAGCAATTCGGTATAAAGCGCCCTAAAACAAAAAACCCACCAATTGGTGGGTTAGTCGCTTTTGATTACCCGCTTGGGGTCTCATCTATTTAGCACCTTACTGCGTTAGCAGGTTGCTGTGGCGACAAAGCCATCTCTTGATGTAGGTTTGATTGTAGTGACTTTATTGGAGCAATGTCAATAAATAGCTACCTCTTAATTTCCAGCATATCTGCAAGTTTGTTTTTCTTGTGAATCTGAGAGAGCTTATGAGCTACAAGCGATCCTTGATAACTAATCTTACAAATTGTGCACCTTCTAACCTTCAGCGCATCAATCTCATTGAGCTTTTGACGTGCCTGTTTTGATAATTTTTGCGGCTTTTTCTTATGACTTAAGATTGAAGAGGCAGACTTATTCACAGCTCTAGCGCCATAAGTCTGTAGTTTTACTATTGGTGAGGAAGCCATAAATTCTCCTAAAAAATACCTGCCCTATGGGTTAGGCATTCCAAGCATGCACAATCTTAACCATCGCGACAGTATCTTGCTCGCAATACTTGAGCATAGCCTCCCGCACCTTCTCTTTTCGCTCTGGAGTAGTTTGGCTATGAATAGCTTCTTTATAAGCTTCTTGCGCCATGGCCCCGTCACTAACCTCTAGATTCGAATAGTCCAATTCAGGCGCGATTGTTGGCAAAACATCTTTTATTGACCAAGAGCCCTTCATATCGGGATGGTAGTAATGATTACGCGCTATTGGTAGTAAATCAAAGAAGCGCTCAGGAATAGCCAATAGCTCTGAAGCGAGATGCGGAAAGGTTGCGGCCAACTCTTTAATACGCGCACCCTCAAATCCAGCGTTGTAAACAATTACGGGTCCATCTTTAGAGATAGCCTCTATCATTGTTTTTGCAAACATTTCCCGGGGGTCATCTCCTGAAAGATCTAAAAATTCTTTATGAGTCATTGATCCATCGGACTGCTCAATATGGCATGACCACTGAAACGGGAGCTGCATATAGGGGCGTGTGCCTGCCCAAATCGGTACTGCAAAACCAATGGTCTCAAAATCAAGGTAATAGCGTGGGTATGGCAAGGCCTGTATTTGTGAAATTGCCTCCTGCTCCAAGATAGCATTTCCACTCAGAGTTGCCGCATGAACTTTAAGATGTTTTGGATTACTTAAACGATCCGCAGGTACTTCGCGCAAATCTTTGTAGCCATCACCCCTTAATTCGGAAGCAATCGCTTTGCCGTAGGGCAAGATTTCCACTGGATACTCCACGCCCTCTTCAGGCGGAGAACAATAGCCAATAAAGTCACAGGTAAATGGATCTGTACATTGCTCACCAGGCGCAATCGCAGGCTCAACTGGGGAAGCTAAGGTTTTTTCGGCGGCATCAACCCAAGATTGCACCTGAGACATATTCGGCTTTACCTGGTTTGATAAATCAGCCTCAGCAAATAAACCTTCGTAATTTCCATCGCCTTGATAGATAAATTTATTGTTGATATAAGCTAGGGCCATGCTCGTTGGAGAACAACCTGACTTCTCCATGACCCAACTTTGAATTGTTACATCATCAACATGGTAGCTTTTCACGCCAGTAGAAGATTTAACCTCCACTAGACGATATCCATCTTTTTCAGGGAAGAGTAAATCTGCGCGAATCATGACATTCTCTTTAAAGAAGGCGCCTTCGAAGATTGTTTGGCGTTTCGTTACAGCCTCTTTAGTTTGGGCGATAGCCTCTACTCGATTAAGAGTCTCTATAAAAACTCCGCCTGGATAATTCTGGCGAGCAATATCTCCGACTTTGTTGCCCTCATCAAATCTAACCTGGGTTGCTGCGCTAATTTGGATGAGATCAGGCCGATTTATTTGCAGCCATAGGCGTTTAGGGCACTGGCGGTGGGCAATGATCTTTGACTTACTCAGACTTGCCATGAGAGTTACTTACCTATCTCAGTTTGATACTCAGCCCTGCCTTTTTCAAGTAAAGCATCAAATACTTTCTCTAACTTGGAGTTCGACCCTCTAATTCCAGCAACCACAGCAACTGCCCATTCAAAGTATTCCTGCTTCCTTTTGGTATCCCAACCACTAGGGGGAGAGGACAAGATATCTCGCAAATTACAGATTTTGTCAGCCAACTTAACTAACTTTGCCTCATGAGAGGAATGAGCGGCATGGGCAATTTGCTGCAGCTTGCGCTCTGCTTTAGGTAGCGACTTATCATCAGTAACCTCCAAAACGATTGAGGCTACATTCTTTCCGAATGCATTAGTTAACTCTTCAGCCGTAGTTTCAGTATCTTCAATAGTGTCATGCAATAAGGCAGCACATAGGACATCCCAATTTAGAACCCCACCCTCGTTTACGAGAACATCGACTAGTGAAATTGGATGATTGATATAAGGCGATGCCTCAACATCCTTGCGACGTTGATCTCGATGCTTAGTTGCTGAAAAAGCTAAAGCATGAACAAAGTTATTAATCATGATGTCATCCATTATAGGGATGAACTAGCTTACTCAACACTCACCTGCCCAATGACTGCGCCAGGCTTTTGCAAAGCCTCTGCTCTACGTGCAAGATACTCTGGATTCTTTGCACCGATAAGCCCTACTTGTTTATCGGTACCATTTGCACCTTGGACTACCACGGAGTCATTTCCAACAGCCTTCACTGACTCCAATACCGAACCATCCAACTTTGTTGCTGGCGCAACATAAGGCTTGGTTGATGCAGGAGATAAAGGCGTTGCTGCACGATCCACCGTAGCTGAATCCTCAAGCTTACTCGGTGTATTGGGGCTTACAGTTGCTGGTGCTGGCGCCTGACTTAACTGCTCGACCTTAGCCGGAGCTACTGGCTGAACTACTGGTGGGGCTGATGTCACAGGGGCAGATGTCACGGGTGCAGAATTATGCTCTTTAGTAATGCCATCCAATTCCTTGAAGGCCTCTCCTGATCGGTTCTGAATATCTTTAGCTGATTTAGCAACATTTTTTGATCCTAGTGGTAACGCCACTAAAACATAAGTACGAATACGATTGCCTTCAGCCACATGCTTCATCTCAACAGTCTCCACTCCAGAGATATCTACATCAGGGCAAAGACTACGTACTGTTAGCTCTGACTGCTCCACGGAAGTTGCATCGTTATCGGCGCGGTACATCTTCATTTGGCTGCGAACCTTACCACCGGCGCCGGTACAAATCTTCACGTAAGCCATTGTTTTTGCCTTGAGGTCTGCCATCGAAAAATCGCTGCTAATGGCTGTACCATTCTCATAAATTACGCCTGACTCTTTTGGTAACTTGTACATCCAATCAGGCGCTTCACTAATAGCTTGTTTGGCCACTCGTGATTGCTGACGGTATTCATCTTGCTGTTGATTTTGGGCTTGCTGTACTGGGTTAGTTCCACATGCAGTTAGAAAGATGCCTAATGCACCGCTTACTGTAATTCCTCGCAGATTGATTTGCTTTTTCATGATGATGATTCCTCTTTTAAATAGATTTCAAAATTTATCGACTACAGTCCATTGATTAACGCCTGACCTCACGGTCACTAAAGTAAAACGTACTGCTTGGTTTAAATGCATCTCCGTTTTTGAGACAAGCTGATACACATTTCCTTTCCATTTACGCAAAGCCGAATTAGACACTCCGCTTACAAGCTGCTTGGGACTGAAACTCATCTGATCACCGATGCGTATAAAGGGCTTTTCATCTGCATAAGGAAAGTTGGTACAAATTTCTTTACGAGTTGACTTGTGATCGCTGGCTATGAAGTTGGTCTGCACAATGCCTGTCTTTGCTTCTACCGTTTCTTCAAAATAGCAACGTGGCGTAGATGTCGGTGGAAGATTGGGGCGAGCCTGCAGGTCAGCCTTAATAAGCTCTGGACTCACTTCCGATCCTTGACAAGCAAATCGAATGGACCAAATTCGATACTTGGCTAATGAGTAATAGCTCTTGCTAATTTTTCCGGGATAAGCATTCCCCTCTACCCCATCAACCGTATAAAAGCGACTACGTCTTAACTGGTCATCAAGCAATGCAATCTGCTCAGTTCTTTGTTCGCAATTAGGTTCAAATCGAACTAAATCTTCATAACTTAGGCGTTCAAACGTAGGTGCGCTAACTGGGGCGGTGGCGCCCACTGCGTTAGCCAGTTTCTGTGTAGATTTTTGTTGGTTGTAATTATTAGTACCTGAACTGTTATTAGCATAAGCACTATTTACAGGCGCTTTATATGTTTGCGTTGTATAGGTAGGTTTTGTTGGGGCAACATATGGACTGCTGTAGCTATAGTTGTTATAGCGGGGCGTGCTTGAGCAGGCTACAAGTAGCACTGCTAAGCATCCAGCTATTAGCAATCTCATATAGATGACTCTGCTGATAAGCCGTTAATGCCACCAAAATCAAATGCCTTTGCCCCTTCTTTTGCTGCATGACCCTGCTCTGTCTTTTTACTATCATCGGCACTCTTCGCCGTGAATGGTTTACTCACAGTCGACATAGTTGGCGTAACTACGCGATTCATAAACTGATTACCAGCTTGTGAAAATGTTTGTGTAAATTGGTGCTGAGCCTTTAAATAAGCGCTACTCTGACGCTTGAGCGCCTCTAACTCCTGGCGTAATCGTTCATTTTCAGTATCTTGAGTGATCTTTTGCTTAACAAGATTGGAGTCGTACTCTTGCCGTTTAGCAAACTGCTCTTTATCCATCAGAGAGTGCACATGCTTTGCTAAAGTAATCTTCGCCTCTGCATCCAGACGTTGTGCAGTGCTTAAATTAACTTGCCCCATGGATCTCGTTTTATTTTCATAAGCAAATAAGGCCATCCGATGACCAAGGGGAGATTGTCCTGCCTGCAGCTTGAGAAGAATTGGCATAAGCTCTAAACACAATTGCAAGAGTGTAATAAGAGCGTACTTCAGCAGTGCGCCAGGATTATTGCTGATAAGGGAAGAGAGCACATCTGCAGAGGCTATATTGATATAGGCTTCATTGATCTTCGTTGCTTTATCTAGATCCTGAGCAATATCTTTTTTTGCTGTATCGATATCGCTTTGTGCCTGGGTAATAGCCGCCCCCATTTGCGCAAGCTCAGCCTCTTTAGGACCTACATAATTTCGATGGTTTTCTCGATAGATGCCATCGATTCGCTCACATTCACGCTTGTCTTTGGCATACAAACTAATGATGTCATGCTCATCCAAATCTGGCGCATAAGTTGTTTTAGTTTTTTTGTTGTAATCGGCAAAGCATTGGCCAACTAGACCGCGTTGCCGAACCAACTCTGGAGTTAATGAAGAAATCTCTTTTCTTAACCTAGCAGTCTTACTCTCAAGATCACTTAATCCCGCAGTCTTATTAGCTAACTCATACTTCTCTTGGTAGCGCTCTTTTGCTTCTGAAAAGCGTCCATCTTTCATATCCTGAGAATGGATAGCGAGTTCAGACTTTAGAAATAAAGGCATCGTAAATTGACTACTGAGTGAGCCAATTACAGTTATTAAGAAAATTCGAATGCCAAGATAGACGTATGTAAGCTTTTTATCTGCGTCGTATCGCGTATCTGCAAGGTATATAAAGTTTCGATCAAGCACCAAGACGATGGATGCGCCAATGGTAGCGAATACAAGCGCCATCACCATTTGCCAAATAATGTGTAAGTCCATCGCCAAAAACCAGCCCGCAATGCCAAACTGCAAAGCAGCTAAGAAGGTTGCAAAAGCAATGGCTGCGCCAATCTTGCTTAAGCTGCCGATCTCTTCAGTTGAGGCATTCGCAGTAATGCGATGACCTGTTAGAAATACTAGTTTTTGACGGATTGTTGACATGCATTCATCCAATAGTTGTAAGGATGAATGCAGTATTGAGTCTTAAAGGCTCATAGAATGAGCCTCATAAATTTATGGCAAATATTGGCCCATTAAATCAATTAGTACTGTATGTATGTACAGTATCATAAACCAGATACTTTCTCAAGCCGCTATTCTAAGAATTTCTCTCGCACCCTTAATTCGAACCCCTCAACCGCCTGAATCAAGAAGTGCTTCATATAAACATAACAAATTCAAACCCATTAGCCTGAAACTCACAGTACGATCTACTTCAAATTAAACCTTTGAATCCACCGACCTGTGCGCTTAATAGACATATTTCGTGGGTCAGTTGAATTAACTTGATGAATAGCCCACGTACGCCATTTTTTGTAGCCAGGAATCTCTTTGCTCGCAGTTTCAACCTTCTTATCCAGGGCATCAATTAATTCCTGAATTTTTTCAGCCCTTCTAATGTCCTTTAAGGCTTGACTCATTAATCTCAAACGATTTTCAATTATTCGATCAGTCTCCTGCTTGCGGCGAAGTGTAGCTTTAGCCTTTCTTTCTGCAATATTTGCAATCGCTTCATTTTTCTTATCAACTTGACGTTGATATAACCATTCGATATTACTTCTCTTGCGCTCCTCAATATCCATCAATAGCTCAATAGCGAGGTCTCTTAGAATTTCTGGGGTGATATCTACATATTCTCGATAGTCTTTGTTCTCCGACATTCGATCTTGGTCGCTTGTCCAACTAAAGCCATAAGCCTTTCCGGGGGAACTCTTCCTGCGATAAAAGTGATTGCCATCATCAAAGCAAACGAATCTAAAGTAGTGGTAGCTACCATCCATGTCGACGCTCATAGATTGCGTTCTAGGACCGTGAACTTTTACTCTGAACCCCAACTTCTCGAAGTAAGTAAAGAAACTATTAAGTGCTGACAATAGTCTTAGCCCCGCAGGATGTTGATACCTAGGCTTATAAAAGCAGTATTTTTCTTTTGCGATATCGGCGTCGTAGCCCAGCAATCTCTCAGTAATTGGATGGGGCTTGCTAATGCTTTTGGGAATAGGAATTAAGGGAACGAGAGCCACAATCTTCAACCTCACCTCATCAATCGTCTCATCGAATTTTGGAGGAGGTGGCAACTCCATTTGAGCCAATTCCTCATCCGTTTTCTCTGGTTCGTCGAAATAACCATACCGACTGCGAGAACCCCCGCCAATATGGACAAATTGAGATTGGAATGGGTACAAAGTTGGCAACTCGGTCTTAGCAACCTTCTTTCCATTCGCCAGTTTTGCCCAATATCCAAGGCCAGGCGTAGGCACTTTCGCGGCCTTGCAGATTTTTCGAAGACCTACATCAGACAATTCAAATTCTGCCGCAAGTTGCGTCATTGGCTTTGACCATACTAAGTCATACATTTCCTGCCTGGTTAGCGTTCTGGGTGTCATATTCGCCTTTCAATCTGAAATCAAAATAAAGAATTGATATTCAAATTGTAGGAATATGGTGTCGTTACAACAACCCTAAAGCTAGATCAATCTTCGTTAAAGCGCTCACGCGTCCAAAGTGCCCTGCCCTCGACCTTACCGGTGCAGATCTTTGTTTTTTGATGCGACTGCTCTGATTGGACTGCGTCCGCAAAGGCTTTCTCTTCGGCCTCTTCCTCAGCCTTCAGTTTTGCCAGCTCTGAAGCGGGCACAATCTTTTTGCTCTCAATCATTTGCTTGAGGGTCTTCATACCCTTAATTTTCCCTACAAATTCAAGATCGTCCATAGTGATATCTTATCTAGAGACTAGGTTGTATTGATAGAAATTTAAAAGCAAGCAATGTTTTACTGGTGGGTAGGCTGGTGGGTAGAGAGCCATTAAATTAATAGAGCCATATAGATAATAGCTTCTAGGTCAATACTGGCGGAGAGGGTGGGATTCGAACCCACGGTACCTTTGACAGTACGCCTGATTTCGAGTCAGGTACATTCGACCACTCTGCCACCTCTCCTAGTTAATCAAATTATACCTGCGGTTTTCTCGCTTTCTGTACTACAATAGATATACGTTAATGTATATCCATAAAATAGATATAGTATTTTTACTTGAAAGTCTCGATACGCCATGAACTTACAAATTTCTAAATGGGGCAATAGTCTAGCCGTACGAATTCCGGCTGAATTTATCCGTCAAATACCCCTCAAAGATGGTGACCAAGTTGAAGTAACACTCAGCCTAGATGGCTCATTACATCTTCGCCCCATCACTTTCGATCGAACAGCCTTATCTGCCGAGCTTAAACGCGTACGTGCATCTATGCCAATGGGTTCATCAGTTATTGAAGAGCTTCGTTCCAAGGCGCGTTATTAATGATTTATGTTGATACCAGCGTTTTAGTGGCACTATGCACACGGGAACCCAAAAGTAATGATGTAGCCGATTGGTACCAAAGCTGCAAAACGAAATTAATTTCCTCTGCATGGGCATTTACAGAATTTGCCAGCGCGCTCAGTATTAAAGAAAGAACAGGGCAAGTAAATAAAAAACAAAGTCATGAATCTTGGGGCGTATTCCAACAACTTTGCAACACCAATATTGAATTACTTTCTATTGATAACAAAAATTTTTACAGTGCTGCCATCCTTACGCTCGATAGCTCATCCAAATTAAGATCGGCTGATGCCCTTCATCTTGCTACGGCAATACAACTCAAGGCTGAAGCAATCGTTACTCTAGATAAGACTTTAGCTAGAAATAGTAAGCGACTGAAATTAAAGTTAATTTTATTTTAACGCGCTGGTTTCAATACATCCAACCCACCCAAATAGCCCTGTAAAGCCTTAGGTATTGCAATACTGCCATCGGCTTGTTGATTATTTTCTAGTAATGCTACTAAGGTTCTTCCCACCGCTAAGGCCGAGCCGTTTAAGGTATGCACCATTTCAGGCTTAGCTTGTCCCAGCTTAAAGCGAGCCTGCATTCTGCGGGCTTGAAAATCGCCCATATTCGAGCAAGAACTAATTTCACGATAGGCTTTTTGTGATGGAATCCAGACTTCTAAGTCATAGGTTTTAGTACTACCAAAACCCATATCACCGGTGCAAAGTAAAACTCGGCGATACGGTAGCTCGAGTAGCTCAAGCACTTTCTCTGCATGGCTAGTGAGGTTTTCAAGTGCAGCCATCGATTCATCGGGCTTAGCAATTTGCACTAGCTCAACTTTATCAAATTGATGTTGGCGAATCATGCCACGTACATCGCGCCCATAACTACCCGCTTCAGATCGAAAGCAAGGAGTATGTGCTACAAATTTCAAGGGTAACTGCTCAGCAGCGACGATCTCATCACGCATTAAATTAGTCACGGGTACTTCTGCTGTAGGAATTAAATAAAAGTTCTCCTCCTCAATGCCTCCGTCTTCTGCGCCCATTTTGCGCGGCACCCGAAATAAATCATCTTCAAACTTGGGTAGTTGTCCCGTACCGCGCATGGATGCCGCATTTACAATATAGGGCGCATAAATTTCTTGGTAGCCATGCTCAGTAGCGTGTAAATCAATCATGAATTGACTTAATGCACGATGCAATCGGGCAATCGGGCCCTTTAAAACGACAAAGCGTGCGCCACTAATCTTAGCGCCAGCCTCAAAGTCTAGACCTAATGGCGCACCTAAATCAACATGGTCTTTTATGTCGAAAGTAAAAGAAGGAATAGTGCCCACTTTTTTAATTTCTTGATTTTCAGTTTCATCCTTACCAAGAGGTACAGATGCATCGGGTAAGTTAGGGATACCCATTAAAAAATCGTGTAGCTCTGTTTGCACCACAGCTAGGCGCGCAGCGCCCATTTCCATATCGAGATTAATTTGCGTGGCCTCATTCATTTCAGCGCTAGCGTCTTCACCTTTTCCTTTTTTCATGCCAATGGCTTTAGCCAATTGATTGCGCTTGGCCTGTAAATCTTCGGTATGAGTTTGTAATAGCTTGCGCTCATTTTCTAAAAGGGCAAATTGCGCCACATCAAGTTCAAACTTACGGTTGAAGAGGCGCGCTCTAACGCTCTCGATATCTTTACGTAAAAGTTGGGGATCAATCATCGGTTTATTTTAATTTCACTATTTCGGTTCCTGTCGGGGGATTAAAACTAAACCGACTCGGTGCGAAGTTTACATTTAATTGATATTGACTAAAGCTCACCAGCACTACATTGCCTAGGCCATCAAGTAATTCTAAAGCGCTTGGTAAGCCACCCTTCATTCCTACTGAAATTTTAGTGTAAGCCAAATCTGGATTGCCAGGTGCACCGCCTTTTTTTACTTTCGGCTTTAAATCAACCCAACGCAAGCCATTGTGTTCGATATCTTCAACTAGATCAAAGTGCTCATCCAGTGCTGCCTCGCCAAACAGAATTGCTGCAGGTGTGGCCGCAAGAGCATCGCCTACTGGCCGATAAGTAGCTTGCTTTAGGTCTTTATCCCACATAATTAATTGCTTGCCATCACTAATTAGCTTTTGTTCATAAGGCTTGTTGGTCTCCCAGGCAAACCGCCCAGGCCGCTGAAAATAAAAATGGCCTTGTGTTTGACGAATCACTTTCAAACCTTTATCTTGCGACTCATTCGGTTTTGGTGCACGCAATTGCTGCTGCACAAAATCACCTTCTGCCGTTTTAGAGTTGCGCACAAATTGGCGTAATTGTTCAGTAGCAGAAACGGTGTCGGTACTAGCGCCGTAAGGAGCGGCCGAATTGATTGCGGCACTAGTTTGCGAGGCTTTATTAGGGGCTACTCCTATCGCATAGGAACCATAGATCGCCAAATTTACTACCAGACAACAATGCAAACCTGTAATGCGCATTACTCCTCAGCCTTCCGGCCAAAAATTTCGCGATTCCCACTACCGCTCATCTTCGAAACTAAACCCGCTTTTTCCATATCTTCCAGTAAACGAGCAGCGCGGTTGTAGCCAATGCGTAGATGTCGTTGCACTAAGGAAATTGAAGCGCGTTTGTTTTCCAGCACGATCGCAACTGCCTGGTCATATAAGGGGTCGGCTTCACCACCGCTACCGCCGCCATTCAAGACATCCATCGTCGATTCATCGGCGCCTTCAAGCACGCCATCAATGTAATTGGCTTCACCTTTTTCTTTTAACCAGTCAACCACGCGGTGCACTTCATCATCCGAGACAAAAGCGCCATGCACCCGAATCGGTAGGCCAGTACCAGGAGCCATATAGAGCATGTCGCCCATGCCTAATAAAGCCTCAGCACCTTGCTGATCCAGAATGGTTCGACTATCAATTTTGCTACTGACCTGAAACGAAATACGCGTCGGAATATTGGCTTTGATTAGGCCGGTGATCACGTCAACGCTGGGACGCTGCGTCGCTAGCACCAAATGAATGCCTGCAGCGCGCGCTTTTTGTGCGATACGCGCAATGAGCTCTTCAATCTTTTTGCCTGAGACCATCATTAAGTCGGCTAACTCATCAATGATCACCACAATCACGGGGGCTTTATACAGCGGCTCTGGATCATCGGGGGTTAAGCTAAAGGGATTAGTTAGTTTCTCGCCCTTTTCTTCTGCTTCAACAATTTTGCGATTAAAGCCGGCTAAATTGCGTACGCCAAACTTGCTCATTAATTTGTAACGGCGATCCATTTCATTAACGGCCCAATTCAGCGCGTTATAGGCTTGCTTCATATCAGTCACAACGGGGCACAATAAATGCGGCACCTTCTCATACACCGACATCTCTAACATCTTTGGGTCAATCATGATGAGGCGCACTTCATCTGGCTTAGCCTTAAATAACAAAGACAAAATCATGGCGTTAATACCCACCGATTTACCAGCGCCAGTAGTACCTGCTACCAAGCAGTGTGGCATCTTCGCTAAGTCAACCACCATTGGCGCGCCAGAGATATCTTTACCTAAGGCCAGTGTCAATAAAGAGTGGTTATCGTTATAAACCTGAGAACTTAAAATCTCCGAGAGATATACCGATTGACGAGTGGGGTTGGGCAACTCGAGAGCCATGCAAGTTTTACCGGGAATGGTTTCTACCACCCGCATACTCACAAGACCCAAAGATCGCGAAAGGTCGCGCGACAAATTAACGATTTGGCTACCCTTAACGCCAACTGCTGGCTCGATCTCGTAACGCGTAACAACTGGTCCTGGATAGGCGGCAATGACTTTGACCTCGACGCCAAATTCATCCAGCTTGCGCTCAATTAAGCGCGAGGTAAATTCCATTACCTCAGCAGAAATGGTTTCTTTAGCCTCGGGCACTGCATCTAAAAGTGCCAGTGGGGGTAATTCAGAATCAGGAATATCAATAAAAAGGGGTTGTTGCTTTTCTCGTTGCACGCGCACGCTTTGCACAATCGCGGGCTCACTGCGCACAATTTGGACTGGCGCCATAATTTCAATGCGACCGCGCACTTCCTCGACAAACTCTTCGCGCTCTACACTGGCCTGTTCACCCACTTTACGATCGACTTCGCTTTCACGCCGTTCGCGCAAGCGCCGATACCCGAGCTCCATATACCGCCCAACTTGTTCGGCCAAATTGAGCCAAGAAAAGTGGAGGAAGAGCGATAAGCCTGCGCACAGCGCAAATAATAAAATGATTGTTGAGCCGGTAAAGCCAACTGCCATTTGCAAAGGATCGCCAATTAACTCACCTAAAACTCCCCCAGGGGGCCTAGGTAATGCAATTGACAAAGAATGTAAGCGAATTGATTCCAAGCCCATACTGGCAAGCAAAGTGAGGCCAAAGCCCAACCATCTCAGTAACAAGGAGTCGGGCTTCGCTTCGGGATCGGGGGGCATTGGAGTGCTCCATAACTCTTTCCAACCGGTAAAAACGCGCCTACCAAACAAGATAACCCACCAAAATGCGGACAGACCAAAGACATAAAGCATTAGGTCGGCAATCCAGGCACCCGTCCGACCCCCTAAATTGGTTGGTACATCAAAGCTAGCGTGTGACCAAGCAGGATCTAATTTGGAATACGTAATCAGTATTGCAAATAAAGCCAAACATAAACCCAGCGAAACAAACCAGCGGGCTTCCAATAATAAGCGGGGCATTCTGCCCTGCCCGCTGGAATTAGGGGGTTGGGTTGAATTCGATTGAGGAAAGACGGTTCGAGCCATATTTCCTTGATTGTAAACACCCCCACCCCAAGGAAACCTATAATTTAGGGATGAATACAACGAATATCAAACATAGCAAAGTTCTCATTCTTGGCTCTGGCCCCGCAGGCTATACAGCTGCAGTGTATGCGGCCCGAGCTAATTTACAGCCCACCCTAATTACTGGCTTGGCCCAAGGCGGTCAACTGATGACCACTACTGATGTTGAGAATTGGCCAGCCGACCCTGCAGGAGTTCAAGGCCCGGAACTCATGGAGCGCTTTTTAAAGCACGCGGAACACTTTAATACCGAAATTATTTTTGACCACATCCATACGGCTGCCTTACAAGAAAAGCCGATTCGCCTTGTAGGTGACTCTGGCACCTATACCTGTGATGCCCTCATCATTGCTACTGGCGCATCGGCCCAATATTTGGGCTTACCCAGTGAAGAAGCGTTTATGGGGCGCGGCGTTTCAGGTTGCGCCACCTGCGACGGCTTCTTTTATAAAAATCAAGACGTCTGCGTTGTTGGTGGTGGCAATACTGCGGTTGAAGAAGCACTCTACCTCACTGGCATTGCCAAAAAGGTGACGGTGATTCATCGGCGCGATAAATTTCGGGCTGAGCCCATTTTGAATGATCGCCTGATGGCTAAAGTAGCCGAGGGGAAAGTTGAGCTCAAACTCAATTCGACCTTAGAAGAAGTGTTGGGTGATGAAAAAGGCGTAACAGGTGTGCGGATTCGTCAAGCAAATGGCAAAACCGAAGATATCGCGCTCACTGGCGCGTTTATCGCCATTGGCCATAAACCCAATACCGAATTATTTATTGGTCAGCTTGAAATGCATAACGGCTACATCAAAACCCATTCGGGCTTACAAGGTAACGCTACGGCTACGAATATTGCTGGGGTATTTGCATCAGGTGATGTGCAAGACCACATTTATCGTCAAGCAATTACCAGTGCGGGTACAGGTTGCATGGCCGCACTGGATGCTCAGCGTTATTTAGAGGGGCTTGAGTAAAGCTTGCCCCTCTTATTGTTAGCGCATGATTGGCAACAAAGGCACAATCAATAAAGCGACGATGTTGATAATCTTGATCAGCGGATTAATCGCTGGTCCAGCAGTATCTTTGTAAGGATCGCCAACGGTATCACCAGTAACTGCAGCTTTGTGAGCCTCAGAACCTTTGCCACCGTAGTTACCTTCTTCGATATATTTCTTGGCATTATCCCAAGCACCGCCACCAGTACACATGGAAATCGCCACGAATAGACCTGTGACAATCGTACCCATTAACAAGCCGCCCAAGGCAGCAGGACCCAATAACAGACCAACCACAATCGGAATCACCACGGGCAAGAGCGACGGAATAATCATTTCCTTAATCGCAGCTGAAGTCAACATATCGACCGCTTTGCCGTACTCAGGCTTACCTGTGCCATCCATAATGCCGGGAATATCGCGGAACTGACGGCGCACCTCATCAACCACTGCGCCAGCGCAACGACCTACCGCTTCCATCGCCATCGCACCAAATAAGTAAGGAATCATGCCGCCAATAAATAGGCCAATAATCACTAAGTGATTTGATAAATCAAAGGTGACTTGTTGACCAATCGCTTCAAGCGCATGGGTGTAATCCGCAAATAAAACCAGTGCCGCTAAACCTGCTGAACCAATCGCATAACCTTTGGTCACTGCTTTGGTCGTATTACCAACTGCATCTAAAGGATCGGTAATATCGCGCACAGCTTGTGGCAAGCCTGCCATTTCAGCAATACCACCGGCGTTATCGGTAATTGGGCCATACGCATCAAGCGCCACCACAATGCCGGCCATCGAGAGCATGGAGGTAGCTGCAATGGCGATACCAAAAATACCAGCCAACCAATACGCCGCATAAATCGCGATACAAACAAAAATAACTGGGATCGCAGTTGACTTCATCGAAATGCCTAAGCCAGCAATAATGTTCGTACCGTGACCTTTAGTCGATGCTTCGGCAATATGCTTCACGGGTTTGAAATCGGTACCTGTGTAGTACTCGGTAATCCAAACTAATCCTGCAGTGAGTAATAAGCCCACTACAGTAGCACCAAATAAACGCCATTGACTGCCAGGAATTCCTAAAGCATCGTCGGGAATAATAAATTGGGTTGCAAAATAAAACGCAATTAAGGAAAGTACGCCCGCTACCACCAAACCTTTATACAAGGCTGGCATCACATTTTTCATACCGGGTGTGGCTTTCACAAAAGAACAGCCAATGATCGAAGCAATAATCGAAATGCCGCCCAAGACCAAGGGATAAATAATGGCTGCAATAGGTGCGCCGGAAACCATCATTGCGCCCAAGACCATCGTCGCAATTAAGGTCACGGCATACGTTTCGAATAAGTCAGCTGCCATGCCGGCGCAATCGCCGACGTTATCCCCCACGTTATCGGCAATAACAGCAGGGTTCCGTGGGTCATCCTCAGGAATACCTGCCTCAACTTTGCCCACTAAGTCGGCTCCCACATCGGCGCCTTTAGTAAAGATACCGCCCCCTAAACGCGCAAAAATGGAAATGAGTGAGGAACCAAAGGCAAAACCAATTAAGGGATGCAATACCGCCGAGAGATCTTGGCCGCCCCCGATGGAAACCAGGAACATGAAAAATAAAGCCACACCAAGTAGGCCTAAGCCAACCACCAGCATGCCGGTAATTGCACCGCCTTTAAAAGCGACGTTAAGGGCTTCATTCATGCCGACCGTAGCTGCTTGGGCAGTGCGCACATTCGCTCTGACCGACACATTCATGCCAATAAAGCCGCAGGCGCCCGATAACACCGCACCAAGCACAAACCCCATGGCCGTGGCAATGTCTAAAAAGAGGCCAATCAAAATTGTTAGGACAATTCCAACAATCGCAATCGTTTTGTACTGACGGGATAAATATGCAGCCGCGCCCTGCTGAATTGCCGCGGCAATTTCTTCCATTTTGGCATTGCCAGTATCTTGTTTCAAAATCCAGCGCCGCATAAAGAAGCCATACAGCACAGCAATCACGCCGCAAACCAAAGAAAAATACAGACCCAATGTGACATTACTCATAGCTTAAATCTCCAAAAAAACGAACTTAAGAAGTATCCAACACAAACTATAACTTCTCACTTTGCTAATATCAGGGTATCCACTAATTTTTTCCGGAAAAACCCTCATGAGTCTTGATAATGTCACCCCAGGCAAAAATTCCCCCACCAACTTCAATGTAATTATTGAAATTCCGATGAATGCAGACCCCATTAAATATGAGGTTGATAAGGAAACGGGGGCTATTTTTGTCGATCGTTTCATGGGTACGGCGATGCATTACCCCTGTAACTATGGCTATATTCCCCAAACCATTGCTGGCGATGGCGACCCCGTGGATGTGCTGGTTATCACCCCTTTCCCACTCATTCCAGGCGTGGTGGTCAGTTGTAGGGCTATTGGGCTCTTACAAATGGAAGATGAGGCTGGGCAGGATGCCAAGCTACTAGCCGTACCAGAAGACCGCATTCTGTCGATTTATACCCATTGGCAGAAGCCAGAAGACATGAACCCCTTACGCCTCAACCAAATTAAGCACTTTTTTGAGCATTACAAAGATTTAGAAGTCGGGAAATGGGTCAAAGTGAGTGGTTGGGGCGGGGTTGCCGATGCCCACCATGAAATTCTCGAGGGTGTAAAACGCTATCGAGAGGAAAAAGAGGGAAAAAAGGCTTGATTAAGCTTGCTTTAGCGCAACTAAACCCTAAATTAGGTGACTTAGAGGGTAATGCTGCATTAATTGCCGCTGCGGCGCAGGCTGCTCATGCTGCTGGCGCCAAACTACTCTTAACCCCCGAGTTAGCCTTAACTGGCTATCCACCAGAAGACCTGTTGTTGCGGCCGGCATTTATTTCCGCGGCTGAAAATATCCTGGCTGAGCTATGCAAAACCCTCGGGGCTTACCCAAACCTCTCCGTTGTAGTTGGGCACCCCCAGCGTTCTGCCGTAGGCCTACAAAATTGTGCCTCTGTCTTGCGTGACGGCCAAGTCATCGCCAGCTACGCAAAACAACAATTACCGAATCATGAAGTGTTTGATGAAGTGCGGTACTTTATCCCTGGCAATCAGCCTTGTATCTTTGAGGTGGATGGGTTCCCTATTGGCTTACTCTTATGTGAAGATGCTTGGCATGAAGGCCCTGCACTCCAGGCTAAAAATGCAGGTGCGCGCTTATTGGCGGTGTTAAATGCCTCACCCTACCACCTGGAAAAAAATACCTTACGCCTGAATGTGCTGCGGGAGCAAGTTAACCTTACTAAACTACCCTTAGCGTACGTCAACATGGTGGGTGGGCAAGATGAATTGGTATTTGATGGGGGCTCTTTTGTCTTGAACTCTCATGGTCAAACTGCCTTTACGATGCCCCAATTTGAAACCGGTCTGGGGTTAGTCAACATCACTTCACTTGGAGAGCCCGAAGCTGATGTCACTGCGCTTACTGCTAATGACAAAAACATGAGCTCAATAGAGGCCCAAGTGTATGCAGCCTTAGTCATGGGGGTGCGTGATTACGTCCAAAAAAATCATTTTTCTGGCGTGATCATCGGTCTTTCTGGGGGTGTTGATTCTGCCTTGGTACTCGCTATTGCCGTAGATGCGCTGGGTGCTGATCAAGTGCGCGCAGTGATGATGCCATCGCCATATACGGCAGATATTTCATGGCTAGATGCGCGTGAACTCGCTAACAATGTCGGCGTGCAATACGATGAAATTCCGATCAGCAAGCCAGTGGCTGCATTAGAAGCAGCCTTAGCAGAACAATTTACTGGCTTATCACCCGATGCTACGGAAGAAAATATTCAAGCGCGGGTACGCGGCACATTATTAATGGCGCTCTCGAATAAAACGGGTCGCTTAGTTTTAACTACGGGCAATAAAAGTGAGATGGCAGTCGGTTATTGCACGCTTTATGGCGATATGGCCGGAGGCTTTGCGGTGATTAAAGATATTGCTAAAACCTTGGTCTATCGACTTTGCCATTATCGCAATCAACTTACTCCAATTATTCCTGAACGTATTCTCACGCGGGCACCATCAGCCGAATTACGCGATAACCAAACTGATCAAGATAGCTTACCCAGTTATGAGGTGCTCGACGCTATATTGGAACGCTATATGGAACAAAACCAATCGCTGGCGGAAATCGTTGCCGCGGGCTACGAGGCTGCTAGTGTTGAAAAGGTAACACGTCTCATCAAGCTCAATGAATATAAACGACGCCAAGCACCACCAGGCGTCCGCATCACTAACCGCGCCTTTGGTCGCGATTGGCGTTATCCCATTACTTCAGCTTTTCGCGCCTAAGTTAGCCCATCTAAGGGTATGATTACCCCATCTATTGAGGAGAATTAGATGAAGCTGATTACATCCATCATTAAACCGTTCAAGCTTGACGAAGTACGCGAAGCCATGGCAGACGTTGGCGTTACTGGCCTAACTGTTACTGAAGTTAAAGGGTTTGGCCGGCAAAAAGGCCATACTGAACTGTATCGGGGCGCAGAATATGTGGTTGATTTTTTACCAAAAGTAAAAGTAGAAGTTGTCGTTGCAGATGATTCAGTCGAGCGCGTTATCGAGGCGATTACGAAAGCAGCACATACTGGCAAAATTGGTGATGGCAAAATTTTTGTCACCTCAGTTGAACAAGTCATCCGCATTCGTACTGGTGAAGCGAACGAATCGGCAATCTAAAACTTCGTCTCTTCTAAGATAAGCGTTTTTGCTTCAGGGTTGCTCGGTCTTACGCGTAGGCCTTGAAAAAAAATCTCGGTTTGCGCAAGATTTGCTGTCAATAGTTTGAATGGTGGTGCACCATAAAATGAATACGAGGCGCCCGCCTCGAGTGTCTTGCTCTGTTCTTTGCCGGCTGAGTCGATGACACAAACCACTTGCTGACTTAAGCTTTGCACATATACCATATCGCCGGCCTTGCTTGGTGTACTAGTCTTATACATTACAGGGTTATTTTCTGGCCTTGGGCAAGCCACATCACTGGTTACAGCTGCAGTTTTGGAACTAGCTTCCACCATGGTAACGGGCGTTCGCTCAGGTGTTAAAACAGCGGGCTCTTGAATTAATTCGGGTGCAGTAGCTAGTGGCGCTGAGGGTACAACTGCGGGAGGCACTGGCGTCAAAGAAACTGGCGCAGTTTCGATAGCAAAATCATGGCCAAAATTAATAATCGCAAAAACAAGCGCCGCCGCCATGCTAGCAAACAAAAATAATTTTCTCTGCTTATCTTTTATTTGTAAATCGGTGGGTGCAGTACCCACTTTTAAAATCGGAGCTGACGCCTTTTCCATTTCTAAGAATGGTGCAGGGGTGGGCGCCAGAGTTGGAGGAGGAGAAGGAGTTGCTGGTGTTGTTGCTGGTGTTGTTGCTGGTGTTGTTGCTGGTGTTGTTGCTGGTGTTGTTGCTGGTTCTGATATGACTGCAACTGGGGGTGGAGGGGCTTCAATTTCCACTTCAAGATAATCCGCCTTCTCTAGGCCCAAAATGGTGGCAACTCTTTGAGCTGAGCGCAATTTTAAGGTGGGCGAGTAAAACGCACTGTGCTCACCATTCTCAATTTGCTCAATTTGCTTTTTTGAAAGACAGGCATTGAGTGCCAATGCTTCCGTGCTGAGGCCAAGCCTTTCCCTGGCCTCAATAAATGCCAAAGAACGAATCGTTGGTACCTTATTCTTGCTCATGATTAACAGACGATTTAAACAATAATTTTATCTAAAAGATACTAGCCCTAGGGATAAACCCAGCATAAATCTTGTAAAGTCTTACTTTTGGCGTCTTTTGCATGCCTAAATTGCATATTTTGGAGAAGTGATATGACAAATAAAAGTCCTGTTGGCCCTAAAAGTAATAGCGCCGACCGTCCCCTTAATTCCCGTTCACGTGCGGTTACAGAGGGTGTGGCCCGCGCGCCCAACCGCTCAATGTACTACGCCATGGGCTACCAAGAGCAGGACTTTGTCAAACCCATGGTCGGGGTAGCCAATGGCCATTCGACTATTACCCCGTGTAATAGTGGCTTACAGAAATTAGCCGATGCGGCGATTACAGCGCTTGAGGAAGCGGGTGCTAAAGCCCAAGTATTTGGAACCCCTACTGTGTCAGATGGTATTGGCATGGGCACTGAAGGAATGAAATATTCCCTGGTCTCACGTGAAGTCATTGCCGATAGCATTGAAACCTGCGTCAACGGCTTATGGCAAGACGGGGTCGTGGTGATTGGAGGATGCGATAAAAATATGCCCGGCGGCATGATGGCCTTAGCGCGCACCAATGTGCCAGGTATTTATGTCTATGGTGGCACGATTAAACCCGGTCACTACAAAGGCAAAGAGCTCAATATTGTTTCCGCATTTGAAGCAGTAGGTGAATTTACTTCTGGTCGCTTAAGCGAAATTGATCTCAAAGGCGTCGAACAACACGCCTGCCCTGGAAGCGGTTCTTGCGGCGGCATGTATACCGCCAATACCATGAGCTCGTCATTTGAAGCACTAGGTATGAGCTTGCCCTACTCCTCAACCATGGCCAATGAAGACGCTGAAAAAGTCGCCAGCGCCCATGAGTCAGCCATTGTTCTAGTTGAGGCGATTAAAAATAATTTGCGCCCCCGCGACATCATTACTAAAAAATCAATTGAAAATGCCGTCAGTGTGATCATGGCAGTTGGCGGCTCAACCAATGCAGTTTTGCATTTCTTGGCCATTACCAGTGCAGCAGAAATTGAATGGACGATTGATGATTTCGAGCGCATTCGTAAACGCGTACCCGTCATCGTTGACATGAAGCCATCAGGCAATTATTTAGCGACCGATTTACATCAAGCTGGTGGCATTCCCCAAGTAATGAAAATTTTGCTCGATGGGGGCTTACTCCATGGTGATTGCATGACCATTACCGGCAAAACCATTGCTGAAGTATTAAAAGATGTGCCTTCAGTGCCGCGCGCTGATCAAAACGTGATCCGCATGCTCGACAACCCTTTATATCCGCACGGCCATTTAGCAATTTTAAAAGGCAACATTTCACCTGAGGGCTGTGTAGCAAAAATTACCGGACTAAAAAATCCATCTATAACGGGTCCAGCCCGCGTTTTTGATTCGGAAGATGATGCAATGGCTGCGATCATGGCGCAAAAAATTCTACCGGGCGATGTCATGATCATTCGTTATGAGGGCCCTAAGGGCGGCCCAGGTATGCGCGAAATGTTGGCGCCAACCTCCGCCCTGGTAGGCCAAGGCCTAGGTGAATCAGTAGGCTTAATTACCGACGGCCGCTTCTCGGGAGGCACTTGGGGAATGGTCGTTGGTCATGTTGCCCCAGAAGCATTTGTTGGGGGCACGATTGCCTTAATTGAAGAAGGTGACTCAGTAACGATCGACGCCAATAAATTACTCATTCAACTCAATGTGAGCGAAGCTGAAATTGCTAAACGTCGCGCCGCTTGGAAGCAACCCAAGCCCCGCTACACCCGCGGCCTTTTAGCCAAGTATGCTTACCTTGCTAGCAGCGCCAGCAAAGGTGCAGTCACAGATTTGAACTTGGGCTAGCAAATACCTGACCCAAGTTCAATAGTTAATGCGCCCCCGTGTGACCCATTGGTTGCACGGGTAGTTTCACCTCTACCTCGCCTGCTTTAGCAAATTTTAATTTCACGGGAATGAAGTCGCCCGCCTTTAACGGCGTCTTAATGCCAATCAGCATCAAGTGAAGGCCGCCAGGCTTTAATTCAACTGTTCCAGCAGCAGGTACATCAATCGCCTTCACTTGGCGCATTTGCATCGTATTGCCTTCCATCGACATCGTATGCAATTGCACCTCATCAGCTACGGGTGTGCTAGCGCTAATTAATTGATCAGCTGCGCCTTGATCAATAATTTTCATAAAACCGCCGGCTACTTTTTGACCAGGTACAGTGGTGCGAGTGTAAGCACCCTCAATTTTTATTTTACCGACTTGCGCATCTTGTGCGGCAACACTAAAGGCTAGTGCTATACCGCTGACAAACATTACTACTTGCATCATTCGTTGCCTTTGATTTGCTGAATTCATTTGCTTCTCCTGAGATAAAAATACTGTAAATAAAATTGTTTTAAATATAATTAGTTTCGATTAATCATTACTGTTTTAAAAACCAAGCCTTTAATGCGGCGAATTGAATCGGCCCTGTTTTGCGCTGCCACTGCCCATTTTTATTAATTAAAATGGTAATTGGCGTTTCGCCATGCCATTGAGGATCAACCTCATAACGCATCGCGTCATCAAAGGGTTGAAAAACAGAAAAATTATTTGCGTTCTGTAACTTTGCCCGCTGTAACATTTTTTGCACCATCTCTGGCGGAACATCGTCGACTTGCACAAATATCACTTTAGCTTGTTTATTTTGACTGAGAAATTTACCCCATTGGGGCATTTCTGCCATACAAGGCGCACAAGTCACTCCCCAAAAGTGTACTGCTAGTGGCTCACCTAAGTTAGCTTTACTGAGCTGTGCCCAGGTGCCATTTTGATAGGCCTTTACTGACTCACTTGCTTGCACGGCTTGCAGCATAAAAAATGTGGCTGCTAGCATTGATAAATAACGCTTCATTCGGCTTGTCCAATCGATAACAGTTGATAACCCTGAGCGCGCGTCAGCCAGGATAAAAATACGTTTTTGTTTTGATTAATGAGTAAAGGATGATCGGTATAGCCTACTGCCTCAGCAATCGGTTTAGCAATCGACCAAGTCTTGCCATCGTCCTTTGAGTACTGCAGATAAATAATTGCCTTTTCGCCATTAAATTCTTTCCACACCAGCCATACTTCTTTGCCTATAGTTAATAAATATGGGCGAGCAACATTCCTATTCGCATTACCTAACTGACGTGGCGGTGAATAAGTTTTGCCTTCATTATTCGAATTGGCATAAAAGACACCTTGTCGCGCACTCCCCTGGGTAAACCAAGCAACATGTGTTGTTCCAGTATCTGCAATCGCTATTGCTGGCCCATGGTGTGGACAAACATCCGTTTTCCAATGGTCGATCGCCACCCGCTGAATTGGGCCTACACCATCATTCGCTTTCGTCGGTAAGCCCTGTGAGGTCTGCTGCTTGAAAGAGAGAACTTGGGTCGCCTGATCACGCACCCCACCTGGAAATATTCCCCGATAGGCCAATACAGGAAATTGTTGCGGGTTTAAGGCCATGCCTATGCGACAACATTCGCAGCTTTCTTGATTCACAATGGTTTCAGCTTGAAAGCTCACGCCGCCATCGATTGAGCTAGCATAAGCAATCGAACCACCCAATTTTTTATTGCCCTGCTTATTCGCAGCCTGGACCACGCGCTTATCAATCCAGGCAAGATGAATCTTGCCCTTGGCATCAGCCGCCAAGATCGGAAATCGTTCACTAGCCCCACCCTGAATCAGCGCTTGTGCTTGAGTAAACGTTTTACCACTGTCTGTCGAACGCGCGGTATTAATTTGCGCATTCCAATTACTATCTTTAAAAAAAGCATAGGCAATAAATATATTGCCTTTTGGGTCAACCGTTATTTGCGGCCTTGCATCGCTGCCTACGTCAAGCTTCTTTTGATGGTTAGCAATTTCTACTGGCGTACTAAATGTCATACCTAAATCAGCAGAATGGGATAGAGATACAGCGCCGCCTGCAGTCCAAATTAAAAAGAGTTGTCCCGCGCTCGTTAAAAATGGTGTTGCTGCATTGGCACACTCAAGACTAGTCCCCTTGCAGACTTCCATCTGCGGGTGCATCATCTGATGTGACGCTTTATCCATCATTTGACTATGATCATGTTCGGGCATTTGCGCAAAGGTCCCATCGCTAAGCAAGCAGAGCGTCCAAATCAAGATTCTGCAGGAAGCTGGATAGGTCAATTTCAAAATAGCTTCTTTCACAATTACTATTCTCTTCATCATCACCGATCGACTAAAAAGTAAACTTGCCACCAACTGTGAATGCTTGCGGCATTCCCAGCACATAGCTATTGTTATTGCTACCCGAGCCAAAAGTAATGTACTGCCGATTTAACATATTGACTGCAGTAGCATATAAAGTAATGGCTTGATTGATTTCGTAATTAGCCCTTAATCCAAAGATTGCATAGGCTGGTACAGGTAAGGTATGGGCGGTATCCATCCACGAGTTTCCCACATAGCGCATGGTGGTAGTGATGCTCGCCTTAGGCACTGGAAACCAAGTTACTCCAAGATTGCCAATATTCTGCGGTACGCCGGCGACTTGACTGCCGGTTGGATCGCTTGTCGAGCTTGCCGTTAAAACGGTATTAGTGAGTGAATAACCAGCATCTACAGCCCATTGAGGGGAGAGATTGTGATGAAACTGCATTTCTAAGCCCTGACTTTGCAGATTTTGATTATTCGTATAGTAATTAATACTAGTTGAAACACAATTGCCTGCAGCTGCTTTCAACGGATTACTGCCCTTTGCCGCGCCACACAATTGCTGGGCTAAGGCCACGTCTGTCGCATTATTGGCTTTTAAGTTGTAGGTCGTAATGGCATTAGTTATTTGATTAGTAAAAGCGGTTAGCTGCAAAAAGCCTTCTTTCCAACGGTAATCTGTGCCAGCTTCAAAGCCTTTCATAATTTCAACAGTTAAATTTGGGTTAGCAAAATTATTGCCCCCGCTTGATGAGGCATAAGATCTTAAGGTGTTATTTAAGCCTGGTGCATGATAGGCTTGATAAATAGAGCTGCGTAAGTTCCACTCTTTAGATAACTCGTATAAAAAACCTAAATTCGGACTCAAAATGGTTTTATTTTGATTCGAGATATTTTGATAGCTCGCGTTTTTACCATCGGGACCAGTGTTGTAATAGGTCGGGGTTGAACTGCTCCAGTTATCGACCCGTAAAGCTAAGGTAGTTTGTAGTGGAATGAAGCTAGTAGTTGATTTCGCTTGTCCCATTACGCCATAAAAATTCTGCTGCCCCTGGGCATAATTTACTGAGCTTACAGCGCCAGTAGTGGTTAAATTATTAGTTAAGTTAGAACCAGAAATATTCCGTCCATCTACCCCTACTAAAACTTGGTCTACCAAGCCCTTCATATCCTTAATGTATTGCACTCCAGCACCTGTAGTGGAATATGGGTCATAGTAATTTGAACTAATGTAAGGGGTGTTAGTGGCCAACTTCTGTGCATTAAAAACCGAACTTACTGCGGCATTAGAACCATTTTGTTTATTAAAAGCCGTATTTTGATAAAACAAATTAACAAGCACCTTATCGCTCTCACTTAATTTGGTCGTCGTACCAGCAGCAATATCGGTAGTTTGTTTTAAATTGGTAGCGATACTCATGGCATTAGAGTAGTCAGCCATCGTGCCATAACCTATCCGCACAAACCCTTTTGTATCACTACCAGCCTTAAAGTAGCTTTGTAAACGGACGTTGGAATTTTGTGCGGCCGCTGCCCCCATGCCAGGCTTAACACTATTTGCTGCGGCTGGGGAGATCGTCGCGATATTCGTGTAGCCGCCAGTATTTAAATAGTCGGCCGATATGCGTAACTGCATATTCTCGGTAGCCATGATATCTTTCGATGCTGCTAGGTTCACAGTGTTGAAAGTACCGTAATTGGCCGAGACTTCTTGCTGGCTATTTTTAGGTGTGCGGGTATTCATATTAATTACCCCACCCATACCCCAGTTACCCCATAAGCTTGAAATACCCCCACGTATAAACTCAACCGTATCAATCGAAGAAAGTGGCACTAAATTCCACATAATCGTGCCGTAGAAAGCATCATTTAAGGGCGACCCATCTGCCAATACCAAAGTACGAGCATTGCCTAAACCACGTACGTTCAAACTTTGGCCCGTTGGATCTTTCTCGTAATAAGGCTGATCATTTAAAAAGACACCTGGCTGATTTTTTAAAATTTGATCGATGGTTTGATCTGGCGCTAACTCCAAAACCTCCTTGGTCAGAATGGTGGTGTTTAAGGGAATTTGATCTAATGGTGTATCTGAACGGGTAGCGTTAACTGTCACGCCACTTAATTTTTGATCGTAATCGGGTGGTGGCGCAATTTGCGCTTGCGCTAGACAAAAGTACCCTACAGTCCACAGAAAACCTGCACTATTTATGGCTACAGTTTGTAAGGTGCGCTTTTTGAAGTGTCGCGCCCCCTGAAAATGACGGAAATGCATTGCAAACTCCCAGAAACTAAATTAAGCCTACTTGCCATCAATGCGCAACAGAGCGCAATAAAAGCAAGAGAAACCTCTAGGCTTTAGGCCAAGAGGTCAAGTTTTAGATCTGGGTAGGGGGTGCCCGAGCGGGCTGAGAAGTCCAAACAAAAAGTGTTTTGGGTGAAACATAAAAGAGCGCAGGAAAAGCTTGTGTAAGCGCGCCAACTGGCACAACCGACGTTGCCATACTGATATTAATTGCAACTGGGGCATGGGACATGATACAAAGTGGGCAATCGTGATTCATGCCAAGAGGATTGCTCGGCGCCGACTCTGCGGTAGTACTAAGATCAATCGTTAACGCCGCTACTTTATCCCCTTGCGCCTGACAAATTTCCATTGTCAGGCTGGTGGCCGATGCACTTCCTGTTCGCATGGCAGCTACAGCGGGCGACAAGCTACCGACAAGCAATGCAATTGCTGTGCAGACTGCAGCAAAGGAACGCAATCGTTTCATCGTAACAAAGCCATTAACAAAATGAGGCATTCAACATTCACTTAATTGAATGTATGTGAAACTCAAATTATTTTCGATTGGGTTTCACCATTCGCATGATTGTGATCACTGAAACAACCAACCAGACAATAAACAAAATTTGCACAACGCTCATGTTAAGTCTCCTTATGATAGGGTTAAGCTATTTTATAAGAAAATAGCTTAGGTACAACTACTTCGGGTCCGTAAAAGCGGCAGCATTGCCAAAATTGTAGCGATTAATAAGACAATTTCCAAAGCATAAACCAAGGAATAGCCAATTGCCGGGCCATTTAAGGCCTCTGGTAGAAGCTTGGCATTTTCTAAGGCCACTACGAGATCGCGAATCACCCCGCCCAAGCC
Source organism: Polynucleobacter sp. IMCC30063 (assembly GCF_021395235.1). Classification (NCBI taxonomy): domain Bacteria; kingdom Pseudomonadati; phylum Pseudomonadota; class Betaproteobacteria; order Burkholderiales; family Burkholderiaceae; genus Polynucleobacter; species Polynucleobacter sp. IMCC30063. Next base: position 105,336 of record NZ_JAJVCQ010000006.1, on the reverse strand, counting down.
GACCGCAATCCCTGCTGCCGAAGCCTGAACAGCACCCCAGGCTCCTAAAGCCAAGCCCCGCTGGTCGGCAGGCGCAAAGTTCATCGTCGCCGTAAGGGTGCCGTGACTAAAGAGACCACCGCCAAAGCCTATTAAAAAAGTACCGATAATAAAGACAATGGTGGCCTGCAAAGGCGCAGCTGCAATGACAAAAATAAATGCGGGAATACCGACATAAGCACCCAGCGTTGCCATCCGAAAAGGATCGCTGCCGCGACTTAAGACCCTAGAGGCCCAAGTAAAGCCCCATAACCCGCCAATGGCTAAGGTTGCAGTTAAGGCAGTGGTTGCACTCACACTCATTTTCAACAACTCACCACCATAGGGCTCTAACAGCACATCATTCATACTAAAAGCCATGGTGCCAAAACCTACTACGACCAAACGGCGTACGGCATGACCACCGGTCGTAAAGGTGCGCCATGATTGCATAAATGAAGGCTCGGTCTGATTAACGCGACTACGCACTTGAGCTCGGGTTTCTTGCTTCCATAACGCAATCACATTCAACACGATGGTGATCACTGCCGAGGCTTGAATTACCTGAATTAAGCGTGCAGGGCTAAATTGTTCGAGTGCTAAACCAAAAATTAAGGCGCTGATAATCATGCCGAACAGTTGCATGACATACATTAAACCCACAACCTTCGGCTGCGCTTCAACAGGCGCTAAATCGGTAGCCAGAGCAAGCCCTACCGTTTGCGTTATGTGTACGCCTGCGCCAACAAATAAAAAGGCTAAGCCCGAGGCCGCCCAACCAATCCAGACCGGCGCTTGACTAGATTGACCACCGCCGGATAAAACTAACAAAGCAAATGGCATGATCGCCAAGCCGCCAAATTGCACTAAGGTGCCCATCCAAATATAAGGCACCCTTCTCCACCCTAATGCCGACTGGTGGTTATCTGAACGAAAGCCAATTAAGGCACGAAAGGGGGCAAACAGAATTGGTAATGAAATCATCACCGAAACAATTGAGGCGGGCACATGCAGCTCGACAATCATTACGCGGTTTAGGGTGCCAACTAACAACACTAGAGCCATACCAACTGAAACTTGAAACAGGGATAGTCGTAAGAGGCGAGATAAGGGTAAATCGGCTGAGGCGGCATCAGCAAAAGGTAAATAACGTGAGCCTAGCTCAGACCAACCTTGAATTAACTTTTTGGTAACTCGGTTCATCTAAAAAATTTTACCTTAGCGCTGCAATGAAAAAGGCTGGGATGTGCGATCCCAGCCTTGCACGAAAAGCTAAAGTACTTTACTTCTTCGCTGCAGGTGCTGCCGCCATGGGTGCTGCCATGGGTGCTGCCATCGTTGCTGCTGAACTCGCCATCATCGGTGCATTGCCTTGTAAAAAAGCTTTGACCCAAGTGGTGTTAGAAACAATTGCTAAGTGAACGCAGAAAGAGCTAATCGCTACAGCTGCAATAAAAATAGGAATGCCAACAGTGGGTTTTACAACGGTCCACATTTTTCCGTAAATCATATTGATCTCCTCTTTTTATTTAAGCCAAGGCGAGTAGATATAAGCCAGTAAATGGGCAAGAGCTGCGATCATGCCGAAAAACTGGGTCCCTTGAATCAGATTGCGGTGCAACTCTTCCGATTCAGCGTCGTTTAAGCCCGTAAGGCTTACATTTCCGTTTGACATTGTTTTTGTCTCCCCTAGAAAGACGAACTACTTTCGTGCCAAACCCGCACGAGGGTTTTATGACTAAAGCCAACTGCATGAAACTGTAAAACCACTTCGACTACATGTGTAATATAAAAATTACACTTCGACTTGTCAACAAAATTTTACAGATTTTGCAGATAAACCACCTAGGGGATATACCTATATAGATAAAGGACAATAGCCCCGCTGAGGGGCTATTGTCTGTAGGGCGCTGATGGGGGAGGCTGGGTCTTGTTGGGGGGGATTAACTAGCTAATACCCGCTTTTACAGCGCGTTTTTTGGTGAATTTGCCAATTAAAGGCCAGATTAAGAGGCCTAAGGCGAGGGCCGTAATGGTACCAACTAGGTAATTTGAGAAAAAGATCTCTAAGCTACCCTGGGAGAGCAACATCGACTGGCGGAAGGAATCTTCAGCTCGGTCACCCAGCACTAACGCCAAAACCATCGGTGCCATTGGGTAATCTAGCTTCTTAAAAAGATAGCCCAAGACACCAAAACCCATCATCAACCAAACATCGAAATTCGCGTTATGAACGGTATAAGCCCCGACCGCACAGATCACAATAATGACGGGTGCAATGATCGAAAAGGGAATACGCAAAATCGATGCAAACAAAGGTACGCAGGTTAAAACGACAAATAACCCTGCCAAATTACCCAAATACATACTGGCAATTAAGCCCCAAACAAAGTCTGGTTTCTCGACAAACAGTAAGGGACCCGGCTGCAAACCCCAAATTAATAGGCCACCCAATAACACGGCTGCCGTGGGCGAACCTGGGATGCCCAAAGAAAGCATTGGCAACAAGGCGGCAGTGCCAGCTGCATGGGCCGCTGTTTCGGGAGCGATAATACCCTCCATCTCACCCTTGCCAAAGTTTTCGCCCCGCTTAGAAACCCGTTTTGCCACGCCATAAGACATAAAAGAGGCGGGAGTTGCCCCACCAGGCGTAATACCCATCCAGCAACCAATTAAACAACTGCGTAAGGAAGTAGCCCAATATTTGGGTAACTGCTTCCAAGTCTCCCAAACAATTTGACTACGAATCTTGGCGGTTGCCCCAGAAAATGACAGGCCCTCTTCCATCGATAAAAGAATTTCGCCAATGCCAAATAAGCCGATCACCGCAATTAAGAAATCAAAACCACGCATTAATTCAGGATTGCCAAAAGTTAAGCGTAATTGACCAGTAACTGTGTCCATGCCAACCGTAGCCAAGGCAAAACCCAGCATCATGGCGGAAATCACTTTAAACGGTGAGCCTTTATTCATACCCACAAAGCTACAAAAGGTTAAAAAATAAACAGCAAAAAATTCAGGTGGCCCGAATTGCAAAGCAAACTTCGCCACCAATGGCGCCAAGAAAGTGATCATCACAATGGCAAAAAATGCGCCCACAAATGAAGAAGTAAAAGCCGTGGTTAAGGCAGCCCCTGCTTTTCCATTACGCGCCATTGGATAACCGTCAAATGTCGTTGCCACCGACCATGGTTCGCCAGGAATATTAAATAAGATCGAAGTAATTGCCCCGCCAAACAAAGCGCCCCAATAAATACACGAGAGCATGATGATGGCTGAGGTAGGTGGCATCGTAAAGGTGAGCGGCAATAAAATCGCAATGCCGTTGGCGCCACCTAAACCTGGTAATACGCCAATGATCACGCCCAACGTTACGCCAACGAGCATCAGCAATAAATTAAACGGTGTCATTGCAACCGCAAAACCCTGAAACAATAAATTAATTTCTTCCAACGTAAACTCCTAAAAATGCCGTGCAACTATCTATGTAAATTTTTATTGCATACCTAAAAAGGCTAAGGGGTTAAACCAAGAGCCATGCGGTAGTGGTACCTGAAACCAGATTTCAAAGAGGACATATAAGGCCACACTCACCCCCACACCAACGGCAATCGCCTTCCAGTAAGCGTACTTACCTAGCCAAACCATAAATACGGCAATGTAAATTGCAGCTGACACATAAATGCCAATGAGTTGCACGCCCAAGACAAAAACAAGGGCTGGAAGAAAAACCGCCATCACTTGACGGAACGGCTCTTTTTCAACAAAAGCGTCGTCTTTTTTTTGCTTGTTTTGAAATACTGCTTGATACAAAGTAACCGTACTTGACAGCAAAATAATTAAGCTAATGTAAAAAGGAAAGTAGCCCGATTGTGGTCCATCACTGCCCCACGATGCACCTAACTTAATACTGCCAGTCATCACCACAAATCCAAATATTAAAAATAGTAAGGCAGTAATAATTTCCATCGTTCTAACGCTAACGACCATTTCTTGCTTTGCAGGTTCAGACATAGTTCAATCGATTAAAGATAAAGTATTTAAATAAAATAAAGCTTCTAAATATCGCAGTAGAAGCCTTATTGACTAACAATGATTACTGCGCGATAAAGCCCGCTTCTTTCATGAGCTTGACGTGTAAAGCCTCATTTTTACCAAGCCAATTTACATATTCCTGACCAGTCATAAAGGTTTGGTTAAAGGCGCCGTCAGCCATAAATTTCTTCCACTCTGGCGTCTCGCGTACCTTTTTGAGAACACCAATGAAGTAATCAACTTGATCTTGGGATACTCCAGGCGACATAAAAATACCGCGCAACATCACATAGTCGGTTGGTACGCCAACTTCTTTACAAGTAGGTACGTCATACCAAGATTGAGTAGGAGTAATTTTTTCTTTATAGGGCATGCGCTTTTCATCAAATACGCACAAGGCCCGTAATTTGCCTGCTCGCCATTGCGCTACTGCTTCAATCGGATTATTGACGGAAGAGTCAATGTGATTACCAACTAACTGCACTGCCACATCACCACCCCCCTTGAAAGGAATGTAGGTAAATTTAGCGCCGGTAGCCTTTTCTAAGGCAACGGTAATAATTTGATCTTCTTGTTTAGAGCCGGTACCCCCCATTTTAAATTTACCTGGGCCGGCAGCCTTAGCCGCATCAATAAACTCTTTCGCAGTTTTATACGGTTTTTCCGCGTTATCCCACAAAACAAATTGATCTAAAGCCATCATCGCTACTGGCGTCATATCGCGCCAATTAAATGGCACTCCGGTTGCCAAAGGCGTAGTGAATAAATTAGAAAGCGTAATAACAATTTTATGGGGGTCGCCTTTAGCTTCTTTCATTGCCAAGAAGCCTTCTGCACCTGCGCCAGCTGCTTTATTGACTGGAATAACTGATTGTTTCATCAAATTATTTTTAGTAATGATGCCTTGAATCATGCGTGCCATTTGATCGGCCCCGCCACCTGGGCCGGCAGGAATAATAAATTCAACTGGTTTAGTAGGTTCCCAAGCTGCCCAAGCTGGGTTAATGCTAATAGTTGCTACTGCGACACTAATAGCTAAAAATAACCGATTTTGTTGTTTCATGAATCCCCTCCATTAATGTTAGTTCCCAATCTTACCTTGACTGTTAAGAACTGATGCGCTGATTTTTCTTTAAAAAATGCAAACTTCTGTTGACCAGCATCAATAAAAAAAACTTCTGTGGCTGGCGGGGGGCAATACTTAGTAAAAACCCCTACTTAATTGAGGACCTTATAACCACGACCTTTTAGGCAATTAGTCACCACGGCTTCTTGCGCCTTATTGCCTTGATAAAGTCCATAGCCACCGCCAACAATGGCACCAACTCCGGCAGACTGAGCAATATTAGAGCCCGTGCCGCCTGCCACTAACCCCAATAAAGCGCCAGCAGCTACTCCCATCGCCGCATCAGTAAGACCAGACTTTGCTGCCCCATCTTGCTGAGTTGCATAAGCCTGACACTGCTGTAAATCGGTATCGTATTTAGCCTGATTAACGCCCTGCATATCGACGATCGGCTTGACATTGGCCCCAGCGCAGGCCACTAAAAATAATGGGGTGAAAAAAAGTGCAAAGGCTTTCATGTCTATTTCCTTTTCTATCGCAGATTAAAACGGCAGCCTAATTATTTCAGCCTAATTATTTAATACGGTGATCAACTCTCTTGGCACTAGTATATTGAAATTGGTGCTAAATGGTACTAACAGGTGGTGCCGGAAAGAGGAATCGAACCTCCGACCTTCGCATTACGAATGCGCTGCTCTACCAACTGAGCTATTCCGGCTTAACTCTAATAGAAATTTTAGCTTAGGGGTAAATGATAAGCACGCAACAGTTCAATTTCTTCGGCCGCGCCCAGCATTACTGATACCCGCTGATGAAGCGCAGTCGGCTGAATTTCTAAAATTCGCTGTTTACCGTCAATTGCCTGCCCGCCGGCTTGTTCCACTAAAAAACTCAGTGGATTTGCTTCATACATTAACCGCAACTTTCCTGGCTTATTGGGCTCACGCTGATCCCATGGGTACATAAATACACCGCCGCGCATCAAGACTCGATGCACATCGGCCACCATCGAGGCGATCCAACGCATATTAAAATCTTTTGCCCGCACCCCAGTTGTGCCAGCTAGACACTCTTCAATATAGCGTTGCACTGGTTTAGCCCAGTGCCGTAGATTCGACATATTGATGGCAAATTCTTTGGCAGCTTGTGGAATGCTGATGCCCTGTTTTATTAAAATAAATTGGTCTGTTAATGGATCCAGCGTGAAAAGGTCAACGCCCGCGCCTAAGCTCATTACTAAAGTTGTTTGTGGGCCATACACCACATATCCCGCAGCGACTTGCTGCGAACCTGCTTGCAAGAAATCATTTGGCTCTAGTGGCACATTAGGAGTAGGTTTTTTTAAAATAGAAAAAATCGTACCAATCGATACATTCACATCAATATTAGAAGAGCCATCCAGCGGATCGAATAAAATTAAATAATCCCCGCTACCCGACCCCACGGTAATGGGCAACTCCATTTCTTCTGAGGCAATACCTGCTAGAGCGCTACAGCCGCTCAGCTCTGCAATTAAGGCATCGTTGGCAATGATATCTAGCTTTTGTTGTATCTCACCTTGCACATTGTCAGTACCAGCCGTGCCCAACAAGCCAATGAGGGGGCCTTGGGCAACTGCTTGACTCAAGCCGATACAAGCTTGGCTTAGCGCCAACAATAGCTCTTGTAATCCCACTGGCAAAGCTTGATCTTGAAGACGGAATGCGGCTAAATAGGATTTGAAATTCATCTGCTTATTCTAGAGCTTTATTCACTACCTCTCGCACATCAGCCGAAAGATTAGCGTTTGCTGCCACCTGCTCTAAAGCTGCCCGCATCTTGCTTTGATAAGGCTCGGCAAAAGAACGCCAACGGTCAGCAGCGCGCGCTAAGCGGGCTGCTACTTGCGGATTAATTAAATCAAGCGCTTGCACAGTTTCTGCCCAAAAAGCATAGCCGCTACCATCCCATTGATGAAACCCTGCTGGATTAGCTAGACAAAAAGCATGTATTAAGCTCCGCACCCGATTAGGGTTAGTCATTTTAAAAGCAGGATGATTTCGTAAACTGCGGATTCGCTCTAAGGGGGCATCAAGCGAGCACATGGCCTGCAAAGTAAACCATTTATCTATCACTAGTGGATTATCAGCAAAGCGCTGATAAAAATCAGCTAAACAATCTGTCGCTTTAGATGCGCCCTGCAATACCAAGGCAGCGAGAGCACCAAAACGATCGGTCATATTGTTGGCTTGCTGATATTGATCAAGCGCCAATTGCTGAATACTGAGGTCTTGCGGATTCGCTAATAACAACATACTTAAAGCAAGATTTTTTAAAGCACGCTTGCCTACACTAACTGAATCAGGCGAGTAAGGCCCCGAAGTTTGCATCTGTTGATAAGCACGGAGCCAATCGGGCTGCAGGGTTTTAGCTAGGGCTAGGCGATACGCCTGCCTCGCTGCATAAATTTGTAAAGGCTCAATCGATACGCAGTGCTCGTACAAATAACTTTCAGCAGGTAAGGTAAAGACCAAATCTTTAAATGCGGGATCTAATTCCGCGTCAAGCAGAATGCTACGATAGGCGGCAAGAAGACGCGCATCAGGCAAACGTCCAGCTAAGATTAATTCTAATGCCAGTTTCTGTGCCGCCTCCCAACGATTAAAGGGGTCATCGTCACCTGCTAGCAACATCAATAAATCGGTTTCACTCTGTGCAAAATCTAAAATAATGGGGGCAGAAAACCCACGGTTAAGCGACAGAATGGGCCGTTGGGGCACATCATAAAAAGTCCAAGTTTGTGAGCTGGCACTGAATTCTAATAGTTGTTCTGTGCCACATGGTTGTATTTGACTGGGCTGTGGATTTGCTCGTGTATTAGCAGATAAGTTTTGTACAGGTACAAACAAACGCATTAATAGTGGAATTAAAAATGGCTTAAGCTCTGCCTGGCTTGCCTTCGAGGTGCAAGTTTGGGTTAAGGTTAATTGATATTGCTGCGTAGTTGAGTCGTAATTTTCTCCGACCTTTACGCGTGGCGTGCCAGCTTGGCTATACCAAGCCTCAAATTGACTTAAATCTCGTCCATTAGCATCTGCCATCGCAGCTAAAAATTCATCGCAAGTGACTGCTTGTCCATCATGTCGTTTAAAGTAAAGATCCATGCCTTTACGAAAACCATCGCGACCTAATAAAGTTTGGTACATGCGCACGACCTCTGCGCCTTTTTCATAAATCGTTACGGTATAAAAATTATTAATTTCTTGATAGGCATCAGGTCTTACTGGGTGGGCCATTGGACCAGCATCTTCAGGAAACTGCGCCGCTCGTAATAAGCGCACATCGGCAATGCGACTAACTGCCCTACCCGACTCACTACCAATTTGATCAGCTGAAAATTCTTGATCTCGAAAAACAGTTAAGCCTTCTTTTAATGACAACTGAAACCAATCACGACAAGTGACCCGATTGCCAGTCCAGTTATGAAAATATTCATGCGCAACCACACTTTCAATGCCTGCAAAATCAGCATCGGTTGCTGTCTCTGGCTGGGCCAGCACATACTTGGTGTTGAAAATATTTAAGCCTTTATTTTCCATGGCCCCCATATTGAAATCGCTCACCGCCACAATCATGAAGCGCTCTAAGTCAAGCTCTAAACCAAATCGTTTTTCATCCCATTGAATCGCATGTACCAATGAATCCAAGGCATGTTGAGTTTTTTCTAAATCGTGAGGCTCAACCCATACCTGCAGTAGCTTACTAGCACCGCTAGCCGCAGTGAGTTTTTTTTCTACGCACGCTAACTTACCAGCCACCAAAGCAAACAAGTAGCAAGGCTTTGGAAAAGGATCTTCCCAAACTGCACTATGCCACCCATTTTCTAAGCGCTCGGTACTGATTAAATTTCCGTTTGAAAGTAATACCGGAAAATCAGCTTCCACTGCACGCAAAGTGACGCGATAGCGTGCCATCACATCAGGTCGATCTAAAAAGTAAGTAATCTTTCGAAATCCTTCAGCCTCGCATTGGGTAAAAAAATTACCATTCGAAACATACAGTCCCATCAAGGAGGTATTTTTAGCTGGCACACAAGCGGTGATGATTTCTAAAACAAATGCATCTTTACCTTGATTTGGTAAAGCGTGAATGGTTAATAATTCGGGCGTAATTTCAAATTGACGATGGGGGGTGCCATTAATTCGCAAGCTAATAAATTCTAGGTCTTGCCCTTGAAGCACTAGAGAAGTGTGCTCACCGGTTGTAGGTTCAACTGAAATTCGACTCTTCACAATGGTGCGCTCAGGATTAAGCGCGAAATCTAAAGCGACTTGCGTAAATGTAAAGGGTGGAGGGGTGTATTCAAGCCTGCGAAAGCTTAATGGCAAATCGTTTTTCATCACCGTATTGTAGGCTTAGGCGAAAATGAAGGTGCCCACCCCTAAGGCGATAAACACTACTGCTGCTATGGCATGCACCCATTGAATTGGTAGGCGCTCGGTAAATTTACGCCCCAACCAAACTGCTGGAATATTGGCTAACATCATCCCTACTGTGGTACCTAAGGTTACTGAAGTCACGCTGTCGTAACGAGCGCCGAGCGCAATTGTCGCAATTTGGGTTTTATCACCCATTTCTGCCAAAAAGAAAATAGTCGTGGTAAAAATAAAAACTGGCCACGCTCGATTCGCGACGCGCCGCTCTTTGCTTTCATGGAAATGATCTGGAATCAGCAACCAGAAACCAATCAATAAAAAACCGACCCCCAAAATCCACTGCATGACAATGGGGCTCAGTAAGTCTGCTACCCAATGACCCGCCAATGCAGCGCCTGCATGATTAAACAAGGTGGCAAGCAAAATTCCACCAATAATGGGCCCAGCTTGTTTGGGATATCGCGCGGCCAACATTAAAGACAGAAGTTGCGTTTTATCGCCAATTTCAGCCAAAGCGACGACCGAGCTTGAAATGATGAAGGCTGAAAAATCAAACATATTCGACTATTTAGTTAATTACTATTGAGATCTTTAATTAATACAATTTGGCTATTAAGCTGAAGAATCATACACTCTCCAATATTGAAAAGCATATTGAAGGATAGTAATGGCAATGACTGAAGGTAATTTAGAAGCTCCGACCCGCCACCCCTTGGATTGGCAAAATCCTGAGTTTTATGATCAGACGAAAATTGATGCTGAATTAGAGCGCGTCTTTGACGTTTGCCACGGCTGTCGACGCTGTGTCAATCTTTGCGGATCCTTTCCAACTTTATTTGATCTCATCGACGGCACCCCCGACGGCGAACTCGAACAAGTGAACAAAGCCGATTATCAAACGGTGGTTGATCAGTGCTACCTCTGTGACGTGTGCTACATGACCAAATGCCCCTATGTGCCGCCCCACCCTTGGAATATTGATTTTCCGCATTTAATGTTGCGGCAAAAAGCCAAAAACTTTCAAGATGACAAAGCTACTGTTCGCGATAAAGTTCTGTCGGCCACCGACAAAATGGGTTTCTTCGCGGGCATTCCAATTGTCACCCAAGCCGTTAATGCGGTAAACAAAACTGGACTGGCGCGCTTGATGTTAGAAGGCGCCCTCGGCGTTCATAAAGACGCCTGGCTTCCAGAATACGCCACAAAAACCTTTCCTCAATTGGCAGCAAAATCATCTACCTTTCCAGTCATTGATGGCAAGAAAACACCGGGCAAAGTGGCCATCTTTGCCACCTGTTATATCAATTACAACGAGCCAGGTATTGGACAAGATCTCATTAAAATTTTGCAACATAATGAAATACCCTATGAACTAGTTGAGAAGGAAGCTTGTTGTGGCATGCCTAAACTTGAGCTTGGCGATTTAGAGTCAGTGGCAGCTAATAAAGAAAAGAATATGCCTAAGCTAGCCGAACTTGCTCGCGCTGGCTATGCGATCCTCACCCCAATTCCCTCTTGTACCCTGATGTTTAAACAAGAGCTGCCACTGATGTTCCCAGGCGATACTGCCGTGCAAGCCGTGAAAGAGGCGATGTGGGACCCATTTGAATACTTAGTCGCACGCCATAAAGATGGCTTACTGAAAACCAATTTCACGACTGAATTAGGTCATGTAAGCTATCACCTTGCTTGCCATTCACGAGTACAAAATGTGGGACAAAAAACTGCTGAAGCTTTGCGTTTAATTCCCGGTACTGTAGTTAATGTAGTTGAGCGTTGCTCAGGCCACTCTGGCACTTGGGGTGTTAAAAAAGAATTTCATGAAATGGCGAAAAAAATCGGTAAACCGGTTTTTAAACGGATGGCGGAAGAAGAGCCTAATTTTATTAGCTCGGATTGCCAACTGGCTGGTCACCATATCGAGCAAGGGATGGCTGAGTTGGGTTTGCCTCCGACTCCTATGGCGCACCCATTAACTCTCATGGCTAAGGGCTATGGGCTGTAAACTAGCAGAAAGATAGGATAAATCAACAATGGGAATGATTACCCGCAGTAGCCTTTTAAGCCTCGAGGCTTATCACAAGGAGCGCCCAGAAATGCGCCACAAAGCCATTGAAGAGCGCCGTATCCGCACCGTGCATTTAGGTGATCACTTGACAATGATTTTCGAAAATGAATTTCTGATGCGCTATCAGATTCAAGAAATGCTCCGCGTTGAAAAAACCTTCGATGACGCGGGCATTCAAGATGAGCTCGACGCTTACAACCCATTGGTACCAAACGGCTCGAATTTCAAGGCGACGATGATGCTCGAGTATCCCAATGAAGCCGATCGCAAAATTGCCTTGAGTAAATTGCTTGGCGTTGAAAATCATGTCTTCATTGAGATTGAAGGCCAGCCACGGGTTTACGCGATTGCCGATGAAGATTTAGAGCGCAGCTCTGAAGAAAAAACGTCTGCAGTGCACTTTATGCGCTTTGAGCTCAGCGACGATATGAAAAAGGTTTTGCAAGCGGGAGCACAAATGATGGTGGGCTGTGACCATAAAGGCTACCCCTTCCACATTGAAACCCTCGCTCACGAAACCTTAGCCTCTTTAGTTAGTGATCTGAGTTAACCTTTTAGTTAAGTGCAAGCCTCAAGCAATTCATCTGCCGAAATATAGTTCAAACTTTGTGCTTGCGCCACAGGTGCAGAGGTTAACCTACCACGATAAACGCTTAAGCCATTGCGCAAATGCGGATCGAACTCTAAGGCGGCACTTAAACCGTGATTAGCCAAAGCTTCAACAAATGGGAAAGTTGCGTTGGTTAAGGCCAGAGTTGAGGTTCTGGCCACAGCACCTGGCATATTAGCAACGCAGTAATGAATTACTCCGTCCACTTCAAAGGTAGGATTGGCATGAGTAGTGGGTAGTGAAGTTTCAAAACATCCCCCCTGATCAATTGCCACATCGACCACCACCGCACCCGATTTCATTTTGCCGACCATTTTGCGCGTGACCAATTTAGGCGCTGCGGCACCAGGTAAAAGTACCCCGCCAATCACAGCATCCGCCTGATAGACGGCATCCTCTAAAATACTAGGATCAGAGTAAAGTGATTTAACGCGGTTCCCATAAATCACATCAATTGCTCTTAAGCGCTCGTTATCACAATCAAAGATGGTCACATCAGCGCCAATACCAACCGCTATTTGCAAGGCATTGCGCCCCACCACTCCTGCGCCCAAAATTACCACCTTCGCTGGTGCGACACCGGGTACCCCAGCCATTAAAATTCCTGGGCCTCCATGGGATTTTTCTAAATGATGAGCCGCAGCCTGAATCGACATGCGGCCCGCAACCTCGCTCATTGGTGCAAGCAAAGGTAATGTGCCATTACCTGAAGTGACGGTTTCATATGCAATACAAATCGCGCCAGATGCTAATAGCGCCTTGGTTTGTAATGGGTCGGGAGCTAAGTGCAAATAGGTAAATAAAATTTGATCCTCCCGCAACAGCGCACATTCTTCTGCTTGCGGCTCTTTCACTTTTACAATCATGTCTGCGCTAGCAAAAATTTCTTCAGCGGCTTCAGTTAGCTTAGCGCCAGCAATGCGATACATTTCATCAGTATAGCCAATGCGCTTTCCAGCATCACGCTGCACCAAAATGGTATGGCCCTGCATACTTAAGGCGCGCACATTACTTGGTGTAAGGCCAATCCGAAATTCATTATTTTTTACTTCTTGTGGTAAACCAATAATCATATTTTCTCCCTAATAAGTTGATTTTTACGATGTAAACCCAATACGAAAAACAGGACAAAATAAAGCCCCAATAAACACGGTCCTACAATTAAGGCCGCCCGGGCATAGTCACTCATTGCCATCATGGCGATGACTAAACCAATGAATGCCAATGCGAACCAAGACGAGAATGGCCACCAGGGCGTTTTAAATGCCAACGCAGTAGTTTGTGCCGGTGACAAGGAGCGGCGAAATTGCAGTTGGGTATATAAAATTGCTACCCAAACCATTAAGCCAATAAAAGTGACTCCAGCCATGGCGTAATGAAAGGCCGCAGCTGGCGCAAAGTAATTTAATGCCACTCCCGCCATCGCTACCAAAACTGTCAGGATGACCGCCTTATGGGGTACCCCGCCAACTGATAAAGCTGCCAATTTTTCTGGAGCGTAGCCATTCACTGATAAGGCATATAGCAAACGACCGCCACTAAAAATACCCGCATTACATGACGATAAGGCAGCAGTGATGACCACAAAATTAATGACACCAGCTGCTTCACGTAAACCAATGCGCTCAAACATCACCACAAAGGGACTGCCTTGCTGGCCAACTTCATTCCAAGGAAAAATGGCCAAGATCACCAATAACGCACCAAGATAAAAAATTAAAATACGCCAAGCCAAGGAATTAATCGCCATCGGAATTGTTTTGCGGGGATTTTCTGCTTCACCTGCCGACAAGCCAATCATCTCGATACCAACATAGGCGAATAAAACCATCTCGAGAGAAAGTAATAAACCCTCAATACCATTGGGGAAAAAACCGCCGTGCTGCCATAGGTTTGCCAAACCGAGTGGCTGCCACTCATTGGTATAGCCTAGAAAAATAACGGCTACACCAATAGCAATCATGACAATAATCGCGACCACTTTAATTAAGGCAAACCAAAACTCAAATTCACCAAATACTTTGACGGCAATTAAGTTGATCAAACCCATTGACACAATGGATGCTAGTGCCCAAGTCCATTGTGGAATATCGGGAAACCAAATACCCATATAAATTCCCACCGCAGTCACTTCAGCGATACCAACCAAAATCCAATAGGTCCAATATCCCCAACCGACCATATAGCCAGCTAGCGGACTCACATAACTGCTCGCGTATGCAGCAAATGAACCAGCGACTGGTTCATGAACCGCCATTTCACCCAAAGCACGCAAAACAATAAATGCCACTATTCCGGCAATCAGGTAACTTAACAAAATAGAGGGGCCAGCTAGTTTGATTGCCGTACTTGAACCCAAAAAGAGTCCCACTCCAATCGTCGATCCTAAAGCCATGAGGCGAATATGCCGCACCTTCAGATGGCGTTTTAATCCGTGTGATTCTGTTTGCAAAAGATCTCCTTTCGATCTGACGTTGCTAAGCAAGCAACGAAGCAGAGTCTAGGGAGTCGCAGAGAAAAGCACTAGAGCCTAAAACTACCAAAAGTTATAGAAATGAAAAAACTACTTGGCCTTTGCTCGCATTTCTAGCCAAGCAATAACTCAAATCAAATTCCTGCTTGAGCTTCCTACAGCAAAATACGAAATTTCTGACAGGGAAATCCCTGATGCAATTCCATCAATTTTGATCTTGCGCCAAGCAGGAGGCGCTTTTAAAACTAAATTCAGGGAAATAAGTGAAAACGCAGGCGAAAAAAAACCCCGGCGAACCGAGGTTTTTTAAAGCAGTAAAAATTACTTCTTAGCGTCAGCAGCTGGCTTAGCAGCAGCGGCAGCAGGTGCAGCAGCTTTTGCATCTTTAGCAGGCGCAGCAGGTGCAGCAGCAGCTGGCTTAGCAGCAGCGGCAGCAGGTGCAGCTTTTGCATCTTTAGCTGGCTCAGCAGCAAAAACGGAAACAGCGAATAAACCAGAAACTAAAGCAGCGATAATTTTGCTCATGTAAAACTCCTATATAGGTAAGAAATTTGCAGTTGCCTGCAGGTTCAAATAAAAACCACTCCACTAAAAACCACTCACCACAATAAAGCGCTTTCGGTAAGCAGTTTTCATTTGAAGCTTAATAATCAACGTCTTACTAGGCAAAGCGTTGACAGTTTTGTTACTTAGAAATCTAAATAACGCGAAATTCTAGCAAATTTGTCCAAGTTTTTGGAGGATTGAGGCGAAAAAAAACCCCAGCGAACCGAGGTTTTTTACATAAAACGGGTAGAAATTACTTACTTGCAGGCATTTTTTTGCCTTCAGCAGCACGTGTTTTATCTTCCATTTTAGGCTGAATTTCATCTCCAGCTTTCTTTTGCTTCTGCGAAGTTGAATCTTTAGCAGTAGTTAAATCTTTACCAGTTTCAGTTTTGCGCTGCTCTTTTTCAAGTTTAGGTTGTACTGCATCGCCAGCTGCGGCTTGTTTAACCTTAGTTGAATCTTTAGCAGTTGGTAAACCTTTGCCAGTTTCAGCTTTGCGCTGCTCTTTTTCAAGCTTAGGCTGTACAGCATCACCAGCTGGGGCTTGCTTAGCAGGTTGGGCATAAACACTAACTGCGAATAAACCAGAAACCAAAGCAATGATCAATTTGCTCATGTAAAACTCCTATATAGGTAATAAAAAGCAGTTTCCTGCAAGTTCAAACAAAAACCACTCGATTCAAAAAAAACGGCCATAATGAAGTAGCCTTTATTTGAAGCTAGCCATACAACGCCTCAAAAAATGAATTGTTGACAGTTTTGCTACTTAGAATACTAAGTAAGTCAGGAGTTTAGCAAATTTATGCGGCTTTTCTATGGCTAATTAAGGCCAAAACCTCGGCAGCAGCTAAAAAACCGCATCCCGCCGTCACCGTTACTGCTGAACCATAGCCAGCGCAGGCTAAACCCCCAATGGCTTTGCCCATTCGAGGCTCATTTGAGTAGATGGCGCGAATTCCCATCTTTTTCTTTAAGTCTCGTGAAAAACCGTGGTTTTTACGCAAATCTGCCCGAATTTTTGCCAGCAAAGGGTCTTGAATAGCTTGTCCTAAGTCATCAGCACGTAAGCAACTCGGGTCTCTTTTCCCGCCCACCCCGCCACACATAACTAATTCTTGTTGCTTTGCCACGCTCCATGCTGCGAGGGCAATTTTGGTTTCAAGAGCGTCAGTTGCGTCTAAAACGATTGCCCCTAAGGGAATGAATAAATCTAAGTTATTTGGTTCTAAAAAAGCGTCATGGCAAGTTAAACGTAAGGCAGGATTAATACGCATGAGTCGCTCGGCCATTACTGCCACTTTTTCACGCCCAAACTCACCTTCTAAAGCGGGTAATTGTCGATTGGTATTGCCTTCGCTAACATGATCAAAATCGATCAAGACTAAATGACCAATTGCTGAGCGCGCCAAGGCTTCTGCTGCCCAAGAGCCAACACCCCCGAGACCCGCTACCACTACAGTAGCTTGTTGAAACCTCGCATAGGCGGTATCGCCATACAATTTAGCTACCCCACCAAAGCGGCGGTTTACCGCAACCCCAAGGCCTTCGGTCGCTGCCTCACCAGTCTCTTGGTTGATGGCAAAATTTGCTCTTATTCCCTTACTCATAAGCTCTCTTTATACTGAATTCATGAACACCATTGCAGAACTGCGTAAAAACTATGCTCGCGGGCAGTTATCTGAAACTGATGTGCCGCCAGATCCTTTCACTTTCTTTCATACTTGGTTTGAACAAGCCATGAACGCGCAGTGTCCAGAACCCAACGCCATGACCTTGGCCACCGCCGATGCTACGGGTAAACCGTCCTTGCGTACAGTGCTACTGAAAGGTGCAGATATCACCGGCTTTACATTTTTTACCAACTACCAAAGCCAGAAGGGCCAGGAGCTTGCCGAGCGGCCTCAAGCTGCGTTGTTATTTTACTGGCATGAGCTCGAGCGCCAAGTGCGCATTTCAGGGTTGGTTAGCCGCATTAGCACCGCCGAAAGCGATGCATACTTTCATTCGCGCCCAGTAGCTTCGCGCATTGGCGCGTGGGCCTCCCCCCAAAGTACTGAAATCCCCAACCGCGATTTTTTAGAGGCGGCAGAGCAGCGCTTTGAAAAGCAATTTGGTGATAACCCTCCACGCCCAGATCATTGGGGCGGATATTGCCTGCAGGCTGAAGAAATTGAGTTTTGGCAAGGCCGCCCATCACGCTTGCATGATCGCATTCGTTATCAGCTAGTCAAGACAGCGGCACCCAGCTTCAACCCTGCTTGGCGCATTTCACGTTTAGCTCCCTAAGCGTTCAAACCCCGTTGTGGTGTAAAAAGTGAGCTGCAGTAAGCTTGCTGAGCAACTTAAGCAGTGGGATTGATTAACGCTTTAAATTTAGCTCTAAATTTACTCAGCTTTGGTGCAATGATGGCAGCGCAATAGCCTTGCGCCGGGTGATCTCGAAAATAATTTTGGTGATAAGCCTCAGCAGCATAAAAAATCGGGCTAGCTTGAATTTCCGTGACGATGGGCGCGCCATACGCATTTTCGCGAGTTAATTCGGCAACCACTTCATGGGCCGTTTTCTCTTGCTCCGCATTATTGGTATATATCACCGAACGATACTGGGAGCCGATATCATTGCCCTGTCGATTTAAGGTCGTAGGGTCATGAATCACAAAAAAGATTTCCAATAAATCGCGATAGCTGACTTCCTGCGGATCAAATTCAACCGCCACCACCTCTGCATGTCCTGTAAGGCCAGCGCAAACTGCGTCATAAGTTGGGTTGGCTCCTGCGCCACCTGCATAACCGGAAACGACAGCTGTGACTCCACGTACCTGCTGGTAAACCGCTTCAAGACACCAAAAGCATCCACCACCCAAGGTGGCTGTTTCTAATTTCACTCCATTCATAACTTGTCCTTTGTGATGGATTTTGATTGATCTTAACTTGGTAATTGTTGGTCTTTGTATTTACTAATCTTAGCCGAGCCCTAAGCAATCAGCAAATGGATGCCAAACACAATAAAGAGTCCACCGACCATCATCCATAAAATTGCTGACCAACGTAAATGAGTTTGAAATAAATGTAAAAAAAATTGTCCTGTACCAATCAGCATAGCTAAATATGCCATGCTCAAAATTTGAGTAACTAGTGCTAAATAGAAAAAGCTCAAGCTTGGATAAGCAAAAGTAGGGTCAACAAATTGTGAAAAAAATGAAACAAAGAAAAAAATTGCCTTCGGATTAGTCAGCGATAAAGCCAATGCAGCCCATAAAGGATGAAGTTGAGCCAAACGAATTGCCGCAAAAGTGTCTTTGGGTGTAAGTGCTTGCGCCTTTGGCCAGCGTCTTACCCCGCCGCGAATAAGCCCCCACCCGAGCCACGCTAAATAAGCCGCACCAACATAACGCACCACCGCAAACGTCATTGGTGAAGCGGTTAATAAACTCGTCACACCAAGAGCAATGGCCAACATCAATACCGAGTCGCCCAAAAATATCCCGCACGCACCCCATGCGCCCGCGCGCCATCCCCGCTGTGCAGAAATGGTTAAAACATACAATGAGTTTGGCCCGGGTAAAAGTACGATGATGATCGTACCCAAAAGATAGGTGGGGAAATTCACAATACCAACACTTAAACCGAGCTCAGTCCAATTCATTGCGAGTGATAAACCCTTGCTTTAATTGATCAAATCTGCCATAATAAGAGGCTTTTTGAAACATCGCCCCCAGCAATTTACACATTTTCAGCGATTTTGCTTCACATATTCAGCACTACTGTAATTCAAAGTTGCTTAAAAATTGTGTTTATAGCCCCGCTGCCGCTTGTCTGATGGTCGATGCCTTATATAGACCATCGCGCTCGCCTATCTCCTCTAGAGAAGAACCGAAGCGCACAACCGGAGACATCCCAAATGGGATGTGAAGACATGACTTACACAAATGAAACAACACACACGCCTAGCAAAGGCAAGAATCCCTTAGAGCCAACTCTGTTTGCCTCTTTTGGTTTAGCAGAACCCCTGCTGAACAATGTTACTGGCTTAGGCTTTACTGCTGCGACACCTGTTCAAGCACAGGTTATTCCTGCTGCAATGAGTGGTGGCGACTGGCTAGTAAGCAGTCAAACAGGTAGCGGCAAAACCGCCGCCTTTTTATTACCCCTCTTACATCAATTAGTGACTAGTAACCCCCATGGTTCACCAGTACCTGGGCGCGCACAACCGAAAATATTAGTGCTTTGCCCAACCCGTGAATTAGCGCAACAAGTTGCTGCTGATGCGATTAATTTATCGCGCGGCATCAAAGGGATCCGCATTGCAATCGTCATGGGTGGTATGCCCTATGGCAAACAAATACAAGCGCTTAAAGGTGCGCTTTTAGTTGTCGCCACTCCCGGTCGATTACTCGATTTGAATAAAACCCGTGCGATTCGTTTAGATGATGTGCAACATTTAGTCATCGATGAGGCCGATCGGATGCTCGATATGGGCTTTGCCGAAGATCTCGAAGCGATTGATCAACTATGTCGTGGCCGCAAACAGACCCTCATGTTTTCAGCGACCTTTGATCCCAAGGTAATGTCCTTGGCAACCCGCTTAACTAAACAAGCTGGTCGTATTGAATTAGCCCATGCTGGTGATGTTCATGCCAATATTGCCCAAAAATTACATTGGGCCGATAACATGGCGCACAAGCATCGCTTACTCGCCCACTTACTTTCGGATCCTGAATTAGATCAAGCTGTGGTCTTTGCTAGCACCCAAGTTGAAAGCGAAAAAATTGCTGATACCTTGCGGGCGAATGGTTATGAAGCCAGTGCTTTACACGGCGCAATGCCCCAAGCAGTGCGTATGCGACGCCTAGATTCCTTACGTAAAGGCCATACAAAAATTTTGGTTGCTACCGATGTTGCTGCGCGCGGTATTGATGTGCCACGCATTAGTCACGTCATTAATTTTGGCTTACCCATGAAGCCCGAAGACTATACCCATCGGATTGGCAGAACTGGTCGCGCAGGTCGCAATGGCACCGCTATTACCTTGGTTGAACATCGTGATCGCGTCAAAATTCGGGCAATTGAGCGCTTTACCCAACAAGATATTCCCTCATCTGTCATCGCAGGCCTTGAGCCCACCGCTAACCCCAACGCTGGCTCTGGCCGGCCTGGCGGCGGTCGTGGTCGTTCAGGTGGTGGTGGCGGTGGCGGCAGACCCGGTGGACGAACTGGTGCTGGTGGTGGGCGTTCTGGTAGCGGTGGCGGAGGCGGTGGCTACGCTGGCAAAACTGGTGGTACATATGCAGGTAAATCAGGTGGTAGTGGCTATGCTGGCAAAACCAGCACGGGTGGCTATGCTGGCAAAACCAGCACGGGTGGCTATGCCGCGCGTTCAGACTCCCGCCCAGAATCACGTTCTGCCCGACCCACCGATAATCGTACTGGCCCTAAATTTGCGAAGCCCAAATCGGGCGCGCCGCGCAAATCCTATAGTAGTAATTAATTTTGGTTCACCACAATCGCCTCCGTTCTGCATGGAATCGAGTCGATTCTGGTGGTAATTTACGCGCCCAGGGTGGGCTGCATCTTGCACCGCCCGCTTGGCAAGGGTGGCTTAGTGATGCAGGCTCGCTAACTAAAAAAATTGAAGTGGCTTTTGGCCGTCGTTTGGAAGTCATCGTGCTGGCCGATGAGGTCCAAACTATTTTGCCCGAAGAATCCCGCTTATTTAAAAAATCCCTGCAGCGTTGTCGCGTGCGTGAAGTGCTACTTTGCATTCAGGGTGAGCCAGTGGTTGTGGCACGTAGTGTCATTCCCACTAGCAGTTCATCAGGCCATAACCGACTCATTTTAAAATTGGGCAATAAACCCTTAGGTGCAGTTTTATTTGCCAATACGCATGGACGCAGAAGTAAAACTGTGCGAGATGTTGCCCACCTAAGCCGCAGACAAGCGCTATGGCGGGCTTGTCAAAAAAAATATACCGCCCTTCCCTCGCAATTGTGGGCACGACGCACCATCTATTATTTAAACGGCCATCCGCTTTTAGTTAGCGAGTTGTTTTTACCTAGTCTATTGCTAATTCCTCTACCCACTGCAAACTTGCTTTAATTAAAGCCGCATCGCCAGACCCGCAGAGTCGCACGTCACCAAAACCAATTTCGCTAGCTAACGTCGCAATGTTTTGATGTGGACATAAAGCAGTGGCCTGCTGTAAATTCAGTGTCGTCCGATCTTGATCAGGCTGACCTAAATAACGCACAGCCTCAGATGAGGTGAGCAGCCAAAGTTTTTGATCGCTAGAGTTTGCCTGAATTGCTTGCCATAATGGGTTTGATTTTTCTAAAGGTACTCGGCTATAAACCGCAAAAGTTTCTAGCTGTGCCCCCGCTGCCAATAAGGTTTCTGCCAGCCACTCGCGGCCGCCGTCCCCTTTAAAAATAATGACACGACGTTCAGCCCAATCCCAATCGTGTTTTTTTTGCTCTGCTTGTAATGTCTGCCATAAACCTTCTGAATCCCACTGCTGTGGATTTTTTGGCAACAAAATCATCTGGGCATCAACCCCATGTTGCAAGAGTGATTTTTTGCTACTTTCCCCCATCACCCCAACTTGTAACTGCATCGGCGCTAATTCGTGCCAAGGCGCACTCAGTAAACGCATGCCACACTCAATAGCATTCGGGCTGACAAAAATGACCAAATCGGCCTGACTGATCGCCGCGGGGATATCCACCTGTAATTGAAAATCGGTTTTGGGAATAATTTTAAGTAGCGGTAAAGCTAACACGCTAGTCTGCTGCGCTATCCCACTAGACGCCACAGATAAGGCAGTTTGCAATTGCTCAATTAATTGTTGCGCCTGCGCTATAGGGCGCGTCACAATAATGGTCGGGGCAATCGTTAAATCGCTCATGAGCCAATCAAACCAAGAAGCCTAGGGCAGTGGCGCAGGAATCAATGCGGCCGCACCCTGCAAAATTAAATCGTCAGCTACTTTAAGGCCTAGCACTTCAGCCATCACTAAATCAACCACTGGACTGCTGGCTGCAGCTTCACAGATTTGCAACCCATCGGGGCTGGCCACAAATGAACGTAACTCTAATTGAGCACCATTCCATACCGCATGCGCTGCTAAAGGCACCTGACACGAGCCGCCCAATTGGCGCGACACCATGCGCTCGGCACTTACCGCCAACCAAGTAGCGGGATCGTTTAAGGGTGCTAGGATCGCCCGCATCGCGGTATTACGAGAATAAATTTCAATTCCCAAGGCACCCTGACCAGCCGCTGGTGTAAATGGGTCAAGCGGTAACAAGGCTTTAATTCGCGAAGCTAAGCCTAAGCGTTTAAGGCCTGCAGCCGCCAAAATAATGGCGTGGTACTGACCTTGATCTAATTTACCTAAACGGGTATCTAAATTACCCCGTAAAGACTGAATTTGTAAATGCGGGAATGCGGCGCGTAACACCGCTTCGCGACGCAGGCTTGAAGTTCCTACTATGGCGCCCTTAGGCAAATCATCAAGCGAATTAAAGTCATTCGAAACCAAGGCATCTCGCGCCTCTTCTCGTTCCATAACGCAGGCTAGCTCGAACCCCTCAGGCATATTCATCGGCACATCTTTGAGCGAATGAACTGCCAAATCAGCCCTGCCATCTTCAAGGGCAGTCTCTAATTCCTTAACAAATAGGCCTTTACCACCCACTTTTGAGAGTGATTGGTCCAAAATTTGATCGCCACGGGTAGTCATTCCTAAAATGGTGATGACACAATCAGGATAGAGGCTTTGCAGGCAATCCCGCACATATTCGGCCTGCCACATGGCTAGCCGACTTTCACGCGAAGCAATGGTTAAACTGAGAGGGTTAGGCTTGGTCTGCATCGGCATTAAAATATCAATATAACTTGCCACAATATACTGTGTTTATGAGCTCATCTAAAAATTCCCTTGCCAATAAAGCCCAAGCCTGGTCAGGAAGGTTTACAGAACCTGTTGATGCGCTCGTCCAACGCTATACCGCCTCGATTGGTTTTGACCACCGTCTTGCGCAAGTAGATATCACGGCATCCTTAGCGCATGCCGCTATGTTGGCACAACAAAAGATTATTAGCCCAGCAGACCTAGCGGCTATTGAAGCTGGTATGGCACAGATTCGTAGTGAAATTACCGCAGGTCAATTTCAGTGGCAACTGGCCTTGGAAGATGTGCATTTAAATATTGAAGCTCGTCTTATCGAGCTAGCTGGCGATGCTGGCAAACGACTCCATACCGGTCGTTCACGCAACGATCAAGTGGCCACCGATTTGCGACTTTTTTTGCGTGCCAGTATCGATGAAACAGCTGAGGCATTGACTCAACTGCGCACGGCTTTTATCAATTTAGCCGAGCAACATGCTGCAGTCATCATGCCTGGTCATACGCACTTACAAGTGGCGCAACCCGTTACCTTTGGTCATCACATGATGGCGTACTATGAAATGTTTAGTCGTGATGCAAGTCGGCTGGCCGATTGCCGTAAACGCCTCAATCAATTACCGCTTGGGGCTGCTGCTTTAGCGGGCACTAGCTATCCGATTGATCGGATGCAGGTTGCCAAAACGCTTGGGTTTGATGGGCTTTGCCGCAATTCTTTAGATGCAGTATCTGATCGCGATTTTGCCATTGAGTTTTGCGCCGTCGCCGCCACTTGCATGATGCATATTTCTCGCTTAGCCGAAGAACTAGTACTTTGGTTAAGCCCACGCTTTGGCTTTATTGATCTTCCCGATCGCTTTTGTACAGGTAGCTCAATCATGCCGCAAAAGAAAAATCCTGATGTGCCTGAATTAGCCCGTGGCAAAACAGGTCGGGTTTATGGTGATCTCATCGCCCTATTAACGCTGATGAAAAGCCAACCCTTAGCCTACAACAAAGATAATCAAGAAGATAAAGAACCCCTCTTTGATGCAGCAGATACCCTCTTAGATACCCTACGTATTTTTGCCGAGCTAGTACCGCATATTGTGGTGAATGTGCCAGTAATGTTGGCGGCAGCAGAGCAAGGCTTTTCCACTGCAACCGACCTAGCCGATTATTTAGTCAAAAAGGGCTTGCCATTTCGTGATGCGCATGAAGCGGTAGCTCTTGCCGTGAAAGCCTGCGTTAATCAGTCGTGCGCCCTTAGTGAGCTCTCCTTAGCTGAATTACAAAACGCCTGCGGCTTACAGGGGCAGGCTCATTTATTGACTGAAGATGTATTTGCTTTATTGCAAGTGCAGGGTTCTGTTGAGGCTCGCGCTCATCTCGGCGGCACTGCGCCAAAACAGGTGCTTGCTGCCATTCTGCAAGCGCGGGCTGACTTAGCAGGCTGACTTAGCAGGCTGACTTAGCAGGCTGACTTAGCGAGCTCACTTAGCTGAGTTGTTTGACGGCGGTGGTTTTTACGCAGTCAACGAAGTATTCGCTACCTCCATCGACCTCGCGCTTCACCAAGCCATGCACATCAGTCTCAAAACCTGGGAAGCGCTGATTAAAGTCACGGGCAAATTTGAGGTAATCAACAATGCGGCGATTAAAACGCTCGCCTGGGATTAACAGGGGTATGCCTGGTGGATAAGGTGTCACCAACATGGCAGTCACGCGCCCTTCTAAATCATCAATTGATACTCGATCTACTTCCTTATGCGCCATCTTGGCCCAGGCTTCAGCTGGCACCATCGCTGGCACCATATCCGAGGTATACATTTCCGTCGTCATCCGTGCCACATCATGGCTTTTATAAAAATCATGAATTTGCGCACAAATTTCTTTTAAACCAATACGCTCATACCGCGGATATTTGGCAACGAACTCAGGCAAGACTTTCCATAAAGGCTGATTTTTTTCAAAATGATCTTTAAATTGCTGCAGTTCAGTTACGAGGGTATTCCAGCGACCCTTGGTAATGCCAATCGTAAACATAATGAAGAAAGAATAGAGCCCGCACTTCTCGACAATCACTCCATGTTCCGCTAAATATTTGGTAACAATGGCAGCTGGAATTCCCATTTCTCCAAACACCCCTTCGATATTTAAGCCGGGGGTTACTACCGTGGCTTTAATCGGATCGAGCATATTGAAGTCGGGTGCTAACTTACCAAAGTCGTGCCACTGAGCATGAGGTTTTAAGATCCAATCGGCACGCTCACCAATACCCTCTTCCGCAATTTGGTCGGGGCCCCACACCTGAAACCACCAGTCCGCACCAAATTTTGCATCCACTTCACGCATTGCGCGCCGAAAGTCCATTGCTTCTGCAATCGACTCCTCAACCAAGGTTGTACCGCCTGGTGACTCCATCATTGCTGCTGAGACATCACAAGAAGCAATGATGGCGTATTGCGGGCTCGTGGAGGTATGCATTAAATACGCCTCATTAAAAGACTCGCGATCTAGCTTCCGCTCTTCTGCATCTTGCACTAAAACTTGGGACGCTTGCGATAACCCAGCCAACAATTTATGAGTTGATTGAGTAGAAAACAGCAAGCTCTTTTTCGGTCGCGGTTGATCATCACCTACAGCATGCATATTTTTATAAAAGGGATGGAAAGCAGCATGTGGCAACCAAGCTTCATCAAAATGCAAAGAATCGACTTTGCCATCGAGCATAGCCTTAATCATTTCAACGTTATAAATAATGCCGTCGTAGGTACTTTGCGTTAAGGTCATCACGCGGGGCACCACATTTTTATCTTTAATAAATGGGTTGGCATTAATTTTCTTTTGAATATTGGCCCACTCAAATTCTTCTTTGGGAATGGGGCCAATAATGCCCAAATGGTTGCGTGTTGGCATTAAGAAAACCGGGATCGCACCCATCATCGTAATGGCATGAATAACTGACTTATGGCAATTGCGATCGACTAACACCACATCGCCTGGAGCAACCGTGGAATGCCAAACAATTTTGTTTGAAGTTGAAGTGCCATTGGTTACAAAAAACAAATGATCGGCACCAAAAATACGGGCTGCATTACGTTCGCTCGCTAATACAGGCCCGGTATGATCTAAAAGTTGACCAAGCTCTTCTACCGCATTACAGACATCGGCACGCAACATATTCTCGCCAAAGAATTGGTGAAACATGCGTCCAACTGGACTTTTAAGAAAAGCGACGCCGCCAGAATGACCAGGGCAATGCCAAGAATAAGAACCTTCCGAGGCGTAATGGGTTAGTGCCTTAAAAAACGGCGGTGACAGGGAATCGAGGTAGACCTTGGCTTCGCGAATAATATGCCGGGCTACAAACTCGGGGGTATCTTCATTCATATGGATGAAGCCATGCAATTCACGCAAGATGTCATTGGGCATATGACGTGAAGTGCGCGTCTCGCCATACAAGAAAATCGGAATATCTTCGTTGCGCTTGCGCACCTCGACAATAAAAGCACGTAAATTATTTAATGCAGGTAATTCAGTGCTTTCGGAATCAGTTAAAAACTCTTCATCGTCAATCGATAAAATAAAACAAGATGCCCGCGAGGCTTGCTGCGCAAAAGAAGTAAGGTCGCCATAGCTGGTCAGGCCAATAACCTCGATACCTTCACCTTCAATTGCTTCGGCAAGATCGCGAATGCCCGAGCCGGAAATATTTTCTGAGCGAAAATCTTCATCAATAATAATAATTGGAAAGCGAAATTTCATGGTGACTTTCTGATGGCTTACCGAGATCGATTAAGCTTGCTTAGGCCTTAGGCAAGGTTACGCCCTGCTGACCCTGATATTTACCGCCCCGATCTTTGTACGATGTTTCGCAAACCTCATCACTCTCAAAAAAGA
This sequence comes from Polynucleobacter sp. IMCC30063, assembly GCF_021395235.1. Taxonomy (NCBI): domain Bacteria; kingdom Pseudomonadati; phylum Pseudomonadota; class Betaproteobacteria; order Burkholderiales; family Burkholderiaceae; genus Polynucleobacter; species Polynucleobacter sp. IMCC30063. The sequence goes on along the minus strand of NZ_JAJVCQ010000006.1, from coordinate 78,317 downwards.
GTACTTGGGCACAACCTTCGCCCGCATAAATTTTTGCTGGTAATGGCGTAGTGTTGGAAAACTCGAGTGTGACATAACCTTCCCACTCGGGTTCAAAAGGGGTGACGTTAACAATAATGCCGCAGCGTGCGTAGGTACTTTTACCCACGCAAATAGTTAACACGCTGCGCGGTATTTTGAAATACTCAACGGTGCGTGCCAAGGCAAATGAATTTGGCGGAATGATGCATACGTCGCCATTAAAGTCGACAAATGATTTTTCATCAAACTGTTTTGGATCAACAATCGTACTGTTGATGTTAGTAAAAATCTTAAATTCATTAGCGCAACGAATATCGTAGCCATAACTTGAAGTGCCATAGCTCACAATTTTTTGACCCGCTGCGTTAAGACGCACTTGGCCAGGCTCGAAGGGGCTAATCATGCCCTCTACAGCCATGCGCCGAATCCATGTATCTGATTTAATAGTCATGGCGGCATTGTAAAACCAACCTACCCTCAAGGGGTAAATTAGCCGGCTGGATTGGCTAAAACAACCCGTTCAGCAGCGTTATAGATCTCAAAATGCTTACCCGAGCAACGTGCTAGTAAGGTTAAATTGGTTTTCTGGGCTAACTCCAGACCCATTTGGGTTACGCCTGAGCGGGTTAAAAGAAATGGAATACCCATCTGCGCACCCTTAATGACCATCTCAGAGGTGAGCCGTCCTGTTGTATAAAACACTAAATCACGTCCAGGTAGGTTTGCCAGCCAAAGTAAACCCGAAATCGAGTCGACGGCATTATGTCGCCCAACATCCTCAACAAAATGGAGCAAATTGAGCTGATCTTCAGCGAGACGCTCAAACACCGCACAGGCATGTACCGAGCCGGCTTGTTTATAAATCGTCTCCAAGCCACGCACCGTCTCAAGAAGAGAAATAATGGCCGCTTGAGCCAACTTCGGGCCAGCAGGCAAACGAATTTGCTGCATATCCTCCATTAAGTTGCCAAACATGGTGCCTTGGCCACAGCCCGTGGTTACGACCCGTTTGCTCGTCAGGGCATCGATATCAACCGAACTGCGGTGGGTTTTGATAGCTGCTGAATCAGTCTCCCAATCGACCTGAATGCTGTGAATATCATCAGGTGACTCGACCAAACGTTGATTCAGCAAATATCCCAGCACTAAGGCCTCTGGCGCGGCTCCAAGGGTCATTAAGGTCACAACCTCACGCTTATCTAAATAAATCGTGAGAGAACGCTCGCAAGGGATGAAAGTGGTTTTTTTGCGCCCAAGCTCATCCGTAATGCCCACTTCCTGGACAACTGGCACCGTGGCTTTTGAGAGGATGATTTGCGAACTCATGGCTCATCACTTTAACCGCAGTCTAAAATTGCTGCTGACCCAGCATAATTGAGCTTTTGCAACTTAGTGCTTTATCCCGATATGAAGAGAAGTGAATTGACCCTGTATGAGTAACCCCCAACATAATTTGACTTCCCAACCGCAGGTGCCTTTGCCCTCGCCGCGACGCATGTTGGTCACCTCTGCGCTGCCCTATGCCAACGGACAAATTCATATTGGTCATTTAGTGGAGTACGTGCAAACCGATATCTGGGTGCGCTTTCAACGCCTGAGGGGTCATGAAGTGCACTACGTTTGTGCCGATGATACCCACGGCACCCCCATTATGTTACGTGCTGAACAAGAGGGCATTAGTCCACAAGCCTTAATTACCAAAGTCTGGCAAGAGCATAAACGTGATTTTGATGCCTTTCAAATTTCCTTTGATAACTACTACACCACAGATAGCCCTGAAAATAAAACTCTCGCAAGTGCAATTTATCTGCAGTTACGTGAAGCCGGCCTGATTGAAAAGCGCACGATTGAACAAGCTTATGATCCCGTCAAGGAAATGTTTTTACCCGATCGTTTTATTAAAGGGAATTGTCCTAAATGTAATGCCGCCGACCAATACGGTGATTCTTGCGAAAAATGTGGTGCCACTTATGCGCCCACAGATTTACTCAACCCTTATTCGGTAGTCAGCGGTGCCACGCCAATTCGCAAGGCCTCGGAACATTATTTCTTTAAACTGTCTGATCCCCGCTGTGAGACTTTTTTACGTGAATGGACTCAGGTTAAAACTCCCTTGCAAGTAGAGGCGCGCAATAAAATGAAAGAGTGGGTGGGTGAAGCTGGCGAAAGTAAATTAAGTGATTGGGATATTTCCCGAGATGCCCCTTATTTTGGCTTTGAAATTCCCGACGCACCCGGCAAATATTTTTATGTGTGGCTCGATGCCCCAATTGGGTATTACGCCAGCTTTCTTAATTACTGCCAACAAAAGGGGCTGGATTTCGAAGACTGGGTAAGGCCCAACACCACCACCGAACAGTATCATTTTATTGGCAAAGATATTCTTTATTTTCATACCCTTTTTTGGCCAGCAACCCTCCATTTTTCAGGCTACCGCACTCCTACCAATATTTTTGCACATGGTTTTCTGACGGTTGATGGCGAAAAAATGAGTAAGTCACGTGGCACCTTAATTTCTGCACAGAGCGTAATTGAAACTGGCTTTAATCCAGAATGGTTGCGTTATTACTTTGCGACCAAGCTGAATGCCAGCATGGAAGATTTAGATCTTAATTTACAAGATTTCATTGCCCGCGTGAATAGCGACCTGATTGGGAAATATGTCAATATTGCGAGCCGTAGCGCAGGATTTTTAATTAAGCATTTTGCTGGTCAAGTAAATGATGGCGCTATGTCACATGTTTTACTCCAACAAATTCGCGCTGCTAGCGAACCTATTGCGACACTTTATGAGGAACGTGAATTTGCGAAAGCGTTAAGACTCGTGATGGAATTAGCGGATATGGTCAATGCTTTTGTCGACGAACAAAAACCCTGGGACCTAGCAAAAGATCCAGCTCATAAAGCAGCGTTACATACCGTCTGTAGCGTTACCCTCGAAGCCTTTCGTGCTCTAAGTCTTTATTTAAAACCAGTGCTTCCCCACGTTGCGATTAACGTCGAACAATTTTTAAATCTGCCTCCACAACAATGGCACGATATTGCTGTGCCCTTAAATAGCAAACATCCTGTTCGTCCTTATCAGCATTTAATGAGTCGAGTAGAAGCCAGCCAAATTGACGCTTTAGTTTCAGCAAATCAATAAGCTCCTTGAGCAATCTTAAAATCGTTAATAATGGTGGGCTGAAGTAGTAGTAAAGCCAATTTAAATAGCATAAGTCATTGAAAATATTCAGAAAATTTGTAGCCTATGAAAAAATATCAGTCTGATATCACCCGCTTTTTAACGCAACTGAAGACGGCTCGGCCGAATTTAGAGGCGGGCCAACAAGAGGGGCGAGCCTTGCTCTGGGATAAAGCACCCGTAAGCGCAGAAGATCAGCGTCGCGCCCTGGAAGCAAAAATAAGGCAACGCGCGTACGTCTACTCGAATGATTGATTCAGTCGCTAGCGAAAACGACAGCACACCATCAGTCACCGATGGCATGTCGGCAGCATTTGCCAAGTTATATGGCGAGCCTCTTTTTCAGCTCCCCACCGATCTGTATATTCCGCCCGATGCGCTGGAAGTTTTTTTAGAAGCCTTCGAGGGGCCGCTCGATTTATTGTTGTACCTCATCCGCAAACAAAATTTCAATGTGCTTGATATTCCAATGGCAGAGGTTACTAAACAGTACCTCATTTACATTGATCAAATTCGCCATATTAATTTAGAACTAGCTGCTGAATACTTATTAATGGCAGCCATGTTGATTGAAATTAAATCGCGTATGCTTTTGCCAATGAAAAAAGCGGACAGCGATGAAGAGGTTGAAGATCCCCGCGCTGAATTAGTACGCCGTTTATTGGAGTATGAGCGGATGAAATTGGCTGCCCAAGAATTAGAGCGGATGCCCCAACAAGGTCGCGACTTTCAAATAGCTCATGGTCACATTGATACGACGGTAGCCGTCGTTTGGCCTGATGTGAATATTAGTGACTTACAAATAGCTTGGCGTGACGTTTTGCATCGCGCTAATCTTAATGCGCATCACACTATTATGCGTGAAGAGTTATCGGTACGCGATTTTATGACCCGAATTTTACGGCGCCTACAAAATACCCGTTTCGTTGAGTTTGGTGAATTATTTGAAGAAGCCATTGCTACTGGCATGGGGGTGGCAGTCATCATCGTTAACTTCATTGCCATGTTAGAGCTCTCGCGTGAGGCCTTAATCGAAATCACCCAAGCAGAGCCCTATGCCCCAATTTATGTGCGCTTGGCCTATTCGCCAAATACATGAAAATTATTAGCGATATACAAGAGCTGCGCGCGCAGTTGCGCGGCCAAAATCGCGCTTCTTTTGTACCCACGATGGGTAACTTACATGAAGGGCACCTCTCTTTAATGCGCTTAGCTCGGCAATATGGCGACCCCGTTGTAGCGAGCATCTTTGTTAATCGCTTGCAATTTGGCCCCGGCGAGGATTTTGATTCCTATCCGCGCACAATGGATGCCGACATCGCTAAACTCGAAAAAGAAGGGGTTTATGTTTTGTTTGCGCCGCACGAAAAAGATTTGTACCCCGAGCCACAGGAATACCGCATTAATCCACCACAACAATTAGGCGATATTCTTGAGGGCGAGTTTCGACCAGGATTTTTTATCGGTGTGTGTACTGTGGTGATGAAACTATTTTCCTGTGTACAACCCAGCGTCTCTATTTTTGGCAAAAAGGATTATCAGCAACTAATGATCATTCGGCAAATGGTGCAACAATTTGCCTTGCCGATGCAAATTATTCCCGCTGAAACTATTCGTGCTGACGATGGCTTAGCGCTTTCTTCTCGCAATTCGTATCTTTCTCAAAACGAGCGCGCAGAAGCGCCGCAGTTGAGAATGGCCCTAGAAGTTTTACGCCAAGAAATATTGAGTTTAGGGCCAAGCGATCCAAAACAATTATTGGCTCTTGAAAAAAAAGCGAAAGAGGCCTTAATCGCCCGCGGGTGGAAGCCCGACTACATCGCCATTCGACAGCAAAAAGACTTATTAATTCCAAGCGCTATTGACAGTACACCTTTGGTTATATTAGCCGCAGCGAAATTAGGTAAAACGCGGCTAATTGATAATTTAGAAGTTTAATTTCGGGGCTTTTGGCCAAGCAATTTTTTTACTCAATTTGTATATTCGCATCTTTAATTACTTTGCTATAGCGCTGTCGATCATTTTCAATACGCGCCTTAAAGGCAGCAGGGCTCAGCGATAATGGAGTTGCCCCTTGTTGAATCAGCGTTTGGCGGGTATCGGGTTCGGCAATCACATCGCGCATATCGTTAGCAACTTTATCAATAATTGCGACCGGTGTTCCCGCAGGTGCCACTACCCCAATCCATGAGCCAGAGTCATATCCCGGTACGCCCGACTCAGCAATGGTTGGTAAGTCAGGTAGGGCTGGCGATCTTGTTAAGGTGCTGACCCCGAGTGCCGTAAACTTGCCGGTTTTAACCGCGCCAAGCGACTCTAGTACCGTGGCAAAATACATGTCTACGTGGCCAGCCATCACGTCAGCTGCAGCAGGGCCCCCGCCCTTGTAGGGAACATGTAGTAGCTGAATGTTTGCCATTTTTTCAAATACTTCAGCAGCAATATGCGGGCCACCCCCGCTACCCGAGCTGGCATAACTGACTTTGCCAGGTTTTGCTTTTGCTAGCGCGATCAATTCCTTAATCGACTTCGCAGGAAAATTGGGGTTAACCAACAAAAAAAAGGGTAATTCGGCAATCATGCTGATGGGTGTAAACGCTTTTTCAGCGTCATAAGGCATTTTTTTATAGAGCGAAGGGTTAATCGATAAGGTGCCAACATTACCCACTAAAAGAGTGTAGCCATCTGGCTTTGCTTTGCTGACATAGTCAGAGCCCACCATGCCAGCGGCACCGCCCTTATTTTCAACCACGACCGATTGACCCCATTTGGCTGATAATTTTTGCGCTATTAAACGTGCACCCACATCGGTTCCGCCACCAGGCGGAAAAGGCACAACCAAAGTCACAGTACGAGTTGGAAAAGTATTGCCTGTGGGCGCCTGAGCCACACAAAAACTACTTAAAAAACTTAAAGCAAGTACAAGAACTATATTAATCAAATGATTTAGCAATTTTTGTCTCCCAAGTTATCAAAGTGGATTGACTACTTTATTCGGTAACCCAATGTCTTCCAAAAATTGATCAACATATGGTGCCCAAATTACTTTGCCCTCACTACTCGTAAAAAGCATGTGGGAATCTGAGCCAAAGCTACCATAGGCAATGAATTTAGCATTGGGGTTACCCAACCGATAATTTTCAAACATTCTATCGGCAACAAATCGACTGAAATAACTATCATTATCGCCATATAACCACAGGCTTGGCAGAGTAGTTTCCTTACCAAAAGTTCCGGCCGTTTTATATAAATCACTTTGCCAGTCGCCGCAGCCTTCTCTTCTTAAGCCACCAGCAAAATTAATCAAGCCCTTCACAGAAGGGTCGGGTTTAGACGCGCCATAAGCGAGAGTGGTCCAACCCCCATGCGACTGACCAACAATTAAAGTCCGGGTTTTGTCGACGTAGGGAAGTTGATGCGCAAACGTAATCACTGGCGGAACATCTTCTGCCTGATTGAGTCCATTCGCCTCCAAGCTACAGCCACCGCCCATGTAATGTCCACTCGACTTAGAAAATCCCTGGCGCATTGGTACCAAGACGATGTAATTGCGCTCTAAGAAAAATCGAACGGGCGACAGGGGTCGATACCGCGGCTGAAACTGCGTTAATCCATTTGCTTTACCATGATTAATAATCACCAAAGGAAATGGACCATCACCGCTAGGCTTAAAGATGGTAGTTTCAAGACTGACAGAACCTAAAAATAATTTTTTGGGGACAAAAACTACTTCCTCAGGTAACTTACTTTGGCCTACGACCGATAAAGAGATGGCAAACCAAGTAATGAAAAAAATAGCGAGCGCAAGCGGTTTCACCACTGAGTTTGCTACTAAATTTGTTTGATTTTTTACTAACAAATTTTACTAGGGCTAATCTAAGCTTTGGCCAAGCTGCAAGCCTAAACCAGCTGCCAATTCAGCACCACTAACTTTGCTACCGTTCGCTACTTTGCTTGACTTAGCTTTTAACACTTCTATTTCTCCGCCATGGCAGGCGATAAAAATACTCTGTGCACTAATTTCTGTTACCACTCCAGGCTTGCCGCGTACTGCTGAAAAGGTACGGGCCACCTGTTTAGCTGCATCAAAAATGGCAATTTTTTCACCACCAAAGGTCGTCCATGCACCTGGCGCTGGGTTGGCGGCACGAATCAAATCGTACACCCCTTGTAAGTGTGAGGTCCAATGGATGCGTGTTGCGGCTTGATCAAACCAGCCTTCGTAATTGGCTTGTGACTCATCTTGAATGTGCTCGTGATGTTTGCCTGCTACGACCAAATCAGCGGCCTCCATTAATGCAGCAACTCCCAATGGGAAGAGGCGCTCAAAATAAACTTTGCCCAAAGTGTCATCGGGCCCAATGGCAACCTCTTTTTGCAAGATAACAGCGCCCTCATCCAAGCCATCACTAGGCCGAAATATCGTCAAGCCCGTTTTAGTCTCACCCAAGGCAATCGCCCAATTAATCGCACTGGGCCCGCGATATCGGGGCAGTAATGAAGGGTGATACTGAATCATGCCAAATTTGGGAATGTGTACAAAATCTTGCGGTACAAATTGCAAAACATAAGCCATCACACCAATTTCCGCCTTGCTATCAGCTAAGGCTTGCGCAGCCTCGGGAGATTTGAGCGAAGCAAATTGCAAGGGCTTTAAGCCCAGAGCCACCACGGCTTCTTTAAGCACCTCGGGCTTGCTCGACTTGGGATTATCAGGCGGACAAAAAACTGCGACAACTTCATCGCCGCGCTTTAGAAAAGCTTCTAAAGCGGCCTTACCAAAATCTTGACTACCAATTAAGGCTATGCGCATACAACACCCCTTGGATTAAGCTACCAAATGAAATTATTAGTTAAATAACTTCCTTAGCACGTAAAGCAGTCAGCTCTTCTAAGCTAAAGCCCAGCTCGCGGAGAATTTCATCGGTATGTTCGCCTAGTAAAGGCGAGCGAGTGACTTCCGTAATGCTATCCGACATTTTAATTGGATTGCCAACCGTCAGGTACTTGCCTCGTACTGGATGATCTACCTCAACAATCGTGCCAGTGGCCCGCAAAGCAGGTTCTTCAGCCAATTCTTTCATGGATAAAATTGGGCCACAGGGTACATCGTATTTATTCAGCGTATTCATGACATCAAATTTCGAGTGCTGAATCGTCCATTTTTCGATTTCCGCAAAAATACTCATCAGCCTAGGTAAGCGGGCTACTGGTTTAGCGTAATCAGGATCAGTAATCCAATCTTCACGACCGATCACTTTGCAAATTCCTTCCCAAACCGGCGCTTGCACAACTACATAGATATAGGAATTCGGGTCAGTCTCCCAACCTTTACACTTCAAAATCCAGCCTGGCTGCCCGCCGCCAGAAGCATTACCTGAACGGGGTACTGCGTCGCCAAAGTGGCCGTTCGGAAATTGTGGAAACTCTTTTAACACTCCAGTACGCTCTAGACGCTGCTGATCACGTAACTTCACGCGGCATAAATTTAAGACCGCATCTTGCATGGCTGCCAATACTTTTTGACCTTTGCCAGAATGGGTGCGTTGATATAAAGCGGTCACAATTCCTAAGGCCAAATGTAAACCCGTACCGCTATCGCCAATTTGTGCACCAGTAACCGTAGGCGGCCCATCATCAAAGCCCGTAGTTGAGGCCGAGCCACCCGCACATTGGGCCACGTTTTCATAAACTTTACAATCTTCAAATGGACCAGGTCCAAAGCCCTTTACAGAAGCCATGATCATTTTGGGGTTCAGCTCTTGAATACGTTCCCAAGTAAAACCCATCCGATCAAGTGCGCCTGGAGCAAAATTTTCGACAAGCACATCACACTGCTTAATTAAGCGCTCGAGGATTTCTTTCCCTTCGGGGGTTTTGGTATTTACCGTCAACGAGCGTTTATTGTGATTGAGCATGGTGAAATACAAGCTGTCAGCTTCGGGAACATCCCGCAGTTGTCCGCGCGTTGCATCGCCCTCACCCGACCGCTCCACCTTAATTACATCAGCGCCAAACCAAGCTAGTAATTGTGTGCAGGTCGGACCCGATTGCACATGCGTGAAATCTAAAATTTTTACACCATCCAGCGCTTTTGCCATTGCCTTAATCCTAAAATGTTACAAAAATGCTATTTTAGCTTAGTAAGTTAAAGCGTGTGAAGCCTAATATAAAGGGATTGAGGTGGTATTTTGCAGGCTATTTAGGCTCAAGAGCTGCTAGACGCTGTTTTAGTTGTCGTTCTTCTAAAAAACGCTCAGTATCATCGCGAATGACCGCAGCCACCCCTGTTACTTGATGGGCGTCATCAAAAAGCATGGCTACGGTAAAAGCAATTGAAATGGTGCGGCCGTCCTTATGATTCGCGGGAACCTTTAACAGGGAACTGCCATAACGAGTCGTGCCTGTTTCCATCGATTTATCAAAGCCGACATTATGGCGATGTTGTAAACGCTCGGGGGTAATTAAAGTAAGCGATTGGCCCAATGCCTCAGCCTCAGTAAAACCAAAAATTCGTGTGGCCGCAGCATTCCATAGAGTAATTTTGCCGGCACGATCAGCAACAATCACGGCATCCCCCATGACTTCAACTAACTGCTCCAAATCTACTGATGTTTTCATTGTGTCAAGAGCATAGTGGATATTTGATAAAAAAGGCGCCTATAAAAGGCGCCTTTTTGTGTTAGATCATGAACTAAGCAATTTAAACTGCCTTAGCGGCGTGTAATTGGGAAATTTCTTCAGCGCCATAGCCTAGATCGGCTAAAACTTCATCGGTATGCTCTCCCAAGACTGGCGAAGGCTTAACTTCAATTTCCAAATCGGAGAACTTAATTGGGCTACCAATAGTTAAATACTTCCCTCGCACTTTGTGATCCACCTCAACAATTGATCCACTCTTACGTAAATCGGGTGAATCAGCTAATTCTTTCATCGAAAAAACAGGCGCGCAAGGAATATCAAATTTACGCAAGATATCGACTGCTTCATATTTTGTTTTATCTTTTAGCCAATCTTCAATTGTGGCGAAGATATCAAAAATCTTATCTTGCCGAGCTTGGGCTGTCATATAGGCCGGATCTGTAGCCCACTCTGGCTTGCCAATAGCAGCTGTAATGGGTTCCCAAGCATGACCCTGGATCGTAAAATAAATATAGGCATTAGGATCCGTTTCCCAGCCCTTACATTTCAATACCCAGCCCGGTTGTCCACCACCGCCAGCATTGCCACCACGAGGCACGACATCGGAGAATGTGCCATGGGGATATTGCGGATACTCTTCTAAATAGCCGATTTTATCAAGGCGTTGTTGATCGCGTAATTTAACGCGGCATAAATTTAAGACTGCATCTTGCATCGAGCAGGATACTTTTTGGCCTTTACCAGTTTTTTGGCGTTGCATCAAGGCAGTCAAAATACCAATCGCTAAATGCATACCGGTATTACTATCACCTAAGGCGGCGGCTGATACGGTTGGCGGGCCATCCCAAAAACCTGTTGTTGAAGCAGCGCCACCAGCACATTGGGCTACGTTTTCATAAACTTTCAAATCTTCATAAGAATGGCCATCGCTAAAACCTTTAACTGAAGCCAAAATCATTTTAGGATTTAACTCTTGAATACGTGCCCAGCTAAAGCCCATGCGGTCTAACGCACCAGGGCCAAAGTTTTCTACCATGACATCGGAAGTTTTAATCATTTTTTCTAAAACAGCTTTACCTTCTGGTGTTTTAGTATCTAAAGTTAATGAACGTTTGTTGCCATTCAACATAGTGAAATACAAAGCATCGGCATCGGGAATATCGCGCAATTGACTGCGGGTAACATCGCCAGAGCCTGGGCGTTCCACCTTAATAACATCAGCGCCATACCAAGCTAATAACTGGGTGCAAGCAGGCCCAGCCTGCACATGGGTGAAGTCAATAATCCGAATGCCATCTAATGGTTTAGTCATCATGCAGTTCCTTGGTTTAAATCAATTAAGTGAAAAATAGTTATTTCTTATTTGCAGCGCTAGATGGATTCAGGTTCGTTAAGCGACCACTTTCAGTGCCCGCAGTCTCATCAATTACCGCATTAATTAAAGCTGGCTTACCTGCGGCAATCGCCGCGGTGAGTGCTTTAGTTAACTCTTCTGGAGTCGTTACGTTATAACCAATGCCGCCAAAGGCTTCGATCATTTTGTCGTAACGAATACCTTTTACAAACACGGTAGGCGCAACATCCGCTCCACCAGTAGGATTTACATCGGTGCCACGATATACACCATTGTTATTAAACACAATGGTGGTCACGGGTAAGTTATAACGACAGATTGTTTCTAGTTCCATACCACTAAAACCAAAAGCGCTATCACCCTCAATTGCCACCACTGGCAGCCCGCTAGTAACGGCTGCGCCAATGGCGTAACCCATGCCAATTCCCATAATGCCCCAGGTGCCGGAATCAAAACGCTTGCGGGGCTGGTACATATTAACAATGCTGCGAGCAAAATCAAGCGTGTTAGCGCCTTCATTCACCACATTAATATCGGGACGTGTTTTCAATACATCCCGAATTGCGCGCAAAGCGCTATGAAAATTCATTGGCGTTGGATTTTGTTCCAAGGTGATCGCCATCTTGGCAATATTTTTATCTTTACGATCAGTAATATCACCAATCCAAGCATCACTTGGTCTTGGGAAGTTTGGCCCCATCGCTGCTAGCAACGCAGCCACACACGAACCCACATCGCCAATAAGCGGCGCGGCAATGGCAACATTGCTATCAATTTCTGTAGGTGAAATATCGATCTGAATAAATTGTTTTGGTGCACCACCCCAAGTTTTTCCTTTGCCATGCGCTAATAACCAATTTAAACGCGCGCCAATCAGGATCACCACATCGGCCTCTGCCAAAACATAAGAACGAGTCGCAGAAACACATTGCGGATGGGTATCGGGCAATAAACCTTTAGCCATTGACATGGGAAGGTATGGAATTCCAGACATTTCAACAAATTGCCGAATGTCGGCATCGGCTTGGGCGTAAGCCGCACCCTTTCCCAATAAAATTAAGGGGCGTTTTGCACTTTTAATCAGATCAACTGCCCGTTGAATTGCATCGGGAGCAGGAATTTGACGAGGCACTGGATCAACCACTTTTACTAAGGATTTTTTTCCTTTTTCAGCATCAATCGATTGGCCCAAGAGCTCTGCTGGCAAATCTAAATAAACGCCGCCCGGCCGCCCAGAAACCGCTGCGCGTATGGCTCGGGCAATCCCAATACCAATATCCTCAGCCTTATTAATTCGGTAAGAAGCTTTAGCATAGGGTCGCGCATTATTGAGTTGATCCATTTCTTCATAATCGCCCTGCTGTAAATCCACAATTTCACGTTCGCTCGACCCGCTAATTAAAATCATTGGGAAGCAATTGGTCGTAGCATTCGCTAAAGCGGTAAGTCCATTTAAAAAACCAGGCGCTGAAACAGTTAAACAAATACCTGGCTTTTGGGTCATAAAGCCGGCAATTGCTGCGGCATTTCCCGCATGCTGCTCATGGCGAAAGCCAATGAAACGCATGCCTTCAGCCTGTGCCAAGCGCGCTAAGTCGGTAATGGGTATACCAACCAAACCAAAAATAGTATGGATGTCATTGAGTTTAAGGGCATCAATTACCAGATGAAAGCCGTCAGTTAATGCTGGGGTTTGAGTGTCATTTGTCATATATTTTTTAGTCTATTTGCCCGCGTTTAAAGCCCAATTCTAAAGGGTCTTAATGCAATATCGAGAATATTAGGCTGAGGCGCCATGAGGCGCATTGACTTACGTCAAGTTAGTCCGAAATCGCCAATATTGGCTATTTTGGCCCAATCAAGAATCTACAAAAAAAGTTCTTTATGCTTATTTTTTAAGCGACTCAAGGTCTCGGGAGACAAGTTGAGGTAGGCCGCAAGCTCTTTTTTGGGCAATAACTCAAAGAGGTAAGCATACTTCCGCACAAATCGCTCTACCCGCCCTGGGGCATCAAGCATATGCAAGGTAATAGTATGGGCCATGATTTCACTCATCAGGCGCATAACTTCAAATTCAAAACTATCTTTAATAGTTTGATGTCGATCTAAGAAATCAACCCATTTTTTTAAGGGCATCCGCGCAACTCGCGCTTTAGTAACGCAAGCGATGCTGTAAGGGGCAGCGGTTTTCAGTCGCCAGGCAGCGTAACTAGTTTCAATATCTTTTTCAATTGCGAAACGCAAAATCATTTCTTTTGCATCGACACTAGAAACAATTCGCTTTAAGATGCCATCCAAGACAAAGTACTGCTCCATTTGTGTGTCGCCTTGATGAAGCAAAATTTCAGTTTTCTTTAAATCAGCAATCTCAAGGAGACCCAAAAGTTCTGACATGCTTTTAGGGTCAAGATGCTGCAAAATCACATTTTGACTCAACTGCAAGCGAATCACGTTTTTTTCAGGGTGGTTTTCGAGTATGGTCATCAATTCTAGAGTTTAGATCTCCCTCACAAGCTCTACAGAAGCGCTATGGAAAATCCCTTTGGGGGGCTTTAGCGGTCTGTAAGCGATATTGTAAAACCCTTTACGCAATCAGGTAAACTGCTTAGGTCGTGGTGCCTTTTTGGCTAGTGCAAGCTAGCAATGAAGGTTAAACGGGAAACACTAAACAAACGTGTGCTGCCCCCGCAACGGTAAGCGAGTGTCCCAATTGAAGGCAATCTTCCTTGAGACGCAGAATTTGAATAAGCCACTGTGTGAGTCAATACATGGGAAGGCCAAATTTCTGAAACTCGTCAGCCCGGATACCGGCCAAGACAGGTGGAATTTTTGCGGACGGGGAACTTCGCGCGCCAATCGTAGCAATGGTTGCGTAAGTTATTTGCATTGCATCGCGCCCTGCTCTATTGACGTGCTGTTTCTCAACTCAAAATTCTGTTCGACTCGGCTAACGGGGAAGTTGGCTTAGTGTTCTTAGTACAGGATTTAAACCATGCAGTATTGTTCTTTTATTACTTCTTCATTTTGCGAGAGGATTGCGTTTCTTCGTTTCATTTTATTGGCGCTGCTGAGTATCACGGGCCTGATTTCGAATACTGCTGCCCAAGCTCAAAACCCATCCCAAGCGCAATCTTCAGGAGATAGTTCAGTAGCGGTGATTAACTCCCCGAATTCCACTAAACCACTCATCGTAACAGCCACCCGTATGCCCACCAAAGGTGCGGATGTGTTGGCTGACTATGTTTATATTGGTCCCGAAGAAATCGCTCAGGCTGGGCAAATGAGCGTACCCGAGCTCTTGCAACAGCAGCGTGGCGTACAAATATCGACATATGGTGGACCCGGTGGTCTGGCCAGCGTTTATTTACGTGGTACTAGCAATAATCAAAGTTTAGTTTTAATTGATGGTGTGCGTACCGAATCATCCACTTTAGGTGGTGCAGTTTGGAGCGCAATTCCAATTCAATTAATTGACCATATTGAAATTATCTTTGGACCGCAAAGTACTTTTTATGGACAAGATGCCCTTGGTGGTGTCATTCAAATTTTTACCAAACGGGGCGATGGTCCAGCGCAATTTAGTGCCTCAAGTGGTTATGGTACATATGGCACCACTATTAATACTGCTTCGGTATCAGGCTCGGTTGGTGACGATAAGCCCACACGTTATAACCTTGGTTTAAGCCAAGAAAATTCAATGGGCTTCAATACCGTGGCATCTACAAACCCCTGTAGCGCTGCGAATGCCACGAAAAATTATTGTGCGCCAGGCTACCCTACAACCCGCACGGGCTATACCCGTCTTGGTGCTACGGGACAGGTTTCGCATGAGTGGCAAAAAGGTCAAGAGTTTGGCGTCAAAGTACTGGCCAGCCGTACCAACTACCAGTACCCTGGCTACGATTACGATGTCTCCCTACCAGAGGTCAATTCTCAAGTTAATAATTTATCGATCGCTACTGTCTTTTCTAAAAATCAAATTACGGAAAATTGGCAGAGCTTCATTCAACTTTCAAATACTTCAAATTTTGGCCAGAATTTAACTACAAATAGTAACGACAGCATTAAGTCTCCACAAAATGATTTTTTATGGAAAAACGATATCAAAGTTGGTCCCGATAATTTACAGCTAATGGTCGAGCGGCTAGTGCAATACGCCAATACCACGAATATTAATGCCTCTCGCACTACTAATTCAGCTGCAGGATCGTATCAATTAAATCGTGGCAATAATTTAGCCACAGTAGCGGTACGGAATGACACGATTACGGGGTACGGCCCTATCTTTACCTATAGCGGAGCTTATGGTTATTTTTTAACTAAAGGTTTACGAGCCAATGTGAACTACGGTACCGGTTTTAGAGCGCCGACCTTTAACGACCTTTACTATCCTGGCTATGGCACTCCGAACGTGCAACCAGAAACGAATCGCAACGCCGAAGTAGGCCTACATTACGAGCCAGGTAATTATGAAATTCACTTAGTAGGCTATCAAAATAAAGTACAAAATTTAATTCAAGCCCTGCCTTGTACAACCCAAGCCAGCGGTTACTGCCCCACAAATTTTGCCTCAGTCAACATTACCGGCGCATCATTGGGTGCCAATACGCGACTTGAATACTGGAACTTAAAAGCTGCACTCGACTTACTCAATGCAGTAGATCAAAATACGGGGTTAGCTTTGCCTAATCGAGCTAAACAATTGGCTAATTTAGGCAGCGAATACCGTCGGGGAAAATTAAATGCGGGCGCGAATATAACGATCGCTGGGCAACGTTATGGCAATGCAAAAAATACGGTGACCATGTCTTCCTATGCCCTGCTTGATTTATTCGCGAGCTATGAAATTCAGCCAAAATGGTCCTTATTTGCCCGCTGGAATAATGCCTTAAATAACCAATACCAGCTCTCATATGGCTATCTCACTCCCGGCTCTAATATTTTTGCTGGCGTACGGTACACCCCCTAGTCAATAGCCTATCTATGAAACCGAATTCATGTCCCACTCTGCTGATTTCAGCTCCCGCATCGGGTCAAGGTAAAACGACGATCACAGCCGGCTTAGCCCATTTCCTTACCAAGCAAGGTAAGCGGGTCCGTGTTTTTAAATGTGGTCCAGATTTTTTAGATCCATTTTGGCTAAGTCTTGCTAGCCGAAACCCCGTTTACCAAATTGATCTCTGGATGACAGGCGAAGATGATTGTCAAGCTAGACTTCGAGAGGCGGCAGAATCTGCTGACGTTATTTTGATAGAGGGTGCCATGGGGCTATTCGATGGTGACCCGAGTGCCGCAGATTTAGCAATACGCTTTCATGTTCCGGTGATGGCAGTCATCGACGCCTCTGCTATGGCTGGCACATTTGGTGCCCTTGCTTTAGGGTTAGAACAATATCAACCCCATATGAAATGGGCAGGCGTTTTAGCTAATCGAGTCGCATCTCCTGGGCACGCAGCCATGCTAGAGTCAGCCATCGCCAATCCCCATCATTTTTTAGGTGCCATCTTTGCCAATACCGAAATGGGCTTTCCTGAAAGACACCTTGGCCTAAAAATGAGTGCAGAAATTGTGAATGCTGAACAAAAACTGGACCTGATTGCTAATGCAATCGAAGCCAGTAATTTTGGTGAAACGATCTTGCAACGCTTATCAAGTTTAGTAGTCGAATATCCTACCAATATAAAAAAAGAGTTAAATCAAAAATTACTTGACGATAAAATCATTGCGGTCGCTAAAGATGCTGCTTTTTGTTTTATTTATCAAGCCAATTTAGATGTACTCGAAAAATTAGGTGCCCGTATTCAGTTTTTTTCTCCTTTACGAGGTGATCCTCTGCCAATATGTGATGCAGTATGGCTGCCGGGTGGATATCCAGAGTTATATGCAGAAGCATTAGGTAATAATCAGGAATTGAAACGTCAACTACATATGCACATGCAAAACAATCGGCCCATTTGGGCTGAATGTGGTGGCATGATGGCTTTATTTGAAACGCTCATAACTACTGACGGTCAACCGTATCCTATGTGGGGTGTATTGCCAGGTACCGTAACGATGCAAAAACGACTTGGCGGACTTGGCTTGCAATCTTTACGCCTATATGGCCAAGAGATACGTGGTCACACCTTTCATTATTCAACTTGCATAAGTCCATTAAAAGCTCACACGCAATGTTTAAAAAAAACGGAAGCAATTAACAATGCATCTGGCGAATTACTCTTCCAAAAAAACTCTCTACAGGCTAGCTATTTTCATGCTTGGTTTGCGTCGAACCCCAAAGCCACTGCAGCTTTATTTCTGCCACAAGATCGCCAGCAATGACTACCTCGACTATGACTATTGCCCGTAGTGAACTCATTCTGGGCGGGCAAAAAAGTGGTAAATCCTCACGCGCAGAACAGCTGGCTGCAGAGTGGTCCATCAGCGATCCACAGCATGAGGTCATGATGATTGCAACCGCTCAAGCAGGGGATGCCGAAATGAAAGTGCGCATTGAGTTACATCGCCTCCTACGTCAGAAAAAATTACCACGCTGCCAAACTATCGAAGAAACAATCGAGATAGCAAAAGTGATTGAACAATATTCTGACCCAAAACGATTTTTGCTGATTGATTGCCTCACGCTTTGGTTAAGTAACTATCTTAGCCCACCCCCAGAACAAAATAATGCCAGCCCTTCAGATTTAGCGGCTTCATTTTTGCAGGCGCATTCCGCTCTACTGAATGCAATTCATGCTTGCAGGGGTCCAATAGTCTTAGTTAGCAATGAAATTGGTCAAGGTGTCATTCCGCTTGGCGCTGAAACGCGTTACTTTGTAGATCAACTCGGATTATTAAATCAGGTAGTTGCCCAAGCGTGTGAACGCGTCACCCTCATGGTGGCAGGTTGCCCAATATATATTAAAGGGACAGCATGAAAGTCCACTGGCTTCTTATTTTTGCTTTAGTAATGGTTACTTCAAGCGCATGGGCCATCGAAATTACTGATGATCAAGGATATACGACGAGTCTACAAAAATCTCCGCTACGAATTATCTCGCTACTCCCCTCTATAACGGAAACAATTTGCGTATTAAAACAATGCCAAAAATTAGTAGGCATTGATCGGTATTCAAATTGGCCAGAAAGCATTCAATCATTACCATCTGTTGGTGGGGGATTAGATCCAAATATTGAAGCCATTGCTGCCTTAAAGCCTGATGTAGTACTGGTAGGAAAAAATTCGCGCGCCAGTGAACGCTTGCGTTCACTGGGAATAAAGGTCATTGCTTTTGATGTGAAGGACTATGCTGATGTACACCAAGCCTTGCAACGCCTGACTTTAATACTCGGAGCTCCCCCAAAGGATGCTGAAACGATTTGGCTTAATTTGCTAACACAAGTGCATACGATTGCCAGCACCTTACCCAAAGCCGCTAACGGTCAACGAGTTTACTTTGAAGTCAGCAGTACACCCTTTGGCGCGGGTGAATCTTCGTTTATTGGCGAAACCCTTAAGCGCTTACATCTGACCAATATTATTCCAAGTTCTTTGGGTCCTTTCCCGAAATTAAATCCCGAATTTATCGTGCGAGAAAATCCCGACCTCATCATGATGGGTTATAAACAAAGTGGTCAAATTGAAGGTAGGCCTGGATGGAAAAAAATGAGTGCGGTAAGTCAGCAACGTATTTGCACTTTTACTCCCACTGAAGCCGATATTCTGTCTCGTCCAGGTCCTCGCCTTGCTGAGGGAGCGCAAATTATGGCTAACTGTATTAGCGCAAAATATCCATGACTACTATCCAAGCTGCGAATTTCCCCTCTCGGGTCCGAGTGTGGCGCCTAAGCGTTATTTTACTAGTTACTACTAGTATTTTATTCATCATCGGTATGAGCGTAGGAAGCACTGGGATCAAGTCTTTTATATTGAATACTAGCGACGCTGGCGCATGGCAAATCATTTTTGATATCCGTTTACCGCGCACGCTCGCTGCTTGGCTAGCCGGTGCCCTCTTAGGTCTTGCTGGCGCAATTGCCCAGGGACTCTTTCGTAACCCTCTCGCTGATCCTTATTTATTAGGGAGTGCCTCGGGGGCTACCTTAGGAGTTGCATTGAGTTTAATCTTGTTAAGTACAAGTCTATATGCTGAAAATTGGTTTATGCGAATTGGCATAACGAGCGCTGCTTTTTTTGGCGCTCTAGCCGGCGTGCTTATCACTATTTTTCTTGCGAAAGGCTTCCAACATACTTTTAGACTACTCTTGGCTGGGGTAATAGTAGGTGTAATTTTGGGGGCGCTGGGTTCCTTTATTTCCATCATGAACCCAGAAATATTGCAAGCAATGCAAGCATTTATGTTGGGAACCACTAGTTTCGCAGGGTGGTCTGCATGTGTCATCATGAGTATTGCGCTCATCTTTAGCTGTGCTCTAGCTTGGCCTCTAGGTAAAGCGCTTGATGCTTTAGCGCTAGGCGAATTAACAGCACTTAGTCTTGGCATTAATTTGAACTTAGCGCGCGCGATATTCATTTTCATCTTAGCCTTAGCTACAGGTACTGCGGTGAGCCAAGTTGGCATCATCGCTTTCGTTGGCCTAGCTGCTCCCCATTTGGTACGCTCGCAAACTAACGTAACCCATCACATGCTCTTACTGCTTTCGAGCGGTGTTGGTGGAGGCTTATTACTTGCAGCTGACATTCTTGCGCGCGCACTCATCGCCCCCCAAGAATTACCTGTTGGCTTATTAACAGCAATTCTAGGGGGCAGTTACTTATTATGGTTAATGCATGCTAAACAACCCGTTGGCAGGTATAAATGATTGCCATTAACACTCAAAATATTAGCGCCAAACTCGGAGGTGTCGAAGTCTTACATCATATATCTGCCGCAATTCCACAAGCGCAATGGACAAGCATTATTGGGCCTAATGGCGCAGGAAAGTCTACTTTCTTAAAAGTAATCGCGGGTTTGTTACCGCATACCAATTCTGTAAATATTTTTTCAATACCCCTGCACACCATGCAAGCTAAGGAACGTGCTAAAAAAATTGCTTGGCTTGGACAAAACGAAGTTATTAGTGATGATTTATTGGTATACGACTTAGTAATGCTGGGGCGATTACCACATCAACAATGGTTTAGTAGTCCCAGTGCCACAGATCACCATATTGTCGAACAAGCATTACGGTCTACCCAAGCATGGAACTTGCGCCATCGCCCCATTAACGAATTGTCAGGCGGTGAGTGTCAACGGATTTTAATTTCACGTGCCTTAGCAGTGCAGGCTGAAATTATCCTGATGGATGAACCCCTCGCTAATCTCGACCCACCACATCAGGCTGATCTTATCGACTTAATTCAATCCCTAACCCAGCAGGGTACCACCGTTGTTACGGTATTGCATGATATTACGTATGCGTTGCAAGCTAATCATGTCATCATCTTGAATCAAGGCTCGCTTTCTTATGAAGGTGCCACCACGCACCAGCAAACCCATGCACAAATTGAAACTGTATTCTCCAACCGCATCAAAATTCATCCCCTACAAGGATCTTGGGTTGTCATGCCCCAAAACCGCTAACACCATCGCAAGGATTTAATATGCAAATTGAAGCGCCTCCAACAGACAAGCCCTATGAAAAATCTCCCGGCGAACGCCGTGGGCTAGTGCTCATTTATACCGGCAACGGCAAAGGAAAAAGTACTGCCTTATTTGGTTTATCTCTACGCGCCCATGGTCGAGATAAAAAGGTCAAAATTTACCAATTCATGAAAGTTCCCAGTGCCCGTTTTGGTGAACATCGCATGTTTGAAAAATTAGGTATACCCATTGAAGGCTTAGGTGATGGCTTTAGCTGGAAAAGTAAAGATTTAGAACATTCGGCACAACTTGCGCGTAATGGCTGGGAAAAAGCCAAGCAAAGCATTCTGAGCGGTGACTATTTTTTAATTGCTTTGGATGAAATCACTTATCCCCTTATTTATGGCTGGATACCCTTAGCCGATGTAGTTGAAACATTGCAAAAACGGCCTAGCCATGTGCATGTTTGCCTAACTGGTAGACGCTGCCCACAGGAGATTATTGATATTGCCGATACCGTGAGCGAAATGCAGCAAATTAAACATGCTTTCGACGCAGGTGTTCCAGCACAACGGGGCATTGAGGATTAACGCACGCATGGATACTCATGCTTGAATTTATGTTCAACAACTCTGTCCTAGGATGGGGAATTCTGGGCGGCGCTATATTTATTGCTCTCATGATTGATCGTTTTTTTGGTGAGCCCTATTACTATTTGCATCCAGTTGTATGGATGGGCCAGTATTTAAAAATAACTGGACAACTTATTTCGCCCCGAGTCGTAATCTACAAAAAGCATCAAAAACTAGCTTATTTTTTTATAGGAATGGCCGCATGGCTAATGGGTGCAGTTATAGTCGTGGTTTGCGCAGTCTATATACAAAGACTGGCCTTTTCTTTGTCTCCAATTGTTGCTTGCCTATTTCTGGGCTTACTAATTAAGCCCCTATTTTCTTGGGCATTTTTATCTGCAGAGGTCTACGCTGTGAACGCCGCCTTAAGCCGTTCTTTAGTTGAAGGGCGTCAACGCTTAGCCATGATTGTGAGTCGCGATACACAAGCACTCAATCCGATCCAAGTAAGGGAAAGTGCGATTGAGGCGCTAGCTGAAAATTTTAATGACTCTGTAATTGCGCCGCTATTTTGGCTAGTACTTGGCGGCCTTCCAGCTGCAGCCCTATATCGCTATGCGAATACCGCAGATGCCATGTGGGGATATCGTGATCAACGCAATGGAAGACATTGGGAATGGGCTGGTAAATTTGCCGCCAAAATTGATGATCTTTTATCTTGGATTCCAGCACGCATCAGTGGCCTTTTGATTTTAATGCAGGCAAGACAACAACATGAGCCAACATATACCTTTGAACAACTATGTCGCGAGGCAAAAAAAACGCCATCGCCCAATGGTGGCTGGCCAATGGGCTCAATGGCGCTAGCCTTACATATTCAGCTGAGTAAGCCCACAATTTATAGTCTTAATAAAGGCGCTTGCTTAGCAATGTCTACGGACATTGGTCGTGCTTGTACATTATTACAGCGCCTAATGAATAAATTGATTTTCCTCTGTTTAATCAGCAGTTTAATTCCTGTAATTTATCTGCTCATGACTTCAGGTCTAAATGGCTAATCAATGACTTTATATAAGACCCATGGTGGCCCTGACTCATTGGGGCCTATTACTGATGATTTCTCTACCAATGCAAATGGTGCTGGGCCATGCCCAATTACCTTAGAAGCACTAATCAACACTACTCATACAGCATATCCCGACCCAAACTACACAGCACTAAAAGAACTGTTAGCGCAATGGCATCAAGTGCCTGTTCAGCGCATTGTATTGGCGGCTAGTGCTAGTGAATTTATTTATCGCATGAGCGCGCACATTGCCAAACAGGCAAATAATCAAGTATCTATCAGACCGCAAGTATATTTACCTCGGTACAGTTATAGCGATTATAAAAATGCAGCGGAAGCTTGGAGCTTGGCGACGGTCACTACTAGCCAAGATGCTAATCTGATCTGGGTATGCGATCCATCAACTCCATTCGGAGAAACTTCCCGCTCTATTGGCGCTTTAATTGACTCACTAAAAGCGCAGCAAATCTGCGTCCTTGATCGTGCTTATGATCCCTTACGCTTAAGTGGAGAAAGTGCATTAAATCAAACCCAGTTAGACCAAGTGTGGCAACTTTGGTCGCCTAACAAAGCATTGGGTCTAACCGGTATTCGAGCCGCCTATGCCATCGCCCCGAAAGCAGCCATTGCCCTTATTGCTGAACTTGAATTACTGGCGCCCTCTTGGCCGCTTGGCGTTGACGGTGTCAGCTTACTCTCAAGTTGGGCAAAATACGAAACTCACATGTGGTTACAAGAAAGCCTAAACAGCTTGCGTGAATGGAAAGTGCAGCAACTGCAGCGATGCCAAGCAATGGGTTGGGAAATCTATCCTAGTGAAACCAATTTTTATTGCGCTAAACCTCCCGTAAATGATCTTTGTCACTTATTGTTTCAACTAAGGCAAAGTGGTATTAAATTACGCGATACCTTATCCTTTGGCTTAGCTGACTGCGTGCGGATAGCTGTATTACCGCCCGCCTCACAAATTCGACTCTGTCAAGCTTGGCAGTCAATATCCCCGCCTACTGAAAAATTGTATGCCCGCTAAATGTGTCATGGTCCTAGGCACTTCAAGCGGTGCTGGTAAAAGCTGGGTAAGCACAGCGCTATGCCGCTGGTATGCTCGACAGGGCTATAAAGTAGCGCCCTTCAAAGCGCAAAATATGAGCAATAATGCGCGTGTCGTGAATACGCGCCAGAGTTCAGTAACTGAATTTAGCAATGCTGACCAAGCTAGCGGTGAAATTGGCTCGGCGCAATATTTTCAAGCCCTAGCTGCCAATGCTGAACCCAACGTCAACATGAATCCAGTGCTACTTAAGCCCGAAGCGGATACCCGTAGCCAAGTAATTTTATTAGGCAAAGTCAATACTGAATTAAGCACTATGTCATGGCGCGAGCGCAGCGAAAAAATTTGGCCACATATTCAACAATCCCTCGATTACTTAATAGCAGAAAATGATGTATTAGTAATAGAGGGTGCAGGATCGCCAGCTGAAATTAATTTAATGGCTAGTGATATTGTCAACTTACGAGTAGCACGTTATGCAAACGCTCAATGTATTTTAGTAACCGATATTGATCGTGGCGGTGCTTTCGCGCATCTTTATGGCACCTGGGCTTTGCTGCCTAAACCCGACCAGCAACGTATCAAGGGGTTTTTGTTAAATAAATTTCGGGGGGACCCCACCCTACTTGCTCCAGCCCCAGAGCAATTGAAATCATTGACTGGAATTCCAATTATTGGCACCATCCCCATGTTGTTTAATCATGGCCTTCCTGAAGAGGATGGAATTTTCGATGAGCGCACACTTGATAGAAAAGCTGGCGCCCTAAAAGTGGCAGTTTTGGTCTATCCCCGCATTAGTAATTTAGATGAATTTCAACCACTTAAAAATATTACAGATTTAGAACTAATTTGGGCTCGTCAGCCAAGCTCTTTAGAAGATGTCGACTGGATTATTTTGCCTGGCTCAAAACAGACCAGCGCTGATTTAGCCTGGTTAAAACAATGCGGCTTTGAGCGGGTTATTGAGAAACATATCCAGCGGGGGAAAATGGTTCTGGGTATCTGCGGGGGTCTACAAATGCTTGGCCAAGTGCTGCACGATCCATTTAATATTGATGGTGCGGCAACGGGCCTAGGGCACTTAGCAATTCAAACGACTTTTGCTAAGGATAAACAAGTAAATAAAATCACTGTTCGCTTCGGTCAAGTTAAGGGCCTTTGGTCTGCTTTATCTTACCTAGAGGTATTTGGCTATGAAATTCATCATGGCAAGTCCTCTCACAAAACTGCAGACAATGAAAAACAAGCGCTAATGGCGCAAGAAATTATTGCTGACTTAGCTTGGCAAAATTCGCTTGGTAACGTGCTTGGTATTTATATACATGGGTTATTTGAGGATCCGGCCGTTATCAAATCTCTCTTTGGCAAAGAAGCTAAAACTCTAGATACGGTATTTAATAATCTCGCTGATTTAATTGGGCACCATATTCCAAAAGAAACCTTACTCTCCTTGGTTGAATGAAAGCATCGGATGAATATAGAATTACCCCTCATCGCCCCACTTAACAATGTCGAATTAGGTGAATTAATTCAAGCAGAACTCAACAATAAGACTAAGCCGCTTGGCTCTTTAGGTCAACTTGAATCATTAGCCAAACAATTGGGCTTAATTTTAAATAGCTCAAACCCTATCCTAGTTCAACCACAGTTAGTCGTATTTGCAGGTGACCATGGCTTAACTGCGCAGGGTATCTCTGCATTTCCGAGTGATGTCACTTGGCAAATGGTCGAGAATTTTTTAGCTGGCGGTGCTGCAGTTAGTGTGCTGTCGCGCCAACACCAGCTAGATTTGACCATAGTCGATACTGGCGTTGCCAAAGAAATATTACCGCGCAAAGGTTTAATTATTAAGAAGGTGGCATTTGGCACTGCCGATTCTAGTCAAACGCCCGCTATGCAGCAATCACAATGCTTGCAGGCCATCAAAAATGGTCAGGAGATTATTTGCGGGTTACCGGGCAACGTACTTTTACTCGGTGAAATGGGTATTGGGAATACTGCTGCTGCTTCACTCATCATGAGTCGTCTATTAGGCATACCCATTGCAAAATGCACAGGCGCTGGAACTGGTCTTGATAACGCTGGCTTACAAAAAAAAATCAGCGTGTTACTAAAAGTATTACAACGACATTCTCAGGCTAACTCGGCAATTGAGGTGCTTTGCGCTTTTGGCGGTTTCGAAATGGCCACAATGGTAGGCGCGATCATACAAGCTGCTGCGCAACGCCGCGTGATTGTCGTTGATGGATTTATTACTAGCTCGGCTGTCTTAATTGCGCAAGCGCTTGACCCCAATGTATTGCAGTATTGTATTTTTTCCCATTGCTCTCATGAGCAAGCGCATGCTCAACTTTTAAACCATTTAAATGTGAAGCCCCTGCTTGATTTAGACTTAAGATTAGGTGAGGGATCAGGGGCGGCGCTCGCTTGGCCATTACTCATCTCAGCCTGTTATCTTTTAAATGAAATGGCAAGTTTTTCTAGTGCGCAAGTAAGCACAAAAAATATTAATTAAATTAATCATGAATTTCATTCGCCACCTGTTAATTTCAGTCCAGTTTTTTTCCCGTTTGCCTATTCCTAAAAGTTGGATGCGCTGGGCTGATTGGTGTCCTCAAAAAGAAAGTGATAGCCTTATTTATGCGCCTGCAGTAGGTTTAATTGTCGGCATCTGCTGTTCATTAGTTTGGTTACTAGCGATGCTTCTTTTTCCCACTAGTAGTGCCAGCACGTTATTAGCTGCCGCTCTTTGTGTAGCTAGTAGCATCTGGCTAACCGGGGCTTTGCATGAGGATGGCTTAGCTGACTTAATTGATGGGTTAGGTGGCTCACCCGATCGCGCCAGAGCCCTAGAAATTATGAAGGATTCACGTATTGGCACCTATGGTGGCTTAGCGCTAATTCTTGCCACCTTGATTCGTATTTTGTTAATTGGCGCCTTAGGTCAGGCACTACTTAATCCAGCTCATGTGATCGTCGCAATTTGTTTGGTTAATATCATCTCAAGAGCCTGGCCATTAGGTTTAGTCTATTTGCTACCGAATGTAGGCGATTTAGCGGGATCCAAAACCCATTACATCACGCGTTTCATCTCGAGTAAACAACTGCTAATTCTCAGTAGTATTCTTCTGGTCATTTGTTTTGGGTTGCTTCGATTGGAGTTAATTCAATGGCAACAACTTTTGCTTGGCCTACTACTTTCAGGCTTAATTTGGCTCTATCTTAAAACCCGTTTGCAATCACGCTTAGGGGGTTATACCGGCGATGGACTCGGGGCGGCACAACAATTATGTGAAATTGGCCTATACATCGGCTTTCTCATTGCCGTCTAAACAGCTGCCCATGAAACAACTTTGGCTCATTCGTCACCCTCAAGTGCTGATTAAATCAGGTACTTGTTATGGACAGCTAGATATCGCTAGTGACCCCGCAAGCAATGCTACTCAAGCACAGTCCTTAGCTGCAACTTTGCCAGATCACATAATAATCTATTGCTCACCACTCCAACGCTGTCACCATTTAGCAATAACGCTTTTAGCGCTTCGCAAGGATCTCCAAATTGAGCTTGATCCCAACCTACAAGAAATGGATTTTGGTAGCTGGGAAGGAAAGTTATGGCAAGATATACCGCAGAATGAAATTGCAGCATGGACCGACAACTTTTTGCATTATTCGCCTGGAGGCGGAGAATCTGTAAGCACATTTATGGCAAGAGTCAATCAAAGTTACCGAAAATTTTCTACTAATTGTGCTTGGATTACCCATGCCGGTGTAATTCGCGCAAGCCATTTATTGCACGCTAAAAAATTCATTACCCAAGCCAGTGATTGGCCCATCGACGTCATTTCGGTGGGGTGTCACCAAACCCTAGAAATGGGCTCGTAATTGAGCTCTTTCTATTAGATTACAGCTCGATATACAATGGATCTTATGAGTCCCGAAACCAGTGAAACAACTTCAAATTTGCTGACTGATTTTCAAGCCAGTCTTGAACGCATTAAGCATAAAATCGCCGCCATCCAAACTGCGACCGAAGCCATGTGCCAAAATCGCCTAGCACTAGAAGGCAAAATAGAAGATGCTCAAAAACGGATTCAGCACATCTTAAGCCGCCTTCCCGATCAAGGCGATACACGCCAACTCAATTTACTTGGTGAGTCGGCTAGCTCTACAAGCCCCCCTAATTTAGATAATGATGACCATGAGCCAACGACGCATTGATGTAACTATTGCTGGCCAGAAAATTACCCTGGCAACCAGCGATGAACATGAGCCTTTACTTCGTTCAGCTTGCCAATTAGTAGATGATCACATACAGCTAGCCATTGCTAGCGGCAATCGCAGTCTCGAACGTGCCACCCTGATGGCTGCCTTAAAATTAGCGGGCGATCTCATCACTGCTAAAGAGACTGCCCTAAATATTCCTCAGGCATCACCAACCACTGCCCCAGAAAATAGTGCAGAGATCTCACGTCTAGCAAGCGAAGTGAATGCGCTGGAAGATCAAGTCGATGCCTTGTTGAAAACCCTTTCCCTGCCTGGTTCGCCAAGGCCAATAGCTCCTTGAACCGATGCGAAAGCATACGGAGCGGTCTTTGCTACGTGGGCGTGAGCGTTTCGATGTTTCACAGTGTCGGCTTCTGGCTTGATACTCCCTGTGCATCTTAATGCACCCGAAGCGTAACTGCCGCTCCAACTTGAACCTTAGGGTTCAGGATGAGGGCCTAGCGGCTAAGGTGGGGAATCTTTTTTATGTCATTTAATGACATTCTGCTACTGCTAGTCTGCGGCGGTATTTCGGGTTTCTTAGCAGGCTTACTCGGCATTGGTGGCGGCATGATCTTAGTACCATTTATGATCATCGTTTTTAACCATTTAAATTTTGATCAAAGTCTCATTGTGCATATGGCCATCGCTACAGGTATGGCGACTATTTTATTTACCTCAGCATCGGCTATATTGGCCCATCACAAGCATCAGTCAATCGATTGGCAATTAGTTGCGGCACTAAGCCCTGGAATGATTGTCGGCGGCCTGATTGGCGGTAGTGAATTATTTGAAGCTTTAAAAACAGCTTGGCTATCGCTCTTTTTTGCTATCTTTATTGTGTATAGCTCCATTCAAATGTTCATCAACAAAAAACCCCATGCGGGGCGAGAGCTACCGGGAACTCTGGGGCTTTTTTCCTTTGGTTCGTTTGCGGGAGTACTTTCTAGCCTAGTTGGAGCAGGTGGCGCTTTTATTACCGTGCCATTTATGTTGTGGTGCAACGTCAAACCCCATATTGCCATGGCCAGCTCTTCTGGATTAGGTTTTTTTATTGCCGCGGCAGCTACGCTGGGATACATGTATGGCAGTTGGGGACAACCTAATTTACCAGCCGGCTCTTTGGGCTTTGTTTATGTTCCTGCAGTTGCCTGTATTGTGGTGATCAGTATATTTACTGCCCCACTGGGCGCAAAAATGGCGCGCAAACTCAATGTTGCCCAGCTAAAGCGGGTTTTCGGAGTGCTATTATTTTTTATAGCTGGCTTTATGTTGAACGAAAGCCGTAAAGCATTTGGATTTTTTACTTAGCACTTAGCTCGCAAACTGCTGACGCAACATATTTTTCTGTACCTTGCCCATTGCATTCCGAGGTAAATCCTTCATGATTTCAATGCGCTTAGGTACTTTAAAATTCGCGATTTGCCCTTTGAGCGAATCAATCATGGATTGGGTATCTAATTTCACTCCTGCTTTTGGTACAACTACTGCCAACACAGCCTCACCAAAATCGGGGTGCGGAATACCAATGACGGCGCTCTCTGCGACGCCGGCCATGTCATCAATAAAACTTTCAATCTCTTTGGGATAAACGTTATAGCCCCCAGAAATAATCAAATCTTTACTACGGCCCACAATCGATAAATAATGATCTGGAACTTTACCGCTAATATTTGTTCCGCCCCAGCGACCCACGTCACCTGTTTTAAACCAACCATCAGCAGTAAATTCTTCAGCGGTTTTTTCAGGCATGTGCCAGTAACCCTTAAAAATATTAGGGCCCTTTACTTGTACACCGCCTATTTCGTCTACCTGACAAATTTGCCCGTCATCACTCACCACCCTGACGCTCACTCCGGGTAACGGCACGCCAACGGCCCCACCAACCCGAGGACCTTGATATGGATTAGAAGTCAGCATGATGGTTTCGCTCATGCCATAACGCTCTAGAATAGTATGTCCAGTCAACTTTTTAAACTCGTTAAAGGTTTCAGTTAGCAAGGGTGCAGAACCAGAAATAAATAAACGCATGTTGCGACATACTGCTTTCGTAAAGGTCTTGTCAGCCGTTAGACGCACATAAAAGGTAGGCACTCCCATCATGACAGTAGCGCGGGGCATTTGCTGAATTAGTTGGGCAGTATCGAGGCGGGGTAGCCAAATCATTTTGCTGCCATTCACTAAAGCGCCATGGACCGCCACAAATAAACCATGTACATGAAAAATCGGCAAGGCATGTAATAAAACATCACCCTTTTGCCATTGCCAAAAATCTTTTAATACTAAACAATTGCTGCCTAAATTACGATGCGTTAGCATCGCTCCTTTGCTACGTCCAGTAGTACCTGAGGTATAGAGAATGGCAGCTAAATCATCGTCTTTAGAGGCCACCGTTTTAAATTGATCACTTTGACCAGTAGCGCGCTCAAGTAAGCTACCCGAGCGGTTGTCATCTAAGGTAAATACGTGATTCGTGCCCGCCTTAAATGCAACCTTAGAAACCCAAGCAAAATTTTTGCTGCTACAGACCATGACTGCAGGCTTAGCATTTTCAATGAAATATTGAATTTCAGCAGCCTGATAAGCGGTATTTAAAGGCAGGTAAACATAGCCCGCCCGAATAGTGGCTAAGTATAAAAATAGGGCCTCGGGCGACTTTTCTACTTGAACTGCAACCCGAGCCCCTTGAGGCAAGCCAAGACTTTTTAAGAGGTTGGCCAACATTGCTGAAGCGCGCTCTAAATCTCTCCACGAGTAATACAAACCATCTTGAGTTTCGATTGCACACGCTTTGCGATCTTTTGGAAAACCCTTTTCCAATACTGAATACAAATTCATACGAACCTCAAAATGATCTACTGCATAACAATTAATCGAGAGTGGCGCCCGATTTTTTAACTACCCCAGCCCAACGCTTAACATCTGAATTAACTAATTTTCCAAACGCTTCGCCATATAAATTTGGGGTATCCGAGCCGTTGGAAGCCCAAATGGCTTTTAACTTTGGTGTATTTAGCGCTTTCTCCACTTCTGCAATCATTTTGTCGACAATGGGCTTTGGCGTACCTTTGGGGGCAAACATGGCATACCACGTTGACACTTCATAATTCGGTAGACCAGCCTCCATGAAGGTCGGTACATTCGGAATTGCTGGTGAGCGCTTAGGTGAAGCAACCGCAATAGCAAATAGTTTTCCACCATTAATCTGCTGCGCTGAAGTACCTAAACCATCAAACTCAAGATCAACTTGCCCTGCCAATAAATCATTCATCGCTGGGCCTGCACCCCGATAAGGAATATGCGTAATGAAGGTACCCGTTTGTATTTTAAATAATTCGCCCGCTAAATGATGCACGGTGCCACTACCAGCACTAGCAAAATTATATTTACCAGGGTTCTTTTTTAAGAGCTCAATAAATTGCTTTAAATCACGCGCACTCACTTTTTGTGGATTAACTACTAAAACTTGTGGTGGGCTAGCAATGAGAGCAACGGGGATAAAGCTCTTCTCAATATCGTAATCAAGATTTTTATACATCGAAGGTGCAATAGTGTGGTGCGAAGCGCCAATAAACCAACTATACCCATCAGGGGGTGCCTTGGCTGCAACCGAAGCACCCACTGTGCCACCAGCTCCACCACGATTATCGATTAATACTTGTACGCCCAATTGCTCGCCTAACTGAGCGGCTAAAGGACGAGCAAAAGCGTCAGTACCGCCGCCAGCAGGAAAGGGATTTAATAAAGTAATAGGTTTGGTAGGCCACGTCTGAGCTACAACTACGCCAGCAAATGCCATTAAGGCTAAGACAAAAGCCAAGCGCAGTTGTTGCGCCAGTAGGGATAAACTATTTGATTGAACCATCATGCTAAGTCTCCTTTATTTATGTGCTGGTTATTTTAAGCTAAGAGGCCATTAAGCGACTGATCAAACGCGAATACATGACCTCACCATTGACAAAGCGTTCGTGGTTCTCTTCTACGCTAGCTAAATCATATAGATAATTGACCATAATGCCCGCTGATTGGCGTAAACCCTTACGCGATAAATCACCCGCCCAATTAATTTGATGCAACTTCGCACCGTTACCTAAGTGAAATTTAGCTACAGGATTGCCATTGCGTCCCGTTGAGACGTGAGCCAAATATAGCGCTGTTAAACAGAGTAATGCACTTTTTTCCTTTGCCGTAGCAGTATCAGGATGCCATCCTCCGCCTAAACGCTCTGCCCAAGAATGATCCGTTAAATTTAGAGTTGCTAAGGCCTGATCACGGGCAGTACGAAGTGCTGGCTTAATTTGCTCCATCGGCATTTGATCCGCTAAATTTGCACCCGCAGCAATCCAATCTACAAGACCTGGAATAGGCGATAAAGTAATAAATGTTTTAAGCGACGGAAATTCCGCATGCAATTGTTCAGCAACCCGCTTAATTAAAAAATTACCCATCGAAACGCCGCGCAAGCCTGGCTCGCAGTTACTAATAGAATAAAAGGCGGCCACTTTATATTCTTTTGGCTGACTTACTGCCTCAGCCTTCTTGTCTACTAACGGGGCAATGGCTATGGGAATATCTGGTAATAAACCGACTTCTACAAAAATTAAGGGTTCATCAGGTAATTGGGGATGAAAAAAAGCAAAGCAGCGACGATCGGGCTGTAAACGACGGCGTAAATCATCCCAGCCATCAATCGCATGCACAGCCTCATGTTTAATAATTTTCTCTAGCACTTCAGCTTGCGACTTCCAATCGACTCGGTGCATCTTTAAAAATCCTGGATTAAACCAAGAGGAAAGTAGATGGCGCATATCAAAATCAACTGTTGCTAGTTCGGGTTTTTTATCGAGTAACTGCAACAAATCGCGGCGCATTTCTACCACCGCTGCAGTACCTGCGCGAGCGCGATTAAGACGGCGTAGTAGTTCTTGGCGTGGCGATTCGGTAATTCGCTGTAAACGCACATAGTTGCGTGTATTTGGATCAGCAGCAAAACTTTGCGCAGCCTTTAATACTTTATCGGGGTCAGGATTATATTTTTCAGCTAATGCGGTGAAAAACTTTATGTGCTGATCTTTATCTAATTTACGATAATTATGAATTAACTCATCAGCCATGCTGACCGCATTCGATTCCCCGCGCTCAGAAATCAGGCGGTTAACTGCGCCAATAGCACGCGCCAAATACCGTGACTTAGTCAGTTTCTCGAGCATGCTACTTCCTTCAGGGTTTGCTATTTTTTTGTCTAAGCAGCAAATATAACCCAAAGGCAACCATAGGCAAGGACAACCATTGACCCATCGACAGACCCAGCCCCAATAAACCTAAAAAAGCATCAGGTTCACGGGCGAATTCAGCGAGAAAGCGACAGATGCCATACCCCACTAGAAAAAATCCAGATACCTGTCCTAGCCGGCGAGGATGCCTGGCATAAAGCCAAAGCACCATACCCAAAAGCAGACCTTCTCCACCCAATTGATAGAGTTGTGAGGGATGGCGCGGTAAATTGTCAACAGCTGGAAATACCATTGACCAAGGAACATCTGTGGGACGACCCCAGAGCTCGCCGTTAATAAAATTTCCTAGGCGCCCAAAGGCTAATCCAAATGGCACCAAGGGGGCAACCAAATCACTCACCGTAAGAAAGCTAGTATGTCGCCTATGGGCAACCCAGAACATCGCGGTAATTACTCCAAGTAAACCCCCGTGAAAGGACATCCCGCCCTCCCAGACTTTAAAAATATTAAGGGGATGTGACAAATAAAATGCGGGCATATAAAAGCAAACGTAGCCTAAACGTCCACCAATAATCACTCCCAAAACTCCAGCAAATAGTAAATCTTCAAGCTCTTTATTGGTCCAGCCCAAGGCTTTAAATTGCGGCATACGAATGCGGATACGGCCGAGTAAAATAAACTGCGCAAACGCCATCAAGTACGTTAAACCATACCAATGAATACCAAAAGAGCCCAGATGAATAGCGACCGGATCAAAGTTAGGATGAATTAGCACGGCAGGCACTCAGGTTTTAGTTTGGTCAAAATTGTGTAGCTCATGACCTAAGTCACGATAAGTTTTAAAACGATTGCGTCCAGCTAAGCGCTCTGCTTCATGGGTTGTAACCACTTCGACGATGCGGGGGAAACGTTCTACTAGGGCTGTGATATCGCTAGGCATCTCTTGGCCTAATTGGATCAAAATATCCGCATGCGGAATCGCTTGTAAGCTATTCACTGCGCAATCTTCAGTTAAGACAATCGGGGTTTCTGCAGCCGCCTCATGATCGATAAAACAATGGGGTAAAAAATCGGTCTTACTAAAAGTCCAGAGTAGCTCATCCAGGCGCTTCAGCTCAGCTTTATTTGCCACAATCACAATGGGCCGCACAGGCTGGCCTTCTGCCGTTGAACTCCAAATTTTGCGTGTGAGCCGACACACATAATCTAGCTTATCGCCCACATTGCTATGAAAATCAATTCTTGCCATACGTAAACTCGCTTAAGGTGCTCCGTAGGTCACTAAATAATTAAATAACAAAGGCACGGGGCGCCCTGTAGAGCCCTTCATGGCACCACTTTTCCAAGCTGTACCAGCAATATCTAAATGCGCCCAACAATATTTCTCGGTGAAGCGCTTTAAGAAACATGCGGCTGTCACGCTCCCTGCGGGTCGCCCACCAATATTAGCCACATCAGCAAAATTCGATTTTAATTGCTCTTGATATGCGGCATCCAATGGCAAACGCCAAACCGTGTCCAGTACCGCTTTGCCAGACTCACTGAGTTCTTTGACCAAATTTTCATCGTCGGAAAATAAACCGCTGTGTACGCTGCCTAAAGCAATAATACAAGCGCCTGTTAAGGTGGCCACGTCAATAACTGCGCGGGGCTTAAAGCGTTCTACGTAAGTTAAGGCATCGCATAAAATTAAACGGCCTTCAGCATCTGTATTTAAGATCTCGATAGTTTGACCCGACATGCTTTTGACAATATCGCCGGGTCGAGTGGCTTTACCGGATGGCATATTTTCACAAGTGGGAATAACGGCAATGACATTTTGTTTTAATTTAAGCAGTGCCGCTGCATAAATTGTGCCCATTACCGAGGCTGCACCGCACATGTCATACTTCATCTCGTCCATGGCATCGCCAGGCTTTAATGAAATTCCACCCGTATCAAAAGTAATGCCCTTCCCAACTAATACCGTTGGTGCTGCACTGGGCTTACCGCCAAGATAGCGCATGATAATAAATTGGGGCGGTAACTCAGACCCTTGTGTAACAGCAAGAAAAGAACCCATTCCCAAAGTTTCCATTTGCTTACGATCTAGCACCTCTACTTTCAAAGTGGTTTTTTTAGCCAAGGCTTGGGCGGTTTGCGCTAAATAAGTGGGCGTGCAAACATTGGGGGGCAAATTACCTAAATCTTTAGCTAAATTCATGCCCTCGACCAAAGCCGTGCCCTCGGCCACTGCTATCTTCAAGGCGCTCGCTTCTTTGCCCCCACCAATAAAAATAAATGACTTCAATGGGTCGGGTGTATCTTTTACCTTAAAGCGCATCGCTGGTTGGCGCACGCCAAAGCGATAAACCTGATCTCCAGCCAATTGCATGGTCAGTCGCGCTAATTCGCCAAGCCTTTGCGGATGCGGTTTTTCCATAAAGCTAGCCATTAGCCACAGGGCGGTTTCAATTGCGCCGCCACTCAAGGCCTTAATTGCAGAACGCGCTAATTTGGCATAGCCCAGAATATCGTCACCCGATTTTTGCTGCGCGTCACCTAAACCCACCAATAAAACTCGTTTAAGTTTGACGCCCTGCGCTAGCCAACTAGAGTCGGCCCTTAAAAGGGTCACAGTAGCCTCTTTAGCCTCTAAATCGCCAAAAGTAGACGCCCGTAAAATGGCTCCGCCAAGAAAGCTGTCGAGGACCGCTAATGGCCCTAGGTTACCTAAATTTAGGCGTTGATGGGCTTTCTTAGAGCCCCCTTTCCCAGTAGTCTGGCCCTGTAAATTGACCAAATCGGCTTTGGAATAGGCCATGACCAGGCAATCGCTATCCTGTTTTACTAGGAGCGCAAAAGCTGATTTCAGGTTTTTCGTCGCTCTAAAGTCGGCCTGGGCAAATAGTTTCGTGCTAAATTGGATTGTCATGATGTGATGGAATAAAAGAGGTTTTATCATTATCCTCCGACACGCAATCTGATCCTTGAAACAAACCATTTAGGTCGAAAGATTTTCTCAGGCATGATATTTCAACGCTCACTCAGACGCGAGCTTAGCTTTACTACTGGCGGTGTTTTTCTGATCCTCGTTACGATCATGATTACGACCTTAGTCATTCGTATTCTTGGCTTTGCGGCTAATGGCAAAGTCAATCCTGAAGATGCTTTGGTGTTAATTGCGCTTGCCACTCTCGGTTACACCGCAGTTTTACTCACTGTCTCTTTATTTGTTGCGGTCTTAATCGTGTTGGTGCGCTGGTATAAAGATTCAGAAATGATTGTGTGGTTTTCTAGCGGCTTAAGCATTATGAGTTTAATTCGCCCCATACTCAGCTTTGCCCTCCCCCTAATTGTCATTATTGGGGCCCTAGCAATTTTTGTCTGGCCGTGGGCTAATCGAGAATCTACTGTCATTAGTCAGCGGTTTCAACAACGTGATGATGTCTCAATGGTAACTGCGGGTCAATTTCGAGAATCAGCTAAAGCTGAGCGCGTTTTCTTTATCGAGCAAATTGATGTCGATAAAAATATCATCAAAAATATCTTCGTTGCCGATACTCGCAATCAGCGCCTTAGTATTGCGGTTGCTGAATCGGGCTATCTAGAGAACTCGCCCAATGGAGAAAAAACCGTCGTCCTTCAAAATGGGCGCCGCTATGATGGCCAGCCAACTCAACCTAATTTTCGCATTCTTGAATTTGCGGAGTACCGTACCAAAATACGGAGTAAAGAAATCAAAGCTCCACCTCCGCGGGATCGAGAAAAAGACCTGTTTGAATTACTCGCTACCCCTACCAATCAAAATAAAGGTGAGATCTTATGGCGCCTAGGCTTGCCATTGATGGCTTTAGGATTAGTACTTATTGCCATACCACTGGCTTATGTCAATCCCCGCTTAGGCAATTACACTGCGTTATTTTATGCCGTGTTAATTTATTTAATTTATAGCAATCTATTAAACTTGGCGCAAAATTTTGTAGCTCAAGGCAAATTAAATTTTTTCATGGCCATTTGGCCAATTCACTTTATTGCTCTAGTCATTGCGCTAATACTGATACGCAATCGTGTTAACCCCTCTATTGCGTGGTGGCGTAGACAATTACCTGCGCTGTTTGGTCGGCAATGAAATTAATTTTCCCTTATATTTACGAGCGTTACTTTGCTAAGCAAATCTATGTGGCCTTTGGCTTTATTTTATTTGCCTTAGTAGCTCTATTTTTATTTTTTGATATCTTGGGCGAGTTAAGCTCAGTGAATTCAAAATATACCCTCCCCATCGCTTTACTTCATGTGCTCTTAAAAGCCCCGAATCGGATGATTGAAATTATTCCAATTGCCGGACTCATTGGTAGCATTTATGTATTTGCAATGATGGCCAGTCAATCTGAATTCACCATTTTTCGCATGGCAGGCTTAGATGTAAAACGGGGTCTCATAACCTTAGCAAAAATTTCCTTACCTTTAGTTATTTTCACCTTAGTCGTTAGTGAATGGCTGGGGCCTTACAGTGAGTCGGTTTCCGATCAAATTCGCTCGCGCGCACTAGGAGCCAATTTTGAATCTCAGTTTCGCTCTGGGGTATGGGTGAAAGACCGCTTACGCGATGAAGATGGTTCTGGTCCCATTCGCCCGGGTATTCGTTATGTAAATGTGGGAGAAATTAAAAACGATAATGAAATTCGAAATATTCGCATGTACGAGTTTGACGTCAACTATCACCTTTTATCGATTCGCAATGCCCTCTCAGGCCGCTTCGACAGCGCTGGTATTTGGGATTTAAATCAAGTTACCGAAACTCGCTTTAAAGAGGCCAAAAATAAAGACCCGCTTGATGCTGTTTATTCCGCCACAACCAAAACGTATCCCACCTTAAAGCTGATGTCTGAAGTCACTCCGCAGATACTCGAGGTGCTGTTACTCAACCCCGAGAAAATGTCAATTCAAAGCTTAGGCCGCTTTATTGATCACCTAAATGAAAATAAACAAGATGCTCAGCGCCACTCAATTGCATTTTGGAAAAAATTAGTTTACCCCTTCATCATTTTTGTCATGCTCGCGTTAGCACTGCCCTTTGCTTATTTACGAGTGCGCTCGGGTAGCGTCGGTATTAAAGTATTTGGCGGCATCATGCTCGGTATGAGTTTCCAGCTTTTTAATTCGCTGTTTTCCAATGTGGGTTTATTAGGCTCATGGCCCGCCATACTAACGGCAGTTATACCGCCACTCATTTACTTTGGGCTGGCTCTGTTTGCCCTGCAGCGGGTATCTCGTTCATAGCGTCCTTTTATTACCCTACTTCATTTAGAATGAAGGTTTAAGACCATAAGTTGTATATAGGCTAAGGGTTAGGCAAGACCAACGATGAACTTGCATCAATTTCGCTTTGTCCGTGAGGCAGTAAGGCAAAACTTTAACCTAACTACTGCTGCCAAAGTACTCTTTACTTCACAACCAGGCGTATCCAAAGCGATCATTGAACTCGAAGATGAGTTAGGGGTAGAAATTTTTCGTCGTCATGGTAAGCGGATACGCTCCTTAACCGAACCAGGTAAACGCATCCTTGCTTCAATTGAGCATATTCTTGACGAAGTAGAAACCCTTAAACGCGTTGGCCAAGATTTTGCTAGTCAAGACCAAGGTAATTTTGTCATTGCCACCACGCATACTCAAGCGCGCTATGCCTTACCTAAAGTATTAAGCGAATTTACGAAACGTTTTCCTAAGGTACGCGTTAGTTTGCAGCAAGGTAATCCTAGTCAAATTGCTGAGATGCTAATCCACGATCGTGCCGACATTGCCATTGCAACCGAGGGTATTGCCAATACACCTGGCATCTTAGCGCTGCCAGGTTTTCAATGGCAACATGTCTTAATCGTACCGCTAAGTCACCCACTTTTAAATGCAACTGTAATTACGCTCGATGATTTATGCAAATACCCCTTAATTACTTACGACAAAGCATTTTCTGGCCGCGCCAAAATCGATGCAGCTTTTGCTTCGCGGAATTTACAGCCCGATATTATTCTGGAAGCCATTGA
The DNA here is from genome assembly GCF_021395235.1 of Polynucleobacter sp. IMCC30063. Lineage (NCBI taxonomy): Bacteria > Pseudomonadati > Pseudomonadota > Betaproteobacteria > Burkholderiales > Burkholderiaceae > Polynucleobacter > Polynucleobacter sp. IMCC30063. The sequence goes on along the minus strand of NZ_JAJVCQ010000006.1, from coordinate 39,341 downwards.
TGCAGACGTCATTAAAACGTATGTAGAAACGGGTATGGGAATTGGCATTATGGCGGGTGTAGCTTACGACTCTGAGCGCGATCGCAATTTAAAAGCCCTTGCGGTTGGCCATCTCTTTGGGAATAATGTGACCCATTTAGGGGTTAAGCAAGGTGCTTACTTACGCTCATTCATCTACACCTTCATTGAGTTATTTTCCCCAACCTTAACGAAAAAAATTGTTGAACAAGCAATGTCGAGTACCGCAGAAAATTATCAAATTTAAGTGGAACTCTAGGCGTAATCGAAACCCTAAGGGGCTCTGATTGGCCTACTTGGCAGTTAGATGAGATCTTAACGCCTTAAAATCTGCCAAGCTCCGGAAAGGAATGCAAAAGCTTAGTGCACGCCTCTTGAATGTAAGGTTTAAGGAACTCAGTAGCCCACTCGGGACCCACCCTTTCGAAATTATGCGTACCCATCGGAAATTGTTTGGTGATTTTGAGCCAATGATCTGGATAAGTCTCACAAGAAAAGCGAGCGCCAATATCCGCAGGGCAGGCATGAAATTGGGAATCGATTGACCCCCAATATCCAAAGAAGACATCCTCCATGAAATAGCTTCTCGAGATATGACCCTGAGTGGGGTGGAGCAAATCAATGGTCTTGGAGATATTTCTTAAAGAGAATCCACCGTTACCGACATAAAAGCGTTGGGTACTAAGGGGGATAGGAAAGCGATTAAATAAAAAACTTAGTTTTGGATAACCCACTCGCCAAGGCGCTCCATAATAGTCATACCCTAGCTCACAAAATTCTTGAACGTGATTGCTAAAGACAAAAGCATCGAGTTGGTAGACCAGCATCCATTGATAACGAGCGGCAAAGGTTTCATAAAAACTAGGCTCTAACATGAAGTTGTTATAAATTTGAACGCTTAAAAAGTGCTCAGGCGCAAACCGCGCTATTTTAATCTCTGGCCATAGTGCTTCATAAGCCCCAATATCAAGTCCTTCTGGACACATCAGAGTGACATTTTGAATTTGGAGCTCACGCAGCTGCATAAAAGAGAATGCCTCACTTTTTGAAGGCGTTACTTTATAAACTGGGACGATTGTTAGGTAGGCTGGGGGATTCATGAGGCCCATGAATGATAAATGAGTAAATTTGTATATTCTTCACCTAAGCTCATAGCACCTAAGATGAAACTCTAAGGAAACTGCGTAGCCTTAAGTTATGGGGATAATGCTATTAACTTGGTGCCTCGGGTCGGACTCGAACCGACACGCCTTGCGGCACCGGATTTTGAGTCCGGCACGTCTACCAATTCCATCACCGAGGCTGGTGAAAACGCTTTAGAGGCTAGAGTTTAACAAACTAAGGTATCAAAATCGTCGATCCTGTAGTCTTGCGCCCTTCTAAATCAGTATGGGCTTGAGCCACATCAGCCAAACGGTACTTTTGATTGATTTCAATTTTGACTTTGCCACTTTGTACCATATTAAATAGTTCAGCAGCCATAGGTTCAAGCAAGCTACGGTTCAGAACATAAGTTGACACCGTCGGACGAGTCACTTTTAACGAACCCTTACCAGCCAAGATACTCAAATCAAGCAAGGGAGGCGAGCCCGATGCACCGCCAAAAGAAACTGCCAAGCCCAAGGGTGAAATACAGTCGAGTGTTTGCATAAATGTATCTTTACCAACTGAATCGTACGCTACTGGTACGCCTTTACCGCCGGTAATTTCTTGCACACGTTTGACAAAATTTTCTTCACGATACAAGATAATGTGATCGCAACCGTACGATTTGGCCAGCTCAGCTTTTTCCTTGCTACCAACTGTACCAATGACCGTAGCACCAATCGCCTTTAACCACTGACAGGCAATTAAACCAACTCCGCCAGCAATAGCATGAAACAAAACGGTGTCGCCCTTTTGCACTTTATAAGTACTAGTTAATAAATAGGCTACCGTTAAACCTTGCAACATCATCGCTGCGCCAGTTTCAAACGAAATAGCATCGGGTAATTTAACTAAGATATCGGCGGGCATTACTCGGGCCGCGGCATAAGCACCTGTGGGTCGTCCAGCATATGCCACTCGATCGCCAACTTTGACATGGGTTACGCCGGCGCCTACTTTTTCAATTACGCCAGCCCCTTCCATACCTAAGCCAGCAGGCAGAGGTTGCGGGTAATAACCCATCCGAAAATACACATCGATGTAATTCAAGCCGCAGGCATGCTGACGAATTAATACTTCTCCAGGTCCAGGCTCACCTAATTCCACATCAACATATTTCATTACTTCAGGTCCACCTGCTTCGTCTACACGTATTGCCTTTACCATTTCTTTTGCCATGCTATTACCCACTTTTCTTCATTGATGTCGCGTTTAATTACCGAGGATTATGGCTGTAAGCCAAAAGCCTGCGTTTCTTGCTTTTATTCTATTCCAGCTGAAATACGCCGTAGGAACTGTAAAATACCCTAAAAAGGATACTTCTGCATGGCAGGTCACTCAAAATGGGCCAATATTCAACACCGCAAGGGTCGTCAAGACGAAAAGCGCGGCAAGATTTGGACCAAACTAATTCGCGAGATTACCGTTGCCGCCAAACTTGGTGGGGGTGATGTCGCTACGAACCCACGTTTACGGCTAGCGATAGATAAAGCCAAAGACTCCAATATGCCCAATGACAATGTTCAGCGGGCAGTGCAACGTGGCACTGGCTCGCTTGAGGGCGTGAACTATGAAGAAATTCGCTATGAAGGCTACGGCATTAATGGCGCCGCTATTATTGTTGACTGCCTCACTGATAACCGCACTCGTACTGTAGCGGAAGTGCGCCATGCCTTTACTAAAAATGGCGGCAATATGGGGGCCGAAGGTTCGGTGGCTTTTTTATTTCGGCATTGCGGTCAGCTTTTATTTGCCCCAGGTACGAATGAGGATCAGTTAATGGAAGTGGCTTTAGAGGCTGGCGCCGATGATGTGATTAGTCATGAGGATGGTGCCCTTGAAGTAATCAGCTCGGTGGCGCTTTTTTCCAAGATCCAAGAGGCCTTGCAAAAAGCCAATTTCAAGGCTGAATTAGCGGCTGTTAGCATGCGCCCCGAAACCGATATCAGCCTCACCAGCGATCAGCTTGAAGCGATGCAAAAATTACTCGATGCACTTGAAAATTTGGACGACGTGCAAGCCGTTTATACAAACACTGAACTATGAAATCCTACGCATGAAATTATTACTCATTGGTTCAGGTGGTCGCGAGCATGCTTTAGCCTGGAAAATGGCGCAATCACCACTGGTTCAAAAAGTCTTTATTGCCCCTGGAAATGGCGGCACTGCGCTGGCCACTCAACAACAAGCTGGCATTGAAAATCTTGCCATTAGCGATTTCCAAGCGTTGGCTGATTTTGTCAAACGTGAAAATATCGCCTTTACCGTCGTGGGACCAGAAGCACCGCTAGCTGCTGGCATCGTCGATCTCTTTCGGCAACAGGGTTTGCGTATTTTTGGCCCTAGCCAACTCGCTGCTCAACTTGAATCCTCGAAAGATTTTTCAAAAGCCTTCATGAAGCGCCACGGCATTCCGACCGCCGACTACCAAACTTTTAGCGATCTAGCTGCTGCGCATGCTTATCTAGACGCTAAAGGCGCCCCCATTGTGATCAAAGCCGATGGTCTTGCAGCAGGTAAAGGCGTAGTGGTAGCAATGACCCTTCCCGAAGCACATGCAGCAGTCGAAATGATGTTGGCCGATAACCAATTTGGTAATGCCGGTGCGCGCGTCATTATTGAAGAATTTTTAAGCGGTGAAGAAGCGAGTTTTATTGTGCTGGTTGATGGAAAAAATATGCTTGCTTTAGCGACGAGCCAAGATCACAAAAGATTGCTGGATGGTGATCAAGGTCCCAATACAGGTGGCATGGGGGCTTACTCGCCTGCGCCCGTTGTCACTCCAGAAATTCACGCGCGCATCATGCGTGAAGTGATCATGCCAACCGTTAAAGGAATGGCTGATGATGGCATACCTTATACCGGTTTTTTATATGCAGGTGTGATGATTAGCCCCAACGGGCAAATTAAAAATTTAGAATTTAACTGCCGAATGGGCGACCCAGAAACCCAACCCATTATGGCGCGCTTACGTAGCGACTTAGTGCCGGCATTAGATAAAGCCATCGACGGCAAATTAAACGAAGTGGAATTTGAGTGGGATCGGCGCACCGCCCTAGGGGTTGTTTTAGCAGCGCATAACTATCCCAATACACCGCGCGGCGGCGATACTATTACTGGGATTCCCGCTGACTCTGCAGAGCATATTACCTTTCACGCCGGTACCAAGCTTAACGGTAATACCCTTCTTACTGCTGGCGGACGCGTCTTGTGCGTCGTGGGTCTCGCTGATTCAGTACGGGCAGCACAAAGCAAAGCATACGCAGCCATCGACAAGATTCACTTTGATGGCATGCAATATCGCCATGACATTGGTTATCACGCCATTAAATCAATATGACCACCACCACAATCGATATCGCCCTTATTAAAGACTATTTTTTAGGCCTACAAAATCGCATTACCTCAGCGCTGAGCGAATTAGACGGCAAAGCATTTATCGTAGATGAATGGCAGAAGCCTCCAGATAGCAAACTGAGGGGTTCAGGCCGCACTTGTATTTTAGAAAATGGTAATGTGCTTGAAAAAGGTGGGGTTGGTTTTTCTCATGTGCATGGTGACCAAATGCCTGGTGCCGCCAGCCAAAATCGTCCTGAGGTTGCAGGTCGCGGCTTTGAGGCAATGGGCGTGTCATTAGTATTTCATCCGCATAATCCGAAAGCGCCGACTACCCATATGAATGTGCGCTGCTTTATTGCTCAAGCACCTAATCAAGAACCTATTTGGTGGTTTGGCGGGGGATTTGATTTAACCCCCTACTACGGCTATGACGAAGACTGCCGTCATTTTCACCAAACCGCTAAAGATGCCCTAGATCCTTTTGGTGCTGATTTACACCACCGCTTTAAGCAATGGTGTGATGATTATTTCTACCTTAAGCACCGTGAAGAGCCACGCGGCATTGGTGGTATATTTTTTGATGACTTTAATGAGCTGGGTTTTGACAAGAGCTTTGCAATGATGCGTGCAGTCGGCGATGCCTTTATCAACGCTTATTTACCGATCCTGCAACGCCGCTATCAAGAGCCCTATACTCCCGAAGAAAAAGATTTTCAAGAATATCGCCGTGGACGTTATGTTGAATACAATCTCATTTTTGATCGCGGCACTATTTTCGGTTTGCAATCAGGTGGGCGTTCAGAATCGATTTTGATGTCACTGCCGCCCATTGTTAAATGGCGCTATAATTGGCACCCTACGCCCAATACTCCCGAAGCAAAGCTCTACGACTATTATCTACAACCGCGTAATTGGTTGGCTTAATTTATGTCATCAGAAAAAAATGGTCGCTTGCAGCAAGTTATTGGTATTTTGGGTGGCACCTTTGATCCGCCACATTGGGGTCATCTCGAGCTAGCCAAATATTTTTGCGCACAATTTAATCTCGATGAACTCATTTTGATACCAAGTGGTCAGCCTTGGCAAAAAAGTGTGCAAATTACCCCAGCACCTATCCGACTGCAATTAGCCGAGGCAGCAGCGCTTACTTTAAGGGCAGAGTTAGCAACCAAGCAAATCAACACTGTAATTACTGTCGACCCAATGGAAATTGAACGAGGCGGGCCTAGCTATACGATCGATACCGTGCAAGCCCTACGCCATGTGCTTGGTAACGAGCTTAGTATTATTTGGTTGATGGGAGCTGATAGCTTGATGCAATTACCCACTTGGCACGATTGGCAAGGATTGCTGCATTATGTACATTTAGCTGTTGCTAGTCGGCCTGGCCATCCCTATGAACTCGAACGAAATCCCGCATTAGCTGAGTTTGTCAAAGCACATGAAGCGCATTCAGCTTCTGAGTTAGAAAAGCTGCCTAAAGGAAAAATTCTTCTCGACGATCAATTTGCAGTCGATTTATCCTCTTCTGTCCTGCGTCAGAAAATCACTGAGCCCGATTTATCCTCTGGGTTGCCAAAAAATATCAGTGACTTAATCAGGCAATTAGGCCTATATCAAAGCAAATAACAATAAACACCGATAATGCAATACCGACTATCTTCAACTGACTTAAGAGCCCATGGAACTGCGTAAACTACAACGTATCATTATTGATGCCCTAGAAGATGTAAAAGCCCAAGATATTCGCGTCTTCGATACTAGTGGCCTTAGCGATCTCTTCGACCGCGTGGTTATTGCTACTGGTGCGAGTAATCGGCAAACCCGCTCCCTAGCGTTATCCGTTCAGGAGGAGGTTGAAGCCAATGGCGGTGAAGTCATTTCTATTGAAGGATTGGAAACTGGCGAGTGGGTCTTAGTCGATTGTGGCGATGTCATCGTCCATATTTTGCAACCCATGCTACGGGCATACTATCAACTAGAGGGTATGTGGGGCGCCAAGCCTGTGCGGGTGAAGCTGGCCACTACTAAAAAATTAGTTAAGGCTAGCGAGTAAGTCGAGTTACTGTAAACAGACTTCATTTAGATGCACCTCACTATTATTTCGGTAGGACATAAGATGCCCGCATGGGTTACAGCGGCCACCAACGATTACATCAAGCGTATGCCTGCCGATTGCAGTATTGCTATTAAAGAACTGAAGCCGGCGCTAAATTCTGCTAAAGACGCAATCCAGATTGAGGCAGCAATTCCTAAAGGCGCCCATGTCATTGCCTTAGATGAACGTGGCCAAGATATTAGTACCCAAGACTTGGCTAATCATTTGGCGCAATGGCGCCAAGATGGTATTAACATCACTTTTCTCATTGGTGGCGCTGATGGTTTAGACCCAAGCTTAAAATCGCGGGCTAATGCGCTCTGGAAGTTATCTAGTCTTACTTTGCCGCATGCTTTCGTCCGCGTTTTACTCAGCGAACAACTGTACCGGGCCTGGACTATTCTGCAAGGCCATCCCTACCACCGCGAATAATCATGTTTGCTTTTATTTATCTTGCTTCGCAAAGTCCTCGCCGTCAAGAGTTGCTCACTCAATTGGGAGTTCGCTTTGTGCCGCTATTAGCATCAAGCAATGAAAATGTTGAGGCTTTAGAAATCCCCTTGCCCCATGAAACTGCATATGCATATGTTGAACGAGTTACCCAAGCCAAAATCAGAGCCGCCCAATTACGCTGGCAAAGCCGTGTGCACCAGGGTGAAAATCTACCGTGGGCGCCGATTCTTTGTGCTGATACTACGGTGAGTCATGATGCAGTAGAAATTATTGGTAAGCCCCAAGATACCTATGACGCTCAACGCATTTTAGAAATGCTAAGCGGCAAAGAGCATCGGGTGCTCACTGCAGTTTGCGTCTTAGCTGCACCAGATCAAGCCCCTAACTGTCTCATACAAACTTCGCAGGTACGTTTTGCCAAGCTCGATAAAGCCACCATTGATGCTTATATTGCCAGTGGTGAACCCTTTGGCAAAGCGGGTGCCTATGGGATTCAAGGCCTCGGCGGTGCCCTCATTGAATCGCTGGCTGGCAGTTATAGCGGTATCATGGGTCTACCCCTTTATGAAACTGCTCAGCTACTGACTCAAGCTAAAGTTAGCTTTGCCCTCAATTACACCAACACTAATTAGCATGAATGAAGAAATCCTCATAAATATCACTCCCCAAGAGACGCGGGTAGCGATTATTCAAAATGCCGCTGTACAAGAACTACGTATTGAGCGCACCCGCCAACGTGGCATTGTCGGTAATATTTATCTCGCTAAAGTTGCTCGTGTCTTGCCTGGCATGCAATCGGCCTTTATCGATATCGGTCTAGAGCGCACTGGCTTTATGCATGTAGCCGATATCAATCAAAGTAATAACCAAACGCAAATTGAGAAACTGTTATTTGAAGGTCAAACTTTATTAGTGCAAGTCTTAAAAGACCCGCTTGGCACTAAAGGTGCGCGCCTCACCACCCAGCTCAGTATTGCTGGACGTAATTTAGTTTATTTACCAGATCTGGGGCGAGCTGATCAAACTGAACCCCATATTGGTATTTCCCAAAAAATTGATCAGCCCGAACAACGCGAAGCCATTAAGGCACGCATTAGTACGCTAATGCCAGCGAATGAAAAAGGTAGCATTATTGTGCGCACCAGCGCTTTAGATGCGAGTGATGCCGAGCTTCAATTAGATTTTCAATACCTTGCAACAACTTGGCACAACATTCATCAAGCCACCAGTCAAACTAGTGCGCCCGCTTTATTATTTCAAGATTTAAGTCTAGCTGAACGCGTCTTACGCGATTTAGCTGGAGAAACTACTACCCAAATTCGGGTCGATTCAGCTGAAAATTTTGCCAAATTAACTTTGTTTGCTACCGCCTACACGCCCAATTTAACCCATAAGTTAGTCCTCCATCGGGGTGAACGTGCGCTGTTTGATTTATTTGATGTTGACGCCGAAATTAATAAAGCCCTAGGGCGCCGAGTTGACCTTAAGTCGGGAGGCTATCTGATGTTTGATCAAACGGAGTCGATGACCACGATTGATGTTAATACGGGTAGTTTTGTCGGCGCGCGTAATCTAGACGACACGGTATATAAAACCAATTTAGAGGCTGCTCAAGCAATCGCCAGGCAACTACGCTTACGTAATTTGGGTGGCATCATTATTATTGATTTCATTGATATGGATAGTAAGGAACATCAAGACGCGGTGCTTTATGAATTGAAACGGTATTTAGAGCGTGACTATACCCGTACTACGGTGAACGATTTTTCTAGTCTGGGCTTAATCGAAATGACTCGCAAACGCACTCGGGAATCATTAGCCCACATTATGTGTGAGCCCTGCCCAATTTGTACGGGCAAGGGAGAGGTCAGAACCCCTCAAACTGTTTGTTATGAAATTTTGCGGGAAATTATTCGCGAACACCGCCAATTTAATCCTAAAGAATTTCGCATCGTTGCTGCCCCCGATGTGATTGATCTTTTTTTAGAGGAAGAAAATCAATTTTTAGCCATGCTGGGTGACTTTATTAAAAAACCGATTCGTCTACAGGCAGAAGGTAGCTTTCGCCAAGATCAGTACGATATTGTCTTAAATTAAAGTTTGCTCAAAAACTTCTCTTGCTACCTTAGGCATTAGCAAACTGCAAGCGATGTAAATTGGCGTACATGCCATTATGTGCAATGAGCTCTGCATGGGTTCCATTCTCGATGACTTTGCCATGCTCTAGAACAATGATGCGATTAGCGTGTTCAATGGTCGATAAGCGATGTGCAATCACTAAAGTAGTACGTCCACTCATTAAACGTTCAAGCGCGTCTTGTACTTGACGCTCGGATTCAGAATCTAATGCGGAAGTCGCCTCATCCAAAATCAAAATGGGGGCATTTTTATAAATCGCCCGAGCAATCGCTAAGCGTTGGCGCTGGCCACCAGATAAACGATTGCCATTATCACCAATCAAACTGTCAATCCCTTCGGGCAGTTCACGGATTAATGCTGAAAGATTGGCTGCCTCCAGAGCCTCAATAACCCGACCCCGATCAATTCCGCCTTTAGCGGCAGAACCATAAGCTACATTTGCGGCAATCGAGTCATTAAATAAAACCACGTCTTGACTAACAAAGGCAATTTGGCGTCGTAAATCAGTCAACAAGAGTTCTTCTAAGGGAATGCCATCGAGGGTAATAGACCCTTGCGTAGGACTAAAGAAGCGTGGCAATAAATTAACTAGCGTCGACTTACCTCCGCCTGAAGGCCCAACAAAAGCCACAATTTCACCAGGCTGAATATGAAAATCCACTTGCTTTAAGGCGTCTTGACGCCCCTCTTCCTGCTCATAAGAAAACGAAACATGACTAAATTGAATTTCACCGCGGGCTTTATTTAGCGGTGTAGCCCCAAGCTGTCGAGAGTCGTCCTCCTCGATCGTCTGATCGATTAGAGCAAAAATCATTTCCGCTGCAGTCAGTCCGCGTTGCAAAGGTTGGTTAATATCAGCCAAATGCTTTAAAGGTGAAATGACTAACATCATTGCGGTGATAAAAGCGGCAAAGCCACCAACCGTGACCCCCTCCGTTGCCGATTGCATTAAAGCCACTACCAAAACAACTGATAAAGCCATCGAGGCGATCAGTTGGGTAATGGGTTGATTTAAACCACCCGCAATTGCCGACTTCAAACCAAACTCGCGCAAGCGATTGGCCTTTTCCATAAAGCGTTGCATTTCATAATCTTCACCGCCATGCACTTTAATAATTTTGTGACCACCAGCTGTTTCTTCGACGATATAAGCCAAATCACTTGTTAAGGTTTGCTGCTGGCGATTTAAGGAGCGCAGTCGACGATTAATGCGCCCCATGATAAAAGCAATAATGGGAAAAATAATGAGTACTAACAAGGTCAGTTGCCAATTGAGATAAATCAAATAGGCAATTAGCCCCACCACGGTTAACGAATCTCTAACCAAACTGATCAGCATGCCGCCCATAATAGACAGGACATTATTCACTTCAAAAACTACTGCATTAATTAAGCTCGAGGCCGAGTTTTTTTGGAAAAAATCGGTTTTGGCCCGTAAAAGGCGATTAAACATTTGCTCACGCAATTTGAGCAAAACCTCAGTAATGACTCTGGTTAAGAGGTAATTGGAAAAAAACTGGGCAAAACTGCGAATAATGGCTAAACCCACTAAAAAGGCCGGAACTTGCCATAATTTGTCGTTCAACTGTCCTGTAAAGCCCCGGTCCAATAAGGGCTTCATCAGAGCTGGAATGGCAGTTTCTGACCCTGCAACCAAGGCCATAGAGAGAATCGCCCCTACAATAAGGGCTGCATGGGGCCGTAAATATTGAACTAAACGGGTCAGGGCTACACGGTCTTCAGCATTCATATAATGAATTATGCCCACCTTATCAGTCATACTCATAACTCGCAATGAAGAAGCCAATTTGGCCGACTGCCTAAACTCCCTTGGAGATTTAGCCACGCAGATCGTGGTAGTCGATACAAATAGCGTAGATCAGACCCTAAAAATTGCCACAGAGTTTGGTGCAACCATCGCCCAACCCGCCGATTGGCCAGGCTTTGGCCCCCAAAAAAACCGGGCTCTTGACCTTGCGAATAGCGAGTGGGTTTTATCCCTTGATGCCGATGAGCGCCTCACCCCAGAACTGCGAGCTGAAATTCAGCAGGCTATCGAGCACCCCCTTGGCCAAACCTGTTTCGCCATTCCGCGCTCGTCTTGGTATTGTGGTCGCTTTATGCGTCATTCGGGCTGGACTCCAGACTATGTCAATCGCTTATTTTTACGCGGTACTGCGCGCTTTTCAAATGACCTAGTCCATGAGCAGTTAATGAGCAGCGCAACCCATGGCAAACCTATTGGCAAATTGAAGCAGCCGATGCTGCACTACAGCTTTATGAATGCAGCACAGGTGCAACAAAAAATGCAGCGCTATGCCACCGCTGCAGCTGAACAGGCTTTTGCCCGAGGTAAAAAAAGTTCTCCACTTAAAGCAATCACACATGGCGCATGGACTTTCATCCGTACTTATATTTTGCAAGCTGGTTTTCTCGATGGCTCGCAAGGCTTTAGTCTAGCCATTTCGAATATGCAAGGCACCTACTACCGCTATATCAAATTATGGCGCCTCAATCAACAACAAGCAGTTGCCAAGGAAACACCGCAGGCATGATCTCCATTTTATTGGCAACCTATAACTGGCCTAAAGCCTTGGCGCTTTGCCTCGATTCTTTGCGCACGCAAACCGATCTTGATTTTGAAATTATTATTGCTGATGATGGTTCGGAAGGCAGCACACGAGCAATTATTGATGCGGCAAAAAAACAATTTCCAGTGGCCATTACGCATCTGTGGCAAGCTGATATTGGCTTTCGCAAAACCCAAATACTAAATCAAGCAATTCAGGCTGCCAGTGGCGACTATTTTATTTTTCTCGACGGCGATTGCATTGTGCAACCCGATTTTGTCGCTCGCCATCGTCAGCTTGCTCAAGCAGGATATTTAGTGACTGGTAGTCGCATCTTGGTTAACGATCAATTAACCCAACGCATTTTGCAGTGGCCGCAATGGGATTTTTCCCAATTTTTAGCGCATAGCTTTGTCTACCGCTTATGCCACGGAATTAACAAGTATTTACCTTTGCATCTGAAATTCGCCGATGGCACTTGGCGACATTACCGCCAATTTGTCTGGCGCCGCATCAAGGGTTGCAATATGGCCTGCTGGCGGAGCGATGCGTTAGCCATTCAGGGTTTTGATGAAAGCATGACGGGTTGGGGTCACGAGGATGCTGATTTTATCTTTCGTTTACAAAAAAATGGGGTGATCCGTAAATCTGGCTCATGGTCAACTGAGGTGCTGCATTTATTTCATCGCATTCATGATCAAGCCAATGCTGCCGAAAATGCCGCGCATGTGCGCGCGCAAATTATGGCGAAAGCGGTCGTTGATTTGAAACCACCCAAACGCGTGCTGTTCATCGCTACCCGCCAAATTGGAGATGTTTTGGTCACCACCCCCCTCATTCGACAAGCACGCGAATTATGGCCAAAAGCAGAATTTCACTTTCTTGGATATCGCGGCAAATTGGATATGCTCAAAGGGAATGCAGACATTCAAGAATGGATTGAAACCGCTGATCGGCCTAATTTTAGGGAATATCTCAGCCTCTTTAAGCGTCTCTTTCAACGCTATGATTTAGCCTTAGTGACCCAGCCCAGCGATCGCGCTTATTTCTATAGTCTGATAGCAGCTCCACGACGCGTCGGTGTCGTAGCCAACCATCCGCAAGGCGAGATCACCCAAAAATCAACTAGTTTAAAAAATGCGTGGAAAAAATGGATTAGTCTGCAAAACATTGAGGTTGATTATTTTCATCAGCATGTCGTCATTGAAAAAATGCGCTTACTAGAGCCCTTTGTAAGTAATGCCACTTTGTTTGCCAATCCTCTTGCAGTTATTCCACCCTCACCAGCAGATCTCAACCCAGCATTTGTAGCGCAAATTACTGAAGGACTGCGCACTAATAAATTAGCGATACTGCATACCGGTCCACTAATGGCCTACAAACGTTGGCCTCTAACGTATTGGCAAATTTTAGTGGTCTATTTAGTAAAGCAAGGTTGGCAAGTCGTATTAAGCGCATCATCTGCACCCCAAGATTTAGAATTAAATGAGGCTTTAATATCTCTGTTAGATCCCAGCATACGAGCTCATGTAGTCGATACCAAAGGTGCTTTATCGATTCCCCAAATGGGTAGTTTATTGCGGCAAGCAAAACTGTATGTTGGTATTGATACGTCAATTACCCATTTAGCCGCAGCCTGCGGTACCACTACGATTGCTCTTTTTGGGCCTACCCCACCGAGTAATTTTGGTCCATGGCCGAATGGTTTTATCGGTACGACGCCCTATGCGCTACGGGCCCGCAGTCAAACTGTGGCAAACGTGACTATTTTGCAAGGGCCTGGAGAGTGTGTGCCCTGCCGTAAAGCAGGTTGCGATGATCGCGCCGATAGCCGCAGCGAATGTCTCGACCTCTTGGAGCCAAGTGAAGTCATTAGTGCAATCGAAGCAAGTTACTGATACTGTACAACTACTGCATTGGCTTGCTTAGCAGCAAATAACTGATGCAAGCTATGCAAACATGCATCATCGGGATATAAACGCAATTCATCAGGAAATTGCATTAAGCATGCACCCCCTTGTGCAGTAACTGCTGCAGTCAAGGGTAAGCCACGCACCATATCATTGCTGGGTTTCACCCGATTAGCAATTAAGTAGGGGTCCATTTGGCTGCGTAACATTTTTAAGTCGAGGCCCGCATCAATGCAAACATGAACATTACGGGCAAAGCGTAAACGGGCGCCAGCAATATCCATTACTTGCTCCGCGACAATCCGCATTCCGCCAGAAAATTTATCTGGCATCACATTGACTTTGGCAATAAGTAACTCATCCTCCTTGAGCCAAGGTCGATTGGGTTCATACACTTCGCTGTATAAAGTGACCTCAAGCGCTGCGGTCCCATCATCAATCGTCGCAATCATCATGCGGCCACGTTGCCCAGTTAGCATTCGCGCCGAAGTAATAATGCCAGCCACCAATTGATCCTTACCTTCGGTAATTTTACGCAAAGGTTGCCGCACAAAGTGCTCAACCTCGAGCCGATAGGCATCAAAAAGATGACCAGTGAGACATAAGCCCAAGGCAGTTTTTTCTTCTTGGAGGCGTTTCTTTTCAGGCCATACTGGCTCACGCACTAACTCTGGTAAATGGCGATCACCATCATCTACCGAATCGAATAGGCTCACCTGATGAATCGATGCCTCAGCCTGTTCAGCCGCCTCAATTGCCCGTGCTAATGATGCTAGAAGGGTGGCCCGAATATCGTACCGTTTTGCTCCCGAGTTTTGCTCTACAGGATATAAAACATCAAAAGCGCCCGCGCGCAGTAAAGCTTCAATCGCGCGCCGATTTACTTGGCGCCGATCAATGCGAGCACAAAAATCAAACAGGTCTTTAAAGGGGCCACCGTTTTCCCGCACCTTCACTAAAGCTGCAATAGCTGCTTCACCGGTACCCCGCACAGCCCCTAGGCCATAGCGAATTTGATGCAGTGGTAAGTCAATAGCGTCTTCAGCCAAGCGCAGAGGGGTAAATTCATACGTTCCGGTATTGATGTTCGGTGGCAAAACAGTAATTCGATTCTGCAAGCAATCGTCATACAAAATTTTGACTTTGTCTGTATCGTCCATCGCTAACGATAAGTTGGCAGCCATAAATTCAGCGGGATAATACGCTTTAAGCCAAGCAGTTTGATAAGCTAATAAGGCATAGGCTGCCGCATGGGATTTATTAAATCCGTAGCCAGCAAAACGCTCCATCAAATCATAAATTTCGTGCGCTTTACTCTCACTAATGCCGCCCTGCTTTGCACCATCGCTAAAAATTTTACGGTGCTGTGCCATTTCCTCAGGCTTTTTCTTACCCATCGCCCGACGCAGTAAGTCGGCGCCACCCAAAGAATATCCGCCAATGGTTTGCGCCATTTGCATCACCTGCTCTTGGTAAACCATAATGCCGTAAGTTTCGCGTAATACTGGCTCAATCCGAGGGTCGGGATATTCGACTTTTTGTTTACCATGCTTACGACTAATGTAATCGGGAATCAGATCCATTGGTCCTGGACGATATAAAGCAACGAGGGCGATAATATCCTCAAAGCGATCGGGCTTAGCTTCGCGCAGCATACTTTGCATGCCGCGACTTTCCAATTGGAAGACTGCAACGGTATTGGCTTTTTTCAAAATATCAAAGGGTGCAGGATCGTCAAGTACTATTTCACCAATACTCCAGTGCTTGCGGTCAGCATGCAGTGCACGAATCCAGCGTTCAGCAGCAGCCAGAATGGTGAGGGTAGTTAAGCCTAAAAAGTCAAACTTCACTAAGCCAATTGCCTCGACATCGTCTTTATCAAACTGACTAATGACCGAATTGCTATCTTGGTCTTTAGAGTCTTGTGTATATAACGGACAAAAATCAGTTAACTTACCTGGCGCAATTAAAACGCCGCCAGCATGCATCCCCACATTGCGGGTGATGCCCTCTAATTGCTGAGCTAAAGCCAATAATTGTTTAACTTCATCTTCATTTTTTTCGCGCTCGGCTAATTGCTTTTCTTCTTTTTTAGCCATTTCAATCGTGACAACCTGGCCTGGTTTATTGGGTACTAACTTCGCAATGCCGTCGACAAAGGTATAGCCTTGCTCGAGCACGCGCCCAACATCACGAATTGCCGCCCGCGCAGCCATCGTGCCAAAGGTCACAATTTGGCTAACGGCATCGGCACCATACTTATCTTTTACATATTGAATGACTCGGTCACGCCCATGTTGACAAAAATCAATATCAAAGTCGGGCATGGAAACCCGTTCTGGATTTAAGAACCGTTCAAAAAGTAAGTTGTATCGCAAGGGGTCAAGATCAGTAATGCCTAATGAATAAGCTACCAAAGATCCGGCGCCTGAGCCACGCCCTGGACCAACTGGCACACCATTATTTTTCGCCCAATTAATGAAATCAGCCACAATTAAAAAATAGCCTGGAAAACCCATTTGCTCAATGGTTTTGACTTCGAAAATTAAGCGTTCACGATAGCGCTGCTCATGCGCTGCACGCTCTTCAGGCAGAGGAAAATTGCGCTCGAGATGGCGTACCAAACCCACTTCAGCTTGTTGCAATAAATAATCACCCAAGGTAATTCCTGGCGGGGTAGGAAACTCAGGTAAGCGCGGTTGCCCCAACACCAATGACAGATTACAGCGCTTAGCAATTTCTACCGTATTCGCTAAAGCGCTAGGTAAATCGGCAAAACGAGTAGCCATTTCAGCTTGGGTTAAAAAATACTGCTCGGTAGTAAATTTTTTCTGGCGCCGCGGGTTACCTAGTAACTCACCTTCCGCAATACAAACGCGCGCTTCGTGTGCCGTGAAATCGTCTTTTTTCATATATTGCACGGGATGCGTTGCCGCGACCGGCAAAGCCATTGCACTAGCAAGCTGGCAAGCAAGTTGCAGATGCTGCTCATCTTGGGCATGACCGGCGCGCTGAACTTCAATGTAATAAGCATCAGGAAAAATAGCTTGCCAACGTTTAGCAGCTGCTTGAGCTATGGCTTCTTGGCCATTTAAAAGCGCTTGACCCACATCCCCAAGGTGTGCGCCTGACAGGGCAATTAAACCACTAGCTAGGGTTTTACCTGCCGCTCGATCAGACGCTTTTGCAGCAGGTTCTAAAAACCATTCCGGCTGAATTTCAGCCCGCCCACGCGCTTGATTATCTAAGGAAGCACGCGTTAGGAGTTGGCATAAATTGAGATAACCCGCATGATTCTGCACCAACAATAAAAGCCGATAGGCTTGTTCGGGTTCCTGGGCATTACTAATCCACACATCACTACCGGCAATCGGCTTAATTCCTTCGGCGCGAGCTTTACTATAAAATTTGACTAAGCCAAATATATTACTCAGGTCGGTTAAGGCAATTGCGCCCATTTGATCTTTTTGGGCTGCAGCCACTACCTCTTCAATCCGCACCACGCCATCCGTAATTGAAAATTCGGAGTGAAGGCGTAAATGAACAAATTGGGGCGCGGTCATGAGATGATTTTAGCTGTGTCTACACTTCAACCTGCCACATTTTTTGGCTCTAGCTATCGGGGGCGCTTTGCGCCTTCACCCACTGGGCCTTTGCATTTAGGCTCCCTTGCTACGGCTCTAGGAAGCTGGCTTGACGCTCGCGCCCACCAAGGAAAATGGTTGCTCAGAATTGAAGATGTCGATGGGCCACGGTCATTACCAAGGGCAACGACAACCATTCTGCATCAACTCAGTGCCTGTGGCCTGCAATGGGACGAAGAGCTCATCTACCAATCTCAACGCACTTCATACTATGAAACTGCTTTGCTGCAGCTCTTTCAAGCAGGTTTGGCCTATGCCTGCACCTGCTCGCGACAGCAGATTATGAGTGCCTTAGCAGCCCAGGGTAGCCATTCTGAACGGCATGAAGAGCTCATTTATCCGCGTATTTGTCGCCCAACCCAGATTCCCCACTCGCTAGCCAACTCGGAATTCTTTAATTTGGCCAGCCCAGTAGCTTGGCGTCTTGCGCTTCAAGCAGAGGAGCTCAAGCAAAGCGTAGGGGATTTTGTTTTACGGCGTGCAGATGGCTTTTTTACCTACCAAATGGCCGTAGTGGTAGATGATGCTGCCCAAAATATCACGCATATCGTGCGGGGTGCCGATTTAGCCAGCAATACGGCTCGACAAGTCTATTTACAAGGCGTTTTGGGATATCCTACCCCACACTATCTGCACTTACCCTTAGTGCTCGATCAGCGGGGGGAAAAGCTCAGCAAGCAAACCCTGGCTACTGCCATCGCCACAGAAAATCCGCAACTCACTTTGCAAGCACTGCAAGCAGCAGCAAATCATTTAGGCCTTGCTAATTTATCCAATCACCACCATCTCACAATTGCCGAATGGTTACACGCTGCCACCCACGCTTGGCGGGAGCAGAAAATCTAAAGCGCTGAATTGCTTGTTTAGATTAGTGAGATTTTTTTCTACTGCCACCCAAGAGTGCGCCAACGAGCGGCTTAGCAGGGGTAATTCCAGCCTCATTCATCGGTTCAGCAGCAGCCTCACTACTCGCTTTAGGCGAGGCTTGATAGGGCTGATAGAAGAAAGGGTCAACGGGTTGCTTTGGCGGCGGTACCGACTTGGTGCTTCGCCCTCTAGTCAGGGCCTTAGCTGGAGCAAAGTCAGACGCTGGTAAGGGCGCGATATCCAACTGCCGTTTTAATAGCTTCTCAATATCATCAAGCAAACGCTTCTCACTAGAGTCGACTAAGGCAATCGCATCGCCTTTGCTGCCAGCTCGGCCGGTGCGGCCTATGCGATGAATAAAGTCTTCGGCACTGAAGGGTAACTCATGATTAATAACACAAGGCATATCCGGAATATCTAAGCCTCGAGCTGCCACATCGGTCGCGACTAAAGCTTCAATGACACCAGATTTAAAAGCATCTAAAGTTAAGGTGCGTTCACCTTGACTTTTGTCACCGTGCAAAGCACCGGTTTTAATGCCATCGCGCTCTAAGGCGCGAGCCAATCGTGCGCAACCTAAACGACTATTAGTAAAAATTAAATATTGCCGCGGAAAGCCCGCTTGAGTACGCTCATGAATAATGCTCACAATAGCTGCTTGCTTATTTTCAGATGCCACTAAGTGAGCCACCTGCTTCACCGTATCAGCGGCAGCGTTTTGGCGCGCTACTTCAACTGTCACGGGATTGCGCAAATAACTTTGGGCGAGTTTTTTAATTTCTGGTGAAAAGGTTGCTGAGAACAGCAGAGTTTGCCGTTTAGCCGGAATCAAATTAATAATGCGCTGCAAGTCCGGCAAGAAACCCATATCCAACATCCGGTCGGCCTCATCTAAGACGAGGATTTCTACTTGCGATAAATTTGCGGTCTTTGAACCCAGGTGATCGAGTAAGCGCCCTGGGGTGGCAATTAAAATTTCGACACCAGCACGTAAAGCTGCTACCTGCGGTTGCATATCAACCCCGCCAAAAACGACCGCAGTACGTAAATCGGTATGGCGCGAATAATTGGCGGCATTCTCTGCAACCTGATCACTGAGTTCGCGCGTGGGGGTCAATACCAAAGCCCGAATTGGGTGACGTGCTGGGGAAGCACTACTACTTGATAGGGGTAATAATTTTTGAATAATCGGCAAAATAAAAGCAGCAGTCTTACCTGTACCTGTTTGTGCTGCGCCCATCACATCTTGCCCAGTCAACACAATTGGTATAGCTTTTGCCTGAATTGGGGTGGGGGTTGTATAGCCCTGCTCAGCAATCGCCTTCAGTATGAGGGGATCTAAAGCAAAATCAGTAAAGGCTGCCACTGGGGCATTGGGAGAGTCTTCAGATCCGCCATTGGGCGGGGAATTGGCAGGGGAATTTACTTCAGGAGCAGAATTAATCAAAATACCTTATAAAATACAAAAAAGCCCTTTTAAATTAGCGGCTTACGAAAGAGCGGCAATGCCGGCTTGGGCGATGCTAGCATCCTCAGCAGATTTAACGCCAGATACGCCTACAGCCCCTATAGTAAACCCATCGACGACGATATTGATCCCACCCTCTAACATACCGCCAATATGCGGCGCTGATAAGAAGGAAATGCGTCCATTATTAATAATTTCTTCATAGACGCGACTTTCACGTTTGCCCATTGCGGCAGCACGAGCTTTCTCTTCGGCTATATAGGTTGAAACAGGGGCGCATTCATCACGACGAATTAAGCCTAAGAGATGACCCCCATCGTCACATACGGCAATCGTCACCGCAAAATTACCAGCCGCTGCAAAAACATCTGCCGCATTCAAAATTTTCTGCACATCAGCTTGAGTGAGATAGGGCTTTTTAGCAAGCATGGTAATTTGTTTTCAAATAAGAATAGGGTTAATAGCTGCGCTTTTGATCTGATTAAACAGCGGATTTTAAGAAATCTTGCGCAGCCACTACGCCACTGGCTTTGGGTTTGTAACCCATTGTTTGTAGGCCCATTTCGACGCCACTTAAGGCTGCCATGAGAGTTAAGTCGTTGCAATCGCCCAAGTGACCAATGCGAAATACACGACCCTTAACGCGACCTAAACCAGTACCTAAGGCCATATTAAAGCGCTCTAAAATATGTTTGCGCAAGGCATCGGAATCCATACCCTCCGGGGCCAAAATAGCAGTGTTTACTGGTGAATAAGCGCTTGCATCTAAGCATTGATTTTCAAGACCCCAGGCTGCCACAGCACGCCGACAAGCTTCACCTAAGCGTTGATGACGCGCAAAAATATTATCCAAGCCCTCGGTCATCATCATATCTAAGGCCTCATGCAAACCATAAAGCAAATTGGTATTAGGCGTGGTGGGCCAAAAGCCTTGTTTATTAAATTCCATAATATCGGCCCAATCCCAATAGGCCCGAGGAATGGTCGCTTTCTTGCTAGCTTCAATGGCTTTCTGCGAAATTGCATTAAAGCCTAAACCTGGCGGCAGCATTAAGCCTTTTTGTGAACCCGCAATGGTGACATCAACGCCCCACTCGTCGTGACGGTAATCAGCAGAACCTAAACCCGAAACGGTATCGACTAATAGTAAGGCCGGATGCTTGGCGTTATCAATGGCCTTGCGCACTGCAGGAATGTTGGAAGTAATACCAGTGGCAGTTTCGTTATGAACCACGCACACTGCTTTAATTTCGTGTTTAGTATCTTGCTTTAAACGCTCTTCAATTAAGTTGGCATCAACTCCCCAACGCCAAGCAGCATCGCCAGGTTTAGAAATGATTTCGGCATTTAAGCCGAGTTTTTTTGCTAACACCATCCAAAGATGCGCAAACTGACCCGTTTCGTAGCCTAAGATTTTGTCGCCAGGATTTAAAACATTGACTAAAGCACTTTCCCAAGAGCCAGTACCTGAGGCAGCGTAAATAATGACGGGTTGCTTAGTTTTAAAGATTTTTTTAACGTCTTCTAAGACCTTTAAAGCTAAAGCTTGAAATTCTGGGCCGCGATGGTCAATGACTTGAAAGCTAATTGCGCGCAAAATACGGGGTGGTACTGGGCTCGGCCCAGGAATATTGAGAAAATGGTGGCCCGAAGGGTGTGAATCAAGTTTCAACATGAAGTCTCCGAAATAAAATTATTATTAATACTATTGATAAATTGCTAAATACCGTATTTTGCAGCATTCTCCCATATCTTGCCATATGCTGATAAAACCTGCATTTCCCCCTGAAATTGCCGCCCGCCTACGTAAAAACGTCAAGGGCGCCTTATTGACCGATATGGCCAATCGGGGTCGGTACGCTACCGATGCGTCGATTTACCAGCAATTTCCTCTGGCTGTCTTTATTCCAGAAGACGCTGAAGACCTTAAAACTGCCTTGGCAGTAGCCGCAGAATTTGCTATTCCTGTTTTGCCCCGTGGTGGTGGAACGAGTCAATGCGGCCAAACCACAGGGGCTGCGCTGGTAATCGACAATAGCCACGCCTTTCGCCATATCCTTGAAATAGATCTAAAGCGAGCAGAGGTGGAGGTCGAGCCGGGCTTGGTGCTAGACCACCTCAACGCCAAACTCAAAACGAGTGGCTTGTGGTTTCCAGTGGATGTGTCAACCGGTGCCCAAGCCACGATTGGCGGCATGGCTGGAAATAATTCCTGCGGCAGTCGCTCAATTGCCTACGGCAATATGGTGCATAACGTAATTGGTATCGAAGCTTGGTTGGCTAATGGCAAGCTTGGCCAATTTGGACCTTATGCCCAAAGCTCAGGCGTCGCTAAAGAATTGGGCATCTTTGTCAAAGGTCTGGCTGAGCAACTTCAGCCTGAAATAGAAGCCAATTGGCCCAAGGTATTACGCCGCGTAGCAGGCTACAACCTCGATGTTTTTCATCCCCAAAGTGAATTGCCCTATACCAATGACGGTAGTGTCAATTTAGCGCATTTGCTGGTGGGTAGCGAAGGTACCCTCGCCTATTTCAAGTCCCTGCGCTTAAAGCTAGCCCCTTTGCCGCAACATAAAGTGCTGGGAGTAATCAACTTCACGAGCTTTTATCGCGCGATGGAAAGTGCGCAGCACCTAGTAAAGTTAGGCCCCAGCGCAGTGGAATTAGTCGATCGCACTATGATCGATTTAGCCCGCAGCAATCCTAGCTTCAAGCAAGTAATCGAAACTGCCTTAGTCGACTCCCAAGCCGAGACCCCAGAAGCAATTTTGTTGGTTGAATTTTCAGGGGAAAGTCAGGCGCCTTTGCTAGCGCAATTAAAAAGCCTGCAAGATTTAATGGGTGACCTCGGTTTAGCCAATACCGTTGTGCCAATGATCGATCTTGGTTTGCAAAAGAATTTATGGGAAGTGCGTAAAGCCGGTCTCAATATCATGATGAGCTTAAAGGGTGATGGCAAACCCGTCAGCTTTATTGAGGATTGCGCAGTACCCCTAGAACACTTAGCGGATTACACCCAAGCCCTAACTGAAGTCTTTACTAAACATGGCTCACGCGGTACTTGGTATGCACATGCCTCCGTTGGCACATTACACGTGCGGCCAATTTTAGATATGCGCCGTGACGGAGCGCAAAAAATGCGCGCAGTAGCCGAAGAGGCTGCAGAATTAGTGCGGCGCTATAAAGGCGCGTATAGCGGTGAGCATGGCGATGGCTTGTGTCGTGGAGAATGGATTTCTTGGCAATTTGGTCCCAAAATAACAGCCGCTTTAGGCGCCATCAAAACTGCTTTTGATCCACATCATTTATTTAATCCCGGCAAGATCATTGATCCGCCCAAAATGGATGAGCAGATTCTATTTCGATATCCACCTAACTACGCCATCATTCCCCTAAAACCTGCGCTCGATTGGTCGGCCTGGGATGTGCAAAATAATCCCGTTACCGAGGCAATCTCTGCTCCAGGCACGGGTGGCGATCCAGCTCTAGGTTTAACAAAAGCCATTGAAATGTGTAATAACAATGGCCATTGCCGTAAGTTTGACGCCGAGGTGATGTGCCCAAGTTATCGGGTTACTAGGGATGAAAAACATTTGACCCGCGGGCGCGCCAACACCTTGCGCTTAGCGATGTCGGGTCAATTGGAGCAAGATGAGATTAGTTTAAGCGACCCATTAGCCAGTGATGCAGTTAAAGAAGTCATGGATTTATGCGTGAGTTGCAAAGCCTGCCGCCGCGAATGCCCCACCGGGGTTGATATGGCGAAAATGAAAATTGAATTTTTGCAGCGCTATAAAAAACGGGTCGGTCATTCCGTACGCGATTTACTGGTTGCTTATTTACCACGCTATGCCCCCGTCATCAGCGCAATACCAGGCTTGCCAGCCCTACTCAATTTACGTAATCAAATTCCTTTTATCGCCAAACTGCAACAATGGCTCACAGGAATTTCTGCAGCCCGCAGCTTGCCAGTCTGGAGCGCTAAAACATTATGGAAAAACCAAGCCATTCTGCAAAAGAAATATACGCATTCACCTGATGCATTGCTTCAAGGTGATGGTAAAGGCGTGGTCTTATTTGCCGATACCTTTAATGCGTATTTTGAAAATGAAAATCTCCAAGCGGCAATTCGTTTACTTGAAACCGCGGGTTATCGCATTCATATTCCGCAATCCACTAAAGCAGCTCGGGCCAAGCAAGCAGGTTGCGGCAAGCAATTTTGCTGTGGACGAACTTATTTAGCTGCAGGCATGGTGGATGAAGCAAAAGAACAACTAAGCGCCCTGTTAACGCATTTACATCCCTATGCCGAGCGCGGCATTGCAATTGTTGGCCTAGAGCCTTCCTGCCTATTCACCTTTAAAGATGAGGCTTTAGTCATGGGTTTTGGCGAGCAAGCGATTACCGTAAGTCAACAAGCACAGTTACTCGAAACATTTTTAGTTGCAGAATTAAAAGCAGGTCGTTGTCACTTTGATTTACAGACAGCCATAAAGCCCGTCTTAGTACATGGACATTGTCATCAAAAGGCATTTGCTGAATTGACGCCAACATTAGAACTATTAAAACAAATTCCCAATGCCAACCCCCAACTGATTGAATCTTCTTGCTGCGGCATGGCTGGAAGTTTTGGTTATGAAGTTGAACACATTACCGCTTCAAAAAAAATGGCAGAACTTACTTTGTTACCTGCGATTCGACAAGTACCGAATGCATGGATCGTTGCCGATGGTACGAGTTGTCGCCATCAAATTCAAGATGGTGTACAACGAGAGGCGGTGCATATTGCACGCATTCTGGCAGCCCACCTTTGATTTAGCTGGGTAATTGAGTGCAGATAAAAAAGCGGTGCCCCCTCCCCAAAGGTTGCACCGCAAAACGCCAGTGCTTAGTTTAAATGAGAATGATTATCAACTAAAAAATAGCTAGTAAAGCCCTCAATTAAATAGGCGATAAGGCACTGAAAATAAATTCTTAGCCTTCATCCAATTGCCGTAAGACCCAATCTACAACGCCTTTGGGGGTCCTAAAATCAGCTATAGATCTTGCCGCAATATGCGGGTGAACTTCAGTAATCATTTTCGCCAATGATCCGCCTGGGCCAAGCTCTAAAACTACTTTGATGCCACTATCGGATAAAGTTTGCATAGCATGTTGCCAATAAATGGGTTCAGCAATTGCTCTGGCTAAAGATTGCATCCCCACTACAAAATCTGTACAACGCGCGCCATTAATGCCCAGTAAAACTGGAGAATTGCAGGGTACGACAGTTGTTGAAAAGGAGTTTCGTAAATAGATATTCATTTCACTACTGGCTTTTACCATCAAGGGAGTATGAGAAGGAACAGAGACATCCAATAATTTTGACCAAACGCCCGAAGCTGTTAGCACCTCAGCAAGCTTCTTTAACTCATCTTTATTGCCACCAACCACAAAATGGGTATCTTCATTAATAATTGCCACATATATTAAACCACCATTTAAATGCTGATTAAGCTTGAGTAAATCTATTCCCCGAACTGCGAGCATGCCAGAATTAGGCGGAGCATATTGATCCATCAAGGATGATCTGTTGTAGGCAATCTGGGCAATCTGCTCAATTGGTAATGATGTTGCGCATCCCCATGCAGAAACCTCACCGACACTATATCCAGCAAACATCTTGGGAATTGGCAGAGCTTCTTGAAGAATGCGCCAATTAGCAATCGCCGAGGCCACCGCGAGTGGCTGCGATAGCGGATTAAAGCCTTGCTGTGATAGCTTACCTATTTCGGCATAAAGATTAGAACTAAAAATTGAGGAAAAAATTTCTATTACCTCTGCGCCGTCGTGCTGTATCTTTGAAAATGCTAAGGTGTCTGCACTTAAATTTCCTTGGCCTGAACAGACAATTGCAAAGTTAGGCGCAAAATTAGACATCAAGGGTCAGATCAAGATAATCAATCAAAAGACAGGCTCCTAATAAATCAGCGCAGCCTCCAGGACTTAGTTTTCGTGCTATGAATTTGTGATGAATAGCTACAGCATGTTGATGCCACCCGGGATTTAAAACGCCACCTTCGCTTAAGAAAGAAAGGGCTTCATTCCGGGCAAATAAAAGTCCATCTAATCCCCCCCGATGCAATAAATTCGTGTCTTCAGTAACTGAAAGTAGTTTAAAAAAAGTGTGGATGCGGGCTAATTCAGGATCTTGGGTCTGAAATAAAAGCTTCTGGTAGGCTGGTAAACCAATTTGATAGACAGTTCTAAAACCACTCTGCGCCTCACTTAATGCTCCGCCCGTACCATGTTTTTTAAAGATTTTGAAGCCATTGCTATCACTGCTCCGCTGATGTTTGATTAATTCCTCACCCCAAAGCTCAGTCACAATTTCACCAAGGGATTTCAATTGAATATTATTCTTTAATTGATAGCCAGCTGCGGCAGCCAATAAGCCTAAATTAAAAATAGCTCCCCTATGGGTATTGCGGCCACTGGTGGCGGCCAGCATTCTTTGCTCGCCCGAGATTCCCAATTCACGTAATACTTCAAATTTAAGCCCCCTAGAACCCGCTTCGGCAATTTGATAAAAATAAAAGCGCAAGGCAACTATGCTGCTTGAAAAGTGGCTAGCCGACATATCAGAATGGCTGCCAGAGTCTTCAAGGCTAACTAAACCAGGTTTAGGAAAGGTAATTAACTCATGCCAAAGAGCCCATAAACAAGCATCTCTAATAGTTGTTTGCGCGTTTACTAGTGGGCCAATAGATTCATGCAGGGCCTGTTTGAGACTTAAT
This sequence comes from Polynucleobacter sp. IMCC30063, assembly GCF_021395235.1. Lineage (NCBI taxonomy): Bacteria > Pseudomonadati > Pseudomonadota > Betaproteobacteria > Burkholderiales > Burkholderiaceae > Polynucleobacter > Polynucleobacter sp. IMCC30063. The sequence continues at coordinate 12,913 of NZ_JAJVCQ010000006.1, read as the reverse complement.
GGCCTCATGCTAATTGCGCCCAAATTTCACTACAATTTTGCAGTGAAGGTCCGTGATCTGACTTCACTAATATTTTGTCTGGCATGATCGATAGTTCACGCCAAGCAACAGTATTACCATCGGGCAACTCTAATTCGCCATCGAGTCTAATGGCATATAAATTACTGCATTTATTGAGCGCAACAAAAGTCTTTTCAATATTATTGCGACCATGTGTTTGGATGATTAAATCTAAATCTGACTCCTCTGTCATGCATGTAGATTTTTGTGCATGACTCCAGAATGCAGATCCATATACCCTAATTTCAACCTCAACTCCTTGAAGTAAAGCCAATAAATGGGTGGCACATAAACAATGCTGGAGAGGCAAATACGCTAGAACTGAGGCTAATAAAAGGGGTTGCTCAACCTTATCGATAACTGTGTTTTTAACTAATAGATAAAGGCGTTGCTTGCTCTTGGGTGATCCAAGTTGCAGCAAACCAATTGGTCTCAAGCCCGTTGAGGCTAGATTAGCTTGCCCAAAAGCTCTACCTACTAAAGGCTTATTTTGCTTGATCCAAGATACTAAATAGTTAACTTTTTCCCTAGATTCGTCGCGCTCAAAAAAAACTTCGCCAGCATCTTCTGGTCGAATCCAAATCTGCCGATGTCGCCACGGCGCTAGGGAGGCAATTTCATACATGGGTATTAATAACTGAATTTATTACTTCAAAGGCTAATGTTCTGCCACCTCTTTCAAGGCCGAGTTTTGCGCGCTGATCAAGCTGCTCATTTTGACCTAAGGCCCCCTCAATTGGTGACGATAAATCATTTACCAAAACCGCATCTAATGCCCCAAGTGCAACGTAGTTGTTAGCTCCAGGTCCAAATATAGGTGAGCTAGTACATAGCTCCTCTAGTCTTTCTAATGGAATTTGCATAATGCGTGACATTGCAGAAAGTGCCATCACGCGAATTTGGGCGTTCTCCAAGGCAAAAGATCTGTCGGCAATCATTCCTAATGCAAGATAACCACCGCTTACAGCTTCCTTATAAACAATACTAATTAGCTTGTGACCACGTATTCGCGCAAGCTCGAAGCACATTGAAAGATGGGCTAAGTAGCCTGCATTGCCAAGCAACTCATCACGCCGTGACAAATTTTGCCCTTGTGTATCAACCAAAATAATGATTGGTCTTTGGGGATGATTTTGAATAATTTCAAGCACTTTCCCAGCTAATCCAAAAGCCAAATCGACCCCAATGGGTGCGCTATTAATTGTGCCAAGTAAAGCAACGACGCCCCTACTTGTTTTTGCTTCACCATAAATCATTTCCCCTGCAGTCGCTAAATTAAAGCCCAAAGGGAATAATTGCTCACAAGCAGAATTAGCATTAGTCATGATCTCTTACTCGATTAGCAATGGCAATAAAAGATTCATCATCAAGACTAGGAATTTGATCGGGATTCTGAATGCCCATTTTGGCCCAGATATCAAGGGCATCAGCACAGTCACTAAATTTTTCTAATCTCAGGCCCAGGCTTTTATGCTGCCTTAATAATTCTTCAAGGCTAAGCGGAACTGACTTACTGAAATAGGCTGCGATGGTCGCGCGTATATTTTCAATTAAATCTTTTGTATAGGCTTGCGCTTCATTTTGCAAGTATCTATGTTTACCCCCCATGGTGCGCCACACTAAGGCCTTATCACGGGCGTCGAATTCTTCAACCCCTTTTTGCGACTCAATTACCTCAGGGCCCGAAACAGATAAGCGGCCCTGTTCAGTAATTAAAACGTAATCACAGCATCGCGCCACAATTCCAATGCCGCCATATATTCCATTTGAACCAGCAGAAATTGCAATTACAACTACGCCCATTGAGCGCGCCTTAAATAATGCTCTTTGTATTTCAGATATGGCAATGAGTCCGGCATTGGCTTCGTGTAGACGGACGCCGCCAGTATCTAAAATTAAAATAACGGCAGCCGGCTTTTCTATCGCAGCTCGCTCAAGTAAACCGGTTAATTTTGCACCATGCACTTCTCCAACTGAGCCGCCCATAAAACCGGGCTCCTGAGCTGCGCAAAATACCTTCTCTCCCTCCAACAAACCAACCCCTATGACGATGCCATCATCAAATGCAATTGGCATACCCAGCGTTTTTAAGTGTGGGCTAGAGATCCGCTTAGATGGAGGCAGAATCTCCTTAAAACTAGCTCTATCTAATATTAATGAAATACGTTCACGTGCTGAAGATTCATAAAGACCGGAAATATTTTCTAATCTCATGTGGTTTCTTTCCATTGCTGTGCCGCCTGAGCAAGACGTAGCTGCACTACTGCTGGCGTTGCTCCACCATCATTAATTGTAATGATGGTATTTGCAAATTGCTCTTGTTCGGCAAAGTCTGAAAGTACTGCTTGCCATGTTTTCTTAAAACCATCAATCGAAGTCTCTAAAGAAAATTGAGTGCACCCATTTAAATCAACCTCCTCCACCAAAACCTCTAAATTACCCGACCCAACTACACCGACAATAGTCGGTTTTTTATTGCTTAATTGAGAAGGGTTTGACCAAGGGCCAAACTTAAATTCAAAAGCTTCCATAGTTACCAATTCCTAAAGCGTTTAGGTGGTTTATATAAACCATCAGACCAAAAAACTAAATCCTTAATCGACCTTGCTGCCAATAAATTGCGCGTTGCCATGCGCGGATCAACTCCTAAATCTATAGGTCGCTGAATAATCTTTTTGCTAATCAATTCCTCTACGACTTTTTTATTTCTAGCTAGTCCTACAGGGGTATATCCTGCCACACCTCTAATTGCCTGTTCTCTTTCAGCCAAATTACGACATCGATGAAGGTGTGCAATACCTTCCTCGGTAACTAAGTGAGTAACATCGTCCCCATAAATCATGATCGGCGGAATGCTTAACTGAAAATCTTCCATTAATTGCCAAGCATCTAATTTATCTACAAAAGTAGCTTGCATCTTGTCTTTAAAGGTTTCTACCATTTGTACTACCAACTTCCTCCCGCGTGGTATTACTGATTTTCCTGGATGCATACTTTCCTCACCAGCTTTTAACCACGCTTTGCTAGCATGGCGTCTACCCCTGGAGTCTGATCCAAAATTAGGTGCGCCACCAAATCCAGCAATTCGATTTAAAGTTGCTGTAGATGAATTTCCCTCAGTGTCAATTTGTAAAGTTGAACCAATAAATAAATCGGCATAGTGGCCAGCAAGTTGGCAAAAAGCCCTATTCGAGCGAAGCGATCCATCTGGGCCAGTAAAAAAAATATCAGGGCGAGCCGCAACATAATCCTCCATCCCGAGCTCAGACCCCGCACAATGAATATTTTTAATAAAACCCGACTCTATTGCGGGTATTAAGGTGGGGCACGGATTAACACTCATGTATTCACAGACCTTACCCTTTAATCCAAGCGACTCGCCATAGGTCGGCAAAATTAGCTCAATGGCTGCAGTATCAAATCCAATACCATGATTTAGTCGATTAATCTCATAAGGAATATAAATTCCCTTAATCACCATCATGGCCATCAAGATCTGCACCTCAGTAATTAATGCGGGATCTCTCGTAAAGATTGGCTCGATATAGTGATTCTTAGGCGCCTTGACAATAAAAGTAACCCAATCGCTAGGTACGTCAATACGCGGTACATTTTCAACTATCTCATTTACTTGGGCGATTACTATGCCATTTTTAAATGCTGTGGCCTCAACAATTGGCGGCGTATCCTCAGTATTTGGTCCGGTATATAGATTGCCCTGAGAATCTGCGCTTTGAGCGGCGATAAAAGATACGCGAGGGGTCAAATCAACAAAGTAACGGCTATACAGCTCTAAATAGGTATGAATCGCACCAACCTCAATTAGCCCCTCTTTAATTAACTTTCCTAAGCGAACACCTTGCTCACCTGAATAACAAAAGTCTAGTTTTTTTGCAATTTTTTTTTCGAAAATATCTAAATGCGCAGGAAGGGCAATGTTTGATTGCACGATATGCAAATCGTGGATTATTTGAGTGTTTACCGCCGCCAAAGATTGCGACAAAAAATCTGCATGTTTTTGATTGTTACCTTCAATGCAAATTTTATCTCCAGGTTCAATGACCAGCTCAAGCAGGCGAACTATATCCTCTTGTGAAACGTACTTATTATTTGTAATTGTGCGCGCCCGCTCGAGGCGTTGAGCTAAATTAAGCTCAAGCGTATTCCATTTTTTCATGGGAACTTTTTCTTCACGACACCATTAACTGTCAAGTGTAATTTTCGCCTCTTTAATCACTGCCCCCCATTTTCGATAGTCTGACTGAATCATCGACTGAATTTCGGCTGGGGTTTTAGGAACAATGTCATCATTTCCCAATTTTTTAAGTTCGTTAATCACATTGGGCTCAAGCATGATCTGCTTAAAATTAGTTTGATACAAGGTGGTAACAGGCGCCGGCATTTTGATTGGGCCAACCATATAAAATCGTAAAACTGCTTCATAGTCCTTTAGCCCTTGCTCAGCAATGGTTGGAACAGTCGGCAAAGAGCTAGACCGAACAATAGATGTCACTCCCAATGCCCTAGCTTTCCCAGAAGCAATCATGGGTAATGCAGGCCCGATTGTGGCAAACATAATAGGAATTTGCCCCCCAATCAAGTCAGTTAACGCTGGGCCAGCACCGCGATAGGGAATGTGCACAATAAAAACCCCGGCTCTAGCTTTAAAAAGTTCGCCAGCTAAATGATGTACAGATCCCACGCCAGAACTTGCATAACTAAACTTACCTGGGTTAGCCTTCGCTAAAGTGATTAATTCTTGTACGTTTTTAACATCCAATGCTGGATTTACAATTAAGACCAGCCCAGTAGAGCATACATAAGATAAGGGGGTGAAGTCAGTTAGGGGGTCATATGCCACTTTGCGCAAATGCGGCATGATACACAAGGGCCCAGTATCGGTGAGGCCAATAGTGTAACCATCAGGCGTACTTCTGGCCACAAATTCAGCGCCTATCGATGCGCCGGCACCTGGCTTATGGTCAATCACAACAGTTTGTTTTAAATTTTGCTCTAAAGGCCTAACAATAATGCGTGCAGTCGCATCTGAGGCTCCGCCAGTGGTATAGCCAAGTACAAGTTTGATCGCCTTATCTGGCCATGATTGAGCCCAATTACGTAAAGAAAAAAGTGTGCCTGAAATGGCAACTAGCGATTTAAGTACTAACCTTCTATTTAAAGTCATTTCCAATCTCCAGGGCGTTACAAAATGAAAACCAGTAGGTTCCTTATATTACATTGAAAAAAATGACTTGGCAGATGGATATTTTGATAAATAGTTTTCAAAAAATTAATCCGTAAGTCATCATCAGCAAGGTTCCAGTTAATAAGGCTGGCACTAACTGCTTATGAGGATTTGATAGCATTATTGCTAAACATAGACCGCATAAACCAATGCGCAGATACATTGGAACAGTTGCTAATAAGCCAAAAGGTAGAATAATCATCCGCACTGTAAGCGCTGCCACCATTGCGTAAGTAACCGCGGAAAGCCACTCGAAAATCGGGCTATCTTGATTAATCTTCCCTGAGAGTAAAACACCTATGGCGCGACATAAATAAGTGCCAATACAAGCACCGAAAAGCGCTAGCCAAATACCCCAACCCTGTAGGGCAGTGTTCATGATGATTGATCTTTAAAACGACGACGTAAAAACTGGCGATCAATAAGGTAGGCTACCGTACCTGCAACCACACCAGATACGAGCAAGCTCGAGTCGCGATCTAGTAAATAAAAACAGGGTCCTAAGACGCCCCCCAAAATAATTGCTACGCGATTGATCGTGGCTTTAACCTCAGTAAACGTTAATAGAAAAAATAAGGGGTTAATAAAAACAAGTCCCAAGGCAATCCACTTGGGTACTAAACCAGCCAACAAATAACCCAAAATGGTTGCCGGAAAACTAATCGCCCAACATAAAATGCCAAGGCCCAAATAATAGTGGAGACGATGGTGTGACTCAATTGCCTGAAACTCACGCATCGATACCGCCCAAGCGGTCATTGCTAATAAGTGCACTGAAGCATAGAGTTTGCGATTGCGATCACGCGGATGTAGTTGTGGAAACAAAGTAACTGTCATCGTAACGAAACGAGTAGATGTCAACGTTACAGCTAGGATAATTGCCACTACTGATGAACCAGAAAGTACCATATCCAATAACACCACTTGCCCTGGTAAGGCAAACATCAACAAGCTACTTAAAGACGTGAACCACATATCAATATTATTGGTTTTAGCCATTGCCCCAAAGCCCACCATGCCGGCGAACAGTACCATTGCCGGAGCTCCAGCAGCATGCCGAAAGCCACTCCAGAACGCATGTTTGCGACTGGTGTAACGCTGAGGTCCTTTCCCATCTAGCTCTGCAGAATTCGGCACCAGGAAGGCTTTGGGGGGAAGTGGGGGTGGCGCAGCAGCAGTCATGGCTAGATTGTAGATTCTGGCTGTAATGCCCATTGAATATGCTCGCGCACAAGATCATCGGCCATAGGCATGGCAACCGTTAGTGCGCTTTTCATTTCAGCATGTTCAATCTCATTTAATGCCGAATTAGCTAACGCATTCCCCATGGCAACAGCTAAATTACGCCGCCAGCGACTATAACCAATGCGCCGAATTGCACTGCCTTCATGCCGCTGCTCAAACTCGGCTTCAGTCCAAGACCATAATGCCAATAAACTTTGCTCGCCTAAGCCATGGCGCTCTACAAAATCAGGCACGCTGGAGCGTTTAGCAAATTTATTCCATGGGCAAATTAATTGACAATCATCACACCCGTAGATACGGTTACCCATCGGTCGCCGAAATTCAAGCGGAATAGCGGCGGGATTTTCAATGGTTAAATAGGAAATACATTTACGCGCATCAAGCTGATAAGGCGCTGTAATTGCTTGTGTAGGGCAAACATCAATGCAAGCCGTGCACGTGCCACAGTGCTGCACTTCCTCAGGGTCAACGGGTAGAGCAAGATCAACCAAGATTTCACCGAGAAAAAAGAAGGACCCCGATTCGCGATTTAAAAGTACGGTATGTTTTCCACGCCAACCCAAGCCCGCTTTACGCGCCAGTTCTACTTCCATTAAAGGCGCTGAATCGGTAAAGACCCGATATCCAAAGGGACCGATTTGACCTTCAATTGCTTTGGCAAAATCATTTAAACGGCCACGTAAAACTTTGTGATAATCGCGACCGCGGGCATACATTGAAATGACTCCAGCACGTGGATTGGCTAATTGCCGCCATTCTTGGTCTATGTCATGATCGTCGGGTAGATAGTTCAAACTGACGCAAATGACGCGCACTGTACCCGGTAAGAGTAATTTTGGGTCGGCTCGCAAAAGTGCGTGACGGCTCATATAATCCATGTGTCCGTGGCGACCCTCGGCCAGCCACTGACGCAAGCGTTCGCTAGCCTCGCCAAGATAGGTGTCGGTAATGCGCAAACGGTCAAAGCCGAAAAGAGTAGCCTGTTCACGCAACCAAGCAATATTCATATCAAAGTACACATTGAATCAATTAAGTAAACATTGTAGGCAGGAAAGCGAAACGGGTGATCTAGCTAGGTCCCTAGGGCAAGCGCTGGCTCAATATTTCAAGGAGTCACCAGATGGGCAGGTCAATTTGGCTCTCAGCGGCGAGCTAGGCGCTGGCAAAACCAGCTTTGCCCGCAGCCTCATTCAATCCATGGGGCATCTGGGAAAAGTGAAAAGCCCTAGTTATGCCTTGTGCGAACCCTACTCGATCGCGGTAGCGCAACACTCGATTGCTGTGCATCATTTTGATTTATTTCGCATGCGCTCCCCCTTAGAGTGGCAAGAGGCTGGCTTTGCTGATTTATTTACCACACCAGGCCTTTGTTTAGTTGAATGGCCAGAAAAAGCCGAAGATACCTTACCGGTCTTTGATCTCTCTATTAGCATTACAGCGTTGCCGATTGAATGTGAACGCGAGATTCATATCGCCGCTCACTCGCCCACAGGGCAAATCATCTTCTTAAAGCTTGAAAGCCTAAGTTAAACGCGATGACTAAAACTTCTGCAGTTAATCAGATTAAGCGTCGCACCTTAAGACGGTCTGCTAAAGCAGTTTTGGGTTTAGGGGGGCTACAAAAGGCGGGATTTTTAATTCTGCTGGGTATCAATGAAATCGCTTACGGCGCCAAGATAATGGGTGTGCGAATTTGGCCCTCTGAAGATTACACTCGCATTACCTTAGAGTCTGATACACCGTTGCCTATTACCCAACAGATGCTCACGAATCCCGATCGCCTAGTAGTTGATGTACAAGGGCTAGAGCTGAATCCAACCTTAAAGGATTTGGTGGCCAAGGTGAAGCCTAATGACCCTTATGTGTCACAAATCCGGGTGGGCCAATTTCAACCTAATGTAGTGCGCTTGGTGTTTGACTTAAAAGAACCCGTCAAACCACAAATTTTTACCCTTGACCCAGTTGCCGAATACCAATACCGCATGGTGTTTGATCTCTATTCAGCCGCCCCACCCGACCCATTAATGGAGTTAGTAAAAAACAGTGCCCGCAAAGAAAAAGCCCTCGAACAATTGAATGCCCAGCCCGATTTAATTGCTGAATTTGCCAATAAAGAATTACCGCCTAATAAAAGTTCGGCTTTAACAAATAAAGAAGCGGCCAATAACCGCTATAAACGCTTAATTACTATTGCTATTGATCCTGGTCATGGCGGCGAAGATCCCGGCGCCATTGGTGCGCGGGGCTCAAAAGAAAAACAAGTAGTGCTCGCAATTGCTAAGCGTCTAAAAGATAAAATCGAGAATGTTCCCTATATGCGCCCCTACCTGACTCGGGATGGCGATTATTTCGTGCCACTAGGCGTACGAGTTCAGAAAGCACGCCAAGTACAGGCCGATTTATTTGTCTCAATTCATGCTGATGCCTTTATCCAACCACATGCAAAAGGCGCTTCGGTATTTGCCCTCTCGCAACAAGGAGCCTCAAGCACTGCTGCCCGCTGGATGGCTAATAAAGAAAATGCCTCAGATTTAGTGGGCGGCATCAATATCAAAACTAAAGATGCTCAAGTAGCCAATTTGCTCTTAGATATGTCAACAACCGCACAAATTAAAGACTCTATGCAAGCAGCGCAGGCCATACTGCAACAAATCGGTGGGTTTGCCCCCCTGCATAAAGGCAAAGTAGAGCAAGCCGGCTTTGCAGTCTTAAAAGCGCCCGATATTCCCTCTATTTTGGTAGAAACTGCCTTCATCAGTAACCCAGAAGAAGAGGCCCGACTGAATGATGAGGCCTACCAGGATCGCATTGCGGAAGCCATTTTGAAGGGAATTAAAGACTACTTTGCCAAAAATCCACCAGTAGCAAGACGTGTTAACTCCTGATTCATTGGGGTGGGTAGCGATCTTCAAGAAGTCCAGCAACAAATTGCTATAATTTCTTTCTTTCTGGGTCGGTAGCTCAGTCGGTAGAGCAGCGGACTTTTAATCCGTTGGTCGTGGGTTCGAATCCCGCCCGACCCACCAAATAAAAATGGCCCTTTCTGGGGCTATTTTTATTTGATATGTTGTGTTGGATGAGAACCTTGGTTCGACTTTGAGCAAAGCGAAAAGCGGTGGACACTAACTTTGTGTAGCAAAGTTATGTGGAAGCCAATCCCGCCCGACCCACCATATAGGATAGGGCTTTGCGGGCCGTTTCATAATCCTAGCCTGGAACAATTTCCACTAATCCGCTGTTTTACCCATCAATCCCATATAGATCTTGGTATTCGAGTCGATAAGCGCGTTGCACACTTGGTCCGTAATGGACAAATGCTTTAAGTCCGCTACCCACCAAATACTGATATTAAATTAATACGACTGCATTTTTGCTCTATTAAACTAAGGTTCTCCCCCCATCGACAAATAAAGTTTGCCCAGTAATATAACTCCCTGCAGGTGACGCTAGAAGCAGAACTGCTCCTAATAAATCCTCTGGCGTACCAAACCGCCCCATAGGAATCTGTGACAAACTTTTAGCCTCCCAATTTTTATCCTTAAAAATTTCCTTGGTTAACAAGGTGGGCGTTATAGCTGGGCCAATCGCATTAACTGTAATATTTTTTTCCGCCCATTCTCTAGCTAAAACTTTTACCAATTGAGATAGGCCCGCTTTACTGCTAGAGTAGGCGGCATAGTTTGGATTTGCGACATAACTAGAAACAGATGCCAAATGAATAATTTTCCCCGCTACATTATTTTTAGTCATATATAAAGCTAAATATTTTGAGAGGAGAAAAGCTCCATTAAGATTAATTTCAAGTGTTTTAGAAAAATCCGCGTAAGACATTTCAAAAGCTGGGGAAAAAACGGCAATCCCTGCGCAATTTAAAGCGATATCGACACCTCCATGGAGATGCGCAATATCATTAATTAAATTTTGAACACTAGCTTCATTTGTAATATCCAAATGAAAATATAGATGATTCCCGCCATGAATCTCTTTAACAGATCTCGAACCCAAATCATCAAGAACATCTGCGATAAAAATTCGGGCGCCCTGTTCCGCTAACATTTTTGCCAAAGAAAATCCTATCCCCCTGGCTCCTCCAGTAATAAGAATGCGCTTACCAGAAATATCAAAAATATTTTTCAATACTTTTACTTTTTATATTTCTTGCCATCAAATTCCCAGTCCCGCACTAAGTCCCCTTTTTCAGGAAAAGCTTGAGCCTGTGTTGTGCTTATAGGTGTCATATATGGGGGGTAAGGAGTTTTATCTAATGGCGCATTCCAGCTAGCAGGCAAGAATGGAGGTCTTTTGGGTATGGCCCAACCTAATTTAGCAAAGGTATTGTCCATAAACCGTGTATCAACTGCCTTAGCAAAGTCTGCTGCAGTAAGCTTATTTTGAATCCTTTTATTTTCGTAGAGCCAATTATAAATAGGCTCATTTGCTTGACCCCAAAAAAGAGGGATTGGGTATATATAAGTGGGCTTATATAAATTGTTATAAGCCAATATTTGTTGCTTTAAAATTTCTTTGGAATAATTCTTTAAATTTGGCTCTTCCTGTAATACTTCAGCAGCAGCATCAGGATTTTTTCGTATCCATAAAGTTGCTTCTGCAATTGCATCTGTGAATGCCTGAACAACATCTGGAGCATTATCAATTATTTCCTGTCGAACATAAAAGGTGCCTTCATAGATATTGTAGGGATAGATATCGTCAATATATCGAGAATTTTTTCGCTCTTGAGTCATAATGGTTGCGGCAGGATCCCATGGAATTGCTGCATCTAACCCCTTTGGCATACCCAGTTGCTCACTAATAGGCATATTTTTTAGAATAATATCTTTGCCAATCTCAAGGCCATTAGTTTTGGCTGAGGCTTGAATATAAAATTCTGCCCCAGATCCAGTGACAAGACCAATAGTAGCGGGCGGATTTGAACCCTTAAAATCTTTCATTGATTTGATTTTTGAATCTATTGGAACAACTGTGGCATGTAAAACATTGGTATTAATTACCGCAATTGTTTTAACTGGAATATTTTTATCAATTAATGATGTAAATGGAAAGTTTCCGCCATTACCAAATTGAAAACGGCCTGAAATAATCACCTCATTAATAGCTGGGCCAGAACCAAATGATTGAAATTTAGCCTCGATACCTCTTTTAACCAAAAGACCTTTTTTATCCATGATTATATTTGGTGTATTTTGCCCAGACCAAGGGGCTTGATAAGCAATTTGTAGTGGCCACCAACCTTTATCTTGAAGCCACTTTACTGAACTTGCTGAGACTTTTTTATCTTGATTTGCTGGCCACCCATATTCATTGAATTTGGCTTCTTGTGCGCTAACTGAAGACGCTGCAGATATGAGATATGCGCCAATTAAAATCAAAAAGTGAAAAATTTTCATATTTACCCCTCCAATGTAAATCAATTAGGGAAACTAAAAATGCCGTATTTAATTTAGCAATGAAATTGCATCGGCATTTGTTAAATACTATCTGTTGTTCTTGTTATTAAATACTTATGGTTTACCCCTATGCCTAAAACTGTAAAGTATGTGTCCGGTATAAAGTGTTAACTATGTGTCGAGTCGTACAAATGGCCCTTTCTGGGGCTATTTTTATTTGATATGTTGTGTTGGATGAGAACCTTGGTTCGACTTTGAGCAAAGCGAAAAGCGGTGGACACTAACTTTGTGTAGCAAAGTTATGTGGAAGCCAATCCCGCCCGACCCACCAAGCCTCTAGAGTAGATCTAGGGGTTTTTTTATTTTCCAAACTATTAGGCATGGATTGTGATTCTCATACCTAAGGCACCAAGGACCTTGGATACAGTATCAAAGCGAGGTTTTGTATTAGGCTTTAGAGCTTTATATAAGGCTTCTCTAGTAATGCCGCTTGATTTAGAAATCTCAGCCATGCCTTTTGCCCTAGCGATATGTCCCAAGGCAGTCGCCAATTCGGCATCATCACCATCAGCAATAACTTGATTCAAATACTCAGTCATCGCGCGCTTACTTTTCAGATGGCGAGTCATGTCAAATTCAGCTAAACCACTAACTTTTATTTTCTTTTCTGTTTTTACGGTTTTCATTTAATCCTCCAATAGCTTGGCTAATTTTTTTACCACTTTAATATCATTCGATTGACTGGACTTATCCCCGCCACCCAGCATCACAATAATCGTTTTTCCCCTCACCACGTAATACATGCGCCAACCAGGTCCAAACTTCTCGCGCATTTCATAAACGCCATCAGTCAAAGCCTTAACATTACGCTTTATCAATGCCGATCTCATTGCCGCTGGCCTAGCGCCCTTTGACCCTGAATCCATTTCATTCAAAGCAGCTCGGTTGATGTTAA
>NZ_JAJVCQ010000005.1:0-218452 GCF_021395235.1 Polynucleobacter sp. IMCC30063 | reverse complement strand
TCAGCCAAAAGTGGAGTATGCCCATCAGAGATTGGAAGGGTGCATTAAATCAGTTTAGTATTAAGTATGAGGAGAGAATCCCTCTGTAGTAAACGAACCCCGTTTACACAAAATATGGGACACCCTCTCAAACCCCAGTACCGCCCTCTGCTACTACCGTTGGTGTAATTTACCCGTCTTCCGTGACCAACCTGAGTGCAAATGAATGAGCAAGGTGGCGTATTAGATGCTGGCTGGTTGTCACCCCCCTGCAGCTGGCTATATAGTCTATTTTTTGGGTTAGCTTACAGGAGTAGTTTTAATGTGCAGGGCTTCCTCATATCAATTCCTCATAACCCAGACCCCACTGTACCCCCACCAGCCTTAATTAACCGCTTCACTAAGCCAGCCTATACATAGTATTTTGCTCAAGCACCCTTGAAATTTTCACCAATCTAGTGAAATTCCGTCTTTTTATTCTCCTTTACCTATGCTAGGATTTAGTAGTGAATTTTCCATATTTCATATTAATAACTAAAGGTGGGTATATGAAATTTAAATCACTAATTATTGGGCTTGTTACCCCTTTAGTGATGTTAGGTCTTGTATCCTGTGGCGGCGATGGCACTTCAAGTACCCAAGAGGGTAATCCTAATGGCAACATCAAATTTTCAGTCGCCAATGGCGTAAGCCAAGATTTTACTAGCGTTAGCATTACCACTGATTCTAGTAATACCAACCTTTATAGTGGCCCTTTTTCTTGCCCTAGTGCCAATACCTGTAGCCTTACTATTGCAGCTAACACTAAGGAGGGATACACCGTCTTATTTTATAACGCAGATGGCGATTTAGTGGGTGCTTGGACTAGTAGTTCACCACCAGCTAGCTTTACATCAATCAATGCTTCTGCAACTCATTTGGGGGCCTATCTTTTTGGGCAGTTGGATAAGGCCAACCCCGAAGAGAACCATCTGAGTGTAGCGGAGATAAACCACTATTTTTCTAAAAGTAACGCTGCAGCAATAGCACAAGGGCAGACGCCAGATTTTTTTCTTAACTTAAAGATGGATAGTGATACCTATTTTGCAGCGACAGGAGCACAATCTGCAACGGGGTACTATCAACAGCTACAAGCTTCTTTAGACAAAGGTGAAATACTTGCAACACCTCTTTCAAATCCATCAGCGTCCCCAGTTAAGTCAAAAATAATCGTTGCCGCTTCGCCAGTCATTGCTGCTGCGCCAACCCCAAAATGCAGTGTTGCCACTAAGGGGGCTGCCGCTATCGTGGGTGGAGCCGCAGGTGCAGTCGCAGCGTGGGGAGGACAGTCTATTAATATAGAAAATAAAATAGTAGATAACATACCCTACCTCGGGGCCATTTCAAAAGGAATAGCGGCTCTTTTTGGCGCTGCCTGTGATGATACTGAAAACCGATTCCAGGCAATTTTTGATCAGTTAGATTCAATAAAGGCCCAATTAACAAGTCTGCAAACTGGCCTAGACAATGTACAGAATTCGATTAACGCAATACAAAATACCGTCTCACTGAATCAAGCTAAGACTAGTTTTTTGGAGATTCAAACGATTATTAGTGACATGGATGGTGTACTAGCCAGTTACCAAAAGTTTGTGGGCCCACAAAAAGGTCAATATGCAAGTCTCGTTGATTTTTTTGCTCAAACTGGCGGCTTAGATACTGCCTCGATGGTTCCAGGTAGCACTAAAAATGGAGTTCAGGCCGGCGCAATAAAGCTAATAAGTTCTTTAGATGTCCAACGAAAACTGCTAACTGATATAGCACAACCAACCCGATTTGATCTCATAAAAACCAACCTGAATAACGTCTGCGCAACAGATCCGGGCATGAAAAACGCAGTTGGTGATTTCTTAGCTATTCGTAAAGCATGTAACAACATGATTATTAGTTTATTGGTTCAAATTACCGCTTATCAAGGTATGTTCCAAAATATGCTTATAGATGAGCTTAATGTGCTTGAGGTAGCAAGGCTGGCTAAGTTGTCTCAGAGTTTTGATAACCCATTTAAAGGAGAAACTGTAGCACTACAAAAAGTAGATGTAAGAAGCTATGCTCAAGCAGCCTTGACAAATGTCACTGATGGCTTACCTGCAACTTATGGCCTAATGGATGGTTTTCCCATTCTACAAAGTATCGCTAACAAAGATCTAGGTTGCTCTAGATTGAATGCGGATGGCGCATCTTATCAGCCCAATATCTCGGCGTGGTATTCAGGCCCGAATACTCCATGGGGGCCATATGTAGTGGCAAATTGCTCTAATGGCAGTCAGACAACTTACTCGAAATTTTATTATACAGGCGCAACTGCCGCTAGAAATGTGATGGGCGTTTTAGTTGGTAGCGAGGTTTCTTATACTTCAGGCAGACTAACCCAGGCTTATAGATCAAGTGTAAAGTATCGTGGAGCGGAGCCTGGAGACTACGACTACAGTGTCCCGGGCCGAAACACCCGCCGTTCACCAGATTTCATCGACATTAAGGCGCCTTCCAGCATAACTGTGAATAATCAGACTCCTTTTTGCGGAGGAACGCCATTTTGCACATTGAGCGATCAAAATAAAACTGGGCCAGGTAAACAGAATTTTGCTTTAACTCCAAAAGATGGGAGGTATAGTTCTGTTATCAATATGATGGATAACAGCATAAATCCAGAGTATGCGTATGCTGTTATGGGAATAACAGATACCGCTGCTGATGCCAATGGGCGCAGGTTTAGCTATTTGCTGGGGTATGTTTATAGTTTAAATATAGACATTAACAGAGCCTCTGGTAATGCAGAGGAGTTCCATAATCATCAATTTTCATGCTTGACAGCTGATTGCACAATACTAGGGGATCAATTAACTATTCAGTTTAAGAATGGGGCAAAGTCTGATGGTACTGGCCCAGCTGTTAATATGTCTCAACCATCTAATGGTCATTTTATTATGCAAATTAACTAGTGCTATGTACTGACATATTTGCTTGATTCATCCACCTTCTGAACTGATCCCCAACATTTCGACATCAATTCAAACCAAGGGGATTTTATTTTATGTGTAGGACCACCCCTTAACCGTTTGCCATAACCCAGACCCCACCATACCCCCACCCCCTAAATTGACCGCTTCACTAAGCTAGCCTATACATAGTATTTTGCTCAGGGGGTACCCCTTAGTGGGGTTTCCTGCGCTGGAGTAAGCGGGCTTATAGAAACACCCCCTGTCAATGTTTCAATTCAAAAAGGGTGAGGGGTATGTATATTTCTTGATATTAAAAATAATTTATATATAGTACTTAAAGTTGGCAAAACAGTTAGCCGGCCTTAATACAAACTAACCCAATTTATAGGCCACATGAAATCCTGTTTTATCTTAATCTTGCGGTGCATTTATTGTGCATTGATAATTTCACTTGCAGCCTGTGGTGGTGGCAATAGCGGCACCTCTTCTACTGCTCCAGCTACGCCAGATACTCCAACTACCCCTACAACACCAGTAACCCCAACAACCTATAGTACGAGTGCAACTGTCTCTGGCTTAGTCGGTACTACCGTTTTACAAAACAATGGTGCTGATAACTTATCTGTAGCCGTTAATGGTGGTACGACCTTTACAACTCAACTAGCCAATGGTGCTAGCTATGCCATTACTGTCTTAACTCAACCGAACGGCTCTACTTGTGTAGTTAATAATGGGGTCGGTACGATTGCGAGCGCCAACATTACTAATAGCACGGTCGTTTGTACTGTCAACCCTAGTAGCGGTGGTGGCGGTGATTCTGGAGGAGGCGGCGGAACGCCAGCACCAACAGCTACTTTCACGGTGAGTGCAACAGTTTCTGGTTTAGTCGGTACTACCGTTTTACAAAACAATGGTGGTAATAACTTAAGTGTGAGTGCCAATGGTGTGACTACATTTACAACTGCACTAGCTAATGGCGCAGCTTACGCTGTTACCGTCCTTACGAAACCCGCATCACAAATTTGTACTGTATTTAATGGTAGCGGTGTAATTGCCAGTGCTAATGTGACGAATGTCACGGTGGTGTGTACGGGATATGCTTATGTGGCTAATTTTTTTGGGGGTGTATCGATGTTCTCCATTCCTAATTCAGGAATACTAGCCCCCTTAAGTACGCCGACAGTAGTAACAGGAAGTCAGCCAACTGTCATGACCATTAACTCCGCTGGTACCTTTGCATATGCAGTTAATAACAACAGCAAGACCGTATCGATGTATTCCATTCCCGGCTCTGGAATCCTAGCTCCCATAGGTACGCCAGTAGGTACAGATGTGAATCCACAAGGTATGGCTATTAACCCCGCCGGTACCTTTGCTTATGTGACCAATCGAGATAGTGATTCTGTATGGATGTACTCAATTAGTTCTGGAATACTAGCCCCCTTAATTCCAAAGAAAATACTCACTGGAGCTGGGCCATTGGGCATTGCCATTAACCCCGCTGGTACCTTTCTTTATGTGGCCAATATTAATGGTCCATCCGTATCGACATACTCGATTAATGCTGGGACTGGACAACTGACTAACATAGATACAACAGCATTTTCTGGCGCCTCGAACCCTAGGGCCATTGCGATTAACCCCGCCGGGACCTTTCTTTATGTAGTTAATGGCTCTTTAGCTCAAGTAGCGATGTTTTCCATCGCAGGTAATGGACTAATTACCGCCTTAACTCCAGCTACCATAAGTACAGGTGCTTTAGCGCCACTTCCCGTGGCGATTGCCATTAACCCCGCTGGAACCTTTCTTTATGTGGTTAATCAGGATGCTAATAACGTAGCGATGTACTCCATTGATGCTGGGACTGGACAACTTACCGCACTAGGTACACCCACCATAGCTACAGGGAATAGTCCCCAAGGCATTTCTATTAATTCCGCTGGGACCTTTGCTTATGTGACCAATGGACAAAGTAGTACTGTATCGATGTACTCCATTCCTAATTCAGGAATACTAGCCCCCTTAAGTACGCCGACAGTACCATCAAATAATCCAAGAGGAATTAGTTCAAAATAATGGGCAGCCAATGAACGTTGATGAAAATATCATGCATAACTGTTTAACTCATTTGGTGTTGGCTCTAGTAGCGTATAGTAATAACTGTCTTCATAGCTAACCCTCACTAGCCACTCTACGGAGTGGTTTTTTATTGCTTACCAAAAGTAGTGCGCGCGATTAAAATAATAGTATCGAACCTTCGGAAAATTATTGTGATTTGTGGTGCCAAACTACGGAATAAGGATGCCCATTGCCAGAAGCATGGGATGCTAAATGGAAGGTGCCGTCTTCATGGGGGACTTTCTCAAAAAAATCAAGACCATTGGAACTTTCGGCATGGACGATGCACCATTGATGCTCGCCAGCGCTCGGTAGAAACGACTGCTAGGCTCAGATTTTTAGAGATGTTAGCCATAGAGTTAGGGATGATTCCGAAGAAGTGGTAATACGCTGTTTAGCGATTTCTAGATATATTTCTGCAGAACTTTTCGCTACCCTATGGAGTGCTGAAATTACCACCATACATATCGCATAGTGATATACCTATTTTGTACCCATTGCCAACAGTGGCTGTTTTGCGTAGAGTGAAAATCTCCACACCTTACCGCTTATATGAAACAGCCCATTATTTTTATCAATAAGGTTCATCCACCTAAGCACAGTCTTTTTGATGAACAAATTAAGGTCTTAATAAGTAATATTGATCACCTGACAGGTAGACGGAATAAGCCTTCAGATACAACGCAGGCAAAACGACTACTAGCTTCTACGCTTATTATTCAGGGCCTATATCGGTGCTTTTGTAGTCAGTCAAAAGAAGTTAGTCTTGGTGTGCCGTGTCGACCTATTGCATATAACGCTAATGATGAAAATCGAATTAATAACATCAGCTTTAAAATAACCATGTCGGTGATGCATGCGATGGATAAACTTGGCTGGATTTACATTGATAAAGGCCATAGAACTTCGGATGATGCTGGCGAAGTCACACGTATATGGGCGGCTGGGGATTTGCTCAAAGTATTTCAAAAACTAGGACTAGTTTGGGAAGAAATGCAGCCGCTAGCTGAGGTAGTGGTATTAAGGAACTACGACAGCAAATCCAAGAAAAAGTACAAACAAGTCCTGCCGCAATCAGACCCTGTTCGTAAGATGGGTCATAACCTTAAGAAATTTAATAAATTTATTAACCAACAAGTTATATGTTTGGATATGAATAAGTCTAGCTTTCAGCGCTTAGCGGGCGAGCTGGCATATGGTCAAAAAGCAAATAAATATCAATACACCAGAGAAGGATCCTTCCCCAAGTATCTGGATTTCACAATGGTGCAGTTACGCAGGATTTTTGCTCGAAATAGTATGAAATTGGGCGGGCGGTTTTATGGCGGTTGGTGGCAATTTATTCCCAAAAAGTACCGTGTGTATATCACTATCAATTGGTTGCCGACTGTTGAAGTGGATTATTCGGGCTTGCACCCATACATGATTTACCACCTCGAGGGCTTGACCCCACCTAAGGGTGATATGTATGACATTGGGCTGTGGTCTACACCAGCAGAGTGTGATCGCATGCGACCTATTGTGAAAGAGTTCTTTAATGCAATAGTGAACGATGAGCATGGGCGCTATGTACTGCCAAAGAATCATAAGAAAACACTTGGTATCACTAGGGCGCAATTGATGAAATTAATTCAAAAAAAACATGCTCCGATAGCGCACCGTTTTGAAAGCGGCTATGGACTAACGCTCCAATATGAGGACTCTAAGATTGCAGAGCAAGTACTTATGGATCTATTGAGTCAAAATATCGTTTGCTTACCAATTCACGATAGTTTTATCGTTCAGTCGCTAGAACACCCTAAGCTTGAGAAAGCGATGGCGTCTGCTTATAAGAAGCGCTTTGGGTCCGCCATAGATATCAAGGCCACTTTCCAATTTGATGAGGATGCTAATGGAGTATGCAAGTATCCAGTGCAACACAATCTACCGCTGGGTTCCAATGGAAAAGTGGATCACTCAGCGATGTTTGCGATGTTTGCCGATTCAATACATGCCAAGTATGTTCAGTCGCACCGCTTGGCTACTGGGCGTCCGTGATGGCACATCAAGAGATACCTGCACTGTCTATCCACTAACGGAAACCCTTTTTCACTAAATATAAAAAATACCTTTACAAATCAATATTTTACAAGCTTCGTTAGTGATTGGATTTTTACGTAATTTTCATTTTTCAGCCCAGTTTCAGCGCCAGTTGTTGCGGGTTAGGATGGTAGTAGCGTTTAAGCATGGCTAGACTTTTATGACCTGTAACAGCACTTAATTCAAGCAGGTTAGGTAGCTTCTCAGCTAGGCGAGTGGCTGCGGTGTGACGTAAATCATGAATCCGTAAATCCTTTAGCCCGGCTCTTTCTCTGGCTCGCTTAAAGTTATTTTCTAATGCGGCAAAGTTAACGGGAAGCACTCTGCCATCAATGCTTCTGGGAAGTGCTTGTAGTGTTTCTATTGCTCTAGTAGATAGTGGTACCGTTCGTGATTCACCATTCTTGGTTAGGGCTAAATGCGCTGTTCTGGTTTGATAATTAATGTTGTCCCAGCGAAGGCTTAGGAGTTCACCTCTGCGCATGGCGGTCTCAATGGCTAGAATGACAAAGGGTCTCGTATAAATATTACGATTAGCTAATGGTTTACAAGCATCTAAAAGTAGCTGCTCCTCATCGAATGTTAGTATCCGATTTCTGCCTTGGGGTTGCGCTGGCTTTCGCACTCCTAATACGGGGTTAGGAATACTTAAACCCCATTCCCGGCGAGCATGATTAATGATTGCTGAAAAGTAAGCTAGCTCACGTATCACCGTGCTAGGCTTGATTTCTTGTAAACGCTCGTCACGGTACTTGGCAATCTTGCTTGGGGTAAGTGTTGCCATATTCTCTTTAGCAATTAGTCTACGCATCA
The DNA here is from genome assembly GCF_021395235.1 of Polynucleobacter sp. IMCC30063. NCBI lineage: Bacteria > Pseudomonadati > Pseudomonadota > Betaproteobacteria > Burkholderiales > Burkholderiaceae > Polynucleobacter > Polynucleobacter sp. IMCC30063. The sequence goes on along the minus strand of NZ_JAJVCQ010000005.1, from coordinate 210,482 downwards.
TTGCTTTAAGACGAATAGTATCTGCACTAGCTCCACGCATTAGCGGTGTTACTTCTCGTAAGTAGCGCTCGATGAGTTCGCCAAGTGTAGTCTTTTGGGCTTGGTGGATGCTTGTATATGTTCCCTTATCCCATTCCACCTCAATGCTTCTCGCCCAGCGCTGCGCATCTTCTTTACTGTAGAACGTTTTGACTAAGGCTTGCTGCCCTTGGCGAAATACACGGGCTTGCCATTTGTTACTTCTAAATCGGATTGATGCCATTTCTTATCCTTTAGTTGGACAAGATTTGGACAAGACCAAAAGTTACCTATTGCTAGTGCTGAAATTGTTAGCGTTCACTTCCCCGCTTTCCACTCCCCGCTCTTACCGCCACTCTTTTCTAAGAGCTTGATATCACTCATGACCATGCCACGGTCTACTGCTTTGCACATATCGTAGATGGTGAGGAGGGCGACTTGGACTGCAGTGAGGGCTTCCATTTCGACACCGGTAGGGCCCGTAGTCTCGGCACGTACTTGGCAGTGAATGGTATGGCTTTTAGCATCGGCTTCAAAATTGACGCTAACGTGACTTAGGGCAAGGGGGTGACAAAGGGGGATCAAATCAGCTGTTTTTTTGGCCGCCTGAATTCCTGCAATGCGGGCGATTCCTAAAACATCCCCTTTTTTATAGCTTCCTGCCTCAACCATGGCAAAGGTTTCGGCCAGCATGCAAATAGAGCCAGTAGCAATTGCTGAGCGCTGGGTATGGTCCTTATCTCCCACATTAACCATATGGGCTTGACCGCTATCATCAAAATGTGTGAGTTTATTCATAGGATAAGTTTTACCATAGAGGGATGGAAATCGAAATTTTGGATAAATTGGGTCAAATTTGCTACCGCCGTCTGCGGCAATGGATTACGCTTAGTTTAATTGCTGCACTTGCTTTACCCATGCCCTTGATGATTTCAACAGCACGGGCTGCCGATGTGTCGGTGCAGGGTAATTCGGCTATTTTAGAAAATTTAGGGAGAGCTGTGCAATCGCCGGATGCACGCTCGAGTAATCTGCCGCCGCGATCGCAAACTACAGAGCGGCCCACCTTGTTATTGCCCGACATGGGCGATCCTGGTGGTAATGCATTGAGCCCATTAGAAGAGCGAAAGATGGGCGAACGGATTATGCGTGAAATTCGTCCTGACCCTGATTATTCAGACGATTTACCAATTTATGATTTTTTAAATGAAATGGAGCGACGCCTATTGCAAACTGCCAAAAAATTGCAATTGGGCGGAGCAAATAATCAAGGTAGCGCAGCTTATAACTATGAAATTTTCTTAGTAAAAGACCCCTCAATAAATGCTTTTGCTTTACCAGGCGGGTTTATTGGTTTTCACACTGGCCTAATCGTGGCAGCAGAAAGTGAGTCTGAGGTTGCATCGGTGATGGGACATGAAACTGGACATGTGTTGCAGCGGCATTTAGCACGACAAATGGACAAGCAAACCACCAACACTATGATTGCTTTAGCGGGCGCCTTGTTGGGTGCATTAGCGGCAGCAAAAAATCCGGCAGCAGCCCAAGGCTTAATGACTGGCGGGCAAGCCTTAGCAATTAATAATCAATTATCGTATTCGCGGGATGCCGAGCGCGAAGCAGATCGTATTGGCTTTGAAATTTTGCAAGGTAGCGGTTACGACGTGAATGCAATGCCTTTATTTTTCCAGCGCTTACAAAAAGCCACTGGCATTATGGATAAAGGTATTCCAGAATATGTGCGCACCCATCCTTTAACGACTGATCGTATTGCCGATATGCAAGATCGAGCTCGGGTCGTGCCCCCACGCAATATACCCCCATCAATTGAGTTTTATTTAATTAAAGCGCGCGCCCGAGTTGAACAACAAAGTAGTTCGAGTGGTTTATACGATTTACGCTTAATCTTTGATGGCTTGAGTAAGCAATCTCAAGCAGAAAAACAGCTAGAGGGCTATTACGGCTTAGCTTTAGTAGCTCAACGGCAGGGCAAAATTGATCAAGCAGAAGGGTTTTTACAGAAGGTCCGAAACCTGACCCAGGCCGTCATTGCCCCAGGCTCGCCTATTCAGCGCCAAAGCATTTCTTTAGATGTTACAACTGCTGAGCTGGCCATGGCCAAAGGAAAATTAGCGGAGTCTTTGCAGATTGCTCAAGCCAGTGTGAAAGCCTTTCCACAGTCGTATGCGGCGCCTGTAGCAATGATTAATGCTGAATTAAAACTCGGGCGCAATGCTGAAGCGATTTCTTGGCTGAAAAATCGCACTAAATTACAAGCTTCAGAGCCTTTATGGTGGTCTTTGTTAGCCACCGCCTATCGGCAAGATAATAAACTGGCGTTACATCATTACGCTTTGGCAGAAAAATTTGCTTTAGAAGGTGCTTTACCATACGCAATAGATCAATTAAAAATCGCTCGCTCAATTGGGGGTAGTGATTTTTATCAAGCCTCTACAATTGATGCTCGCATTCGTGATTATCAGCGGATGTTTCGCGAGCAACAGCAAGATGAAGGTAGACCAGGGCGCCAACCGAGTTAAGCCCATGAATTAGTGTAGGGACTTAGTGTAGGCCGTGATGTTTAGTAGGTAGAGGAAAATTTTCTTCAGTTGAGCGGCTTGCATGTAAATGAGCAATGCGCCATCCTTGGCTATCTTGCAAAATAACCAAAGTAATATTTAAGAAAAATTCGGCTTCAATTTGATCGGGCTGAAAATGAACCGCTTCAGTGGTGTCATAAATGGCAGTACCTAATGTCGCATGGGACATGCTGTAAATGGGCTCAAGAAATAGAGCTCGGGTCGCTAAGAGCCGCTCTAAACCCTTGCGAATTTCAGCGTGGCCACTTAAGCGTTGCCCTTCAGGCAGAACACAAGTAATGTTGTCATCGTCTAACCAAAGATCAAGTGCACCTTGTACATTTCGGTGAGCCAAGGTATTTCGCCAGGCATCTACTAATTCATCGGCATTTTGAAACAGGCGAGCAAGGCTGGGCATCTCGATTTCCTAAAGATTCAAGGCAGTAAAAACCTGCGCTGGAGTAATTTCTTGTAAACAGGCTAAGGTGCCAAGCGGACAGGTGCGCTGGTAGCAAGGACTGCAAGGTAAGTGTAACCAAATGACGCTAGCTTTAATCGATTGGGGGGGAGTATGGTGTGGGTCGCTTGAACCAAAAATAGCCACTTGCTGAATTTCTAAAGCTGCCGCAATATGCATTAGGCCTGAATCATTGCTCACCATTGCTTGACAATTTGCAATGGTAGCAAGTGCCTGATTAAGGCTAGTGGTGCCACACCAATTATGTAAACGGGCGGTGTTAATCCCCGAATTTTTTGCTTGTTCCTGAATAGATTGACCTATTTCATGATCGCTAGCACTGCCTAAAATGATGATGTGGGCGCGCATATTGTGTTGCAAAATCATCGCGGCAAGGGCCGCAAAGTGTGAACTTGGCCAGCGTTTTGCTGGGCCAAATTCTGCGCCGGGTGCCAAAACATAGAGCGCCGCAACGTCAATTTTTTCTTTGGCTAAGCGTTGCTGAATTTCAGTTTGATCCTGATCAGGAATAAATAAACGCGCTGGCTTACTGGAGACCAACTCGCCTATAGGTAAGGCTAACTTGGGGAGCAAATGCAATAATTTGGCGTAGTGTTCCACCATCGGCCCGCGCGCGGTTTGCGGTGGATTAGCTAAAGCATGGGTGATTAATCCCCAGCGCATTTCTCCACGATAGCCAATTCGAACAGGTATTTTTGCCAACCAAGGGATGAGGGCAGCTTTTAAACTATTCGGCAAGATAAAACAGGACGTGTAATGAGCCAAACGGAATTGTTGTGCTAGTTGCAAACGCGTACGCCACTGTAATTTGCCGTGCTGAAGTGGCACCTCAATTACCTGATTCACTTCGGCGCAAGCGCGATAAATAGGCGCCACCCAAGGCGTTACGAGCACATCAATATGGCAAGTAGGAAGTGCCTGCTTAATGGCCGCAATGAACGGCTGACTCATCACCGCATCACCAATCCAATTTGGGGCGATGATGAGGATACGAGTAACCGAGTTAATGGCCGTGGGGCGCGGTTCCGGGAATGAGGCGATATTCTGTTCCACAATAAGGACACTTTGCTTGACCCGTATCGACGATATCGAGAAAAACGCGCGGATGTAAATTCCAGCTAGGGCTTGCGCCAGGCGGGCAGTGTAAAGGCAAATCTTTACCATCAATCATGATGGGCTTTAAGTTTGCTGAGGATTCGGTAGTCACTTGCATTGTCATTACTTCACTAGGGTTAGCCATGACTTATAACGCTCATTTTTCCCATAGACCGTAGAGAAAAATACATCTTGAATTTGCTTGGTAATAGGTCCTTTTAGGCCATCGCCAATCATCCGATCATCAAGCTCACGAATCGGTGTTACTTCAGCTGCAGTGCCCGTGAAAAACGCTTCATCGGCGGTGTAAACTTCATCGCGCGTGAGACGCTTTTCTTTGACTTTAAGCCCTAGGTCATGAGCAATATCAATAATTGAGTCGCGGGTGATGCCATCTAGGCACGAAGCAAGATCAGGGGTATACACAATACCGTTACGCACCATAAAGAAATTTTCACCCGAACCTTCCGAAACATATCCTTCGGTATCTAGTAGTAGCGCTTCATCATAGCCGTTGGCAGCGACTTCTTGGTGCGCCAAAATAGAGTTAATGTAGTAGCCTGATGCTTTTGCGCGAACTAATGAAGAGTTCACAAAGTGGCGTGTGAAGGAGGATGTCTTTACGCGAATTCCTTTATTTAAGCCGTCTTCCCCAAGGTATGCTCCCCATTCCCAAGCGGCAATGGAGGTATGAATGGTATTGCCGGTGGGCGAAACCCCTAATTTTTCTGAGCCAATAAAAACAATTGGCCGAATATAGCAAGCCGCTAATTTATTATCTTTAACGACATCGATAATGGCTTGGGTAATTTGCGCTTCGTTATAGGGAATTGGCATTTGGAAAATTTTCGTGCCATTAAAGAGGCGCTTAACGTGTTCTTTAAGGCGAAAAATCGCTGGGCCATCAGGAGTTTTATAAGCCCGAATACCCTCAAATACCCCCATACCGTAATGCAGGGAATGGGTGAGTACATGAATATTGGCATCACGCCAGGGAACCATCTTCCCATCAAACCAAATAAAGCCATCGCGGTCAGACATCGACATGTTTTTACCCTTTGTAGCAGTTTAAGAAAAAGCCCTTTGAAGCCTATGAGCCAAGCTGGCTAGGCATTTAAAGCACTTATTGTAGAGCAGGTAAGCTCTTTATTGAGCGCGCCAGTAAAGAAGGTGGTGGGAGAGGTGAGTTTTCATTAAAATGGAGGCCATTTCCCTTAATTTCAGCTGCCTTCTATGCCTGCCACCCTTTTTAATGTTAAGCGCCTTAGCGACCTCGTAACCACGGGTCAACTGCAGGGCAAGCGAGTACTAATTAGGGCTGATTTGAATGTACCCCAAGATGAAACCGGAAAGATCACCGAAGAGACCCGCATCAGGGCCTCGATGCCCGCAATACAAATGTGCCTCGATGCGGGTGCGGCGGTAATGGTTACATCGCATTTAGGTCGGCCTACTGAAGGGCAATTTAGGCCAGAAGATAGTTTGGCGCCAGTGGCTCGCCGTATTGCGGAATTATTAAATCGCAAGGTTGCGCTAATTAGTGGCTGGGTTGATGGTGGCTTTGAAGTGAAACCAGGTGAATTAGTACTCTTAGAAAATTGCCGTCTCAATGTAGGCGAAAAGAAAAATAGCGAAGTCTTAGCCAAGAAGATTGCCGCATTATGCGATGTCTACGTTAATGATGCATTTGGCACTGCACACCGTGCCGAAGCCACCACTTATGGGGTTGCCCAATTTGCCCCCATTGCCTGCGCCGGCCCTTTAATGGCGGCAGAATTAGATGCCCTTAGCCGTGCGCTGGCCAATCCAAAGCGCCCGCTGGTGGCAATTGTGGCTGGATCCAAGGTTTCTTCCAAGTTAACCATCTTAAAATCATTAGCGAGCAAAGTTGATGAATTAATTGTCGGTGGCGGAATTGCTAATACATTTATGTTGGCCAAAGGCTTGCCAATTGGCAAATCGTTAGCTGAGCCCGATTTAGTGCAAGAAGCACGCGACATCATGGAGTTAATGGAAAAGCGCGGTGCGCATGTACCGCTTCCCGAAGATGTGGTGGTCGCAAATGAGCTTTCACCTTTAGCCAGAGCCAATCGAGTAGCAGTTAGCGAGATTGCACCCGACGATATGATCCTTGATATTGGTCCAAAAGCAGCAGCAAAATTATCGATTATGTTAGCTAATGCTGGCACGATTGTCTGGAATGGCCCCTTAGGGGTATTTGAAATTGACCAATTTGGTGGTGGTACCAAAATGTTAGCTGCGGCAATTGCCCATTCACCTGCGTTTTCAATTGCTGGCGGCGGCGATACTCTAGCGGCCATTGCGAAATATGGCATTGAAAAACAAGTCGACTATATTTCTACGGGTGGTGGCGCATTCCTCGAATTTCTTGAGGGGAAAACGCTACCAGCTTTTGCAGTATTGGTTGAACGAGCCAAAGAAAATAATAAAGAATAACCCTAAAGGACAGCATGTTAAGAGCTACAAAAATTATTGCCACCCTCGGCCCTGCTTCAGAAAAGCCCGAGGTATTACGCGAGATGATTCGAGCGGGCCTCGACGTCGTGCGACTTAATTTTTCTCACGGTACCGTTGCCGATCATTTGGCGCGGCATAATTTGGTGCGCACGATTTCAGCAGAAATAGGCCGTGAAGTTGGCATTATGGCTGATTTACAGGGCCCTAAAATTCGCGTTGGTAAGTTTGCGAATGGCAAAGTGCAACTACAAGAGGGTGCACCATTTATTTTAGATGTCGCTTGCGAATTAGGTAATGAGGAGCGAGTGGGTCTTGATTACAAAAATTTACCTCAAGATGTTAAAGCTGGTGATCGACTATTGTTAAATGATGGCCTGATAGTTTTACGTGTAGTTAGCGTGCAGGGTAAGGAGATTCATACTCTAGTTGAGCTCGGTGGTCCGCTGTCGAATAACAAGGGAATTAATCGCGCTGGTGGTGGCTTAACAGCGCCGGCCCTAACCGAAAAAGATATTCAAGATTTAGATGCAGCGATTGCGATGGGCGTCGATTTCATCGCTATTAGCTTTCCTAAAGATGGCGCCGATATGGCAATTGCCCGTAAGTTGGCAGATGCAGCTAGCGTCAAGCATGGCGTTGGCAAAGTGAAGTTAATTGCTAAGGTGGAGCGGGCAGAAGCAATTGTGCCCGAGGCCTTGGCTAGCATTATTCATGAGAGCGATGGCATTATGGTGGCCCGCGGTGATTTGGCGATTGAAGTTGGCAACCCGGCAGTACCAGCACTACAAAAACGAATGATTCGTTTAGCTCGCGAAGCGGATAAATTTACGATTACCGCAACCCAAATGATGGAGTCGATGATTAGTGCCCCCGTACCCACTCGCGCAGAAGTGAGCGATGTTGCAAATGCCGTTCTCGATGGCACAGACGCCGTCATGCTTTCAGCCGAGTCTGCTACAGGCCTTTATCCAGTAAAAACCATTGAGCAAATGGCCGAAATTTGTATCGAGGCTGAAAAATCAGAATCGGTACGATTAGATACCGACTTTTTGGATCAAACCTTTACCCGCATTGATCAATCTATCGCCTTAGGGGCTTTATTTACAGCCCATCATTTAAATGCAGCTGCGATAGCGGCGTTAACTGAGTCAGGATCAACCCCGATTTGGATGAGTCGTCATAATATTCATGTACCCATCTTTGCACTGACCTCTAAGGTATCAACCCAAAGAGCTTTAAGCACCTATCGTAATGTCACTCCAATTAGCATTGAAGTCAGCAAAGACCGTGAAACTGCATTGCGCCAAGTTGAAGAACGATTAAAAAAGAGTGGGGCGGTCAAGTCTGGCGATACTATCGTATTAACCATTGGTGAGCCGATGGGTGAACCCGGCGGTAGTAATACATTAAAAATTGTTAAGGTCAAGTGAGTAAACTGCATTCACTGTTTTTATTTTTTCTTTAGAGGATTGCTATGCCCTTGGTATCAATGCGTCAATTATTAGATCATGCTGCTGAAAACAACTATGGCTTGCCTGCATTTAACGTCAATAATTTGGAGCAAGTACAGGCCATTATGAGCGCGGCTGACGAGGTTGGCTCACCAGTCATCATGCAGGCTTCAGCGGGCGCCAGAAAATACGCAGGCGAGGCATTTTTACGGCATTTAATTTCAGCTGCAGTTGAATCCTATCCCCATATTCCTATTGTGATGCATCAAGATCATGGGCAAAGCCCAGCAGTCTGTATTGCTGCCATTGAAAGTGGCTTCACTAGTGTGATGATGGATGGCTCACTCGAAGCTGACGGTAAGTCAGTGGCTAGTTATGAGTACAACATTGCTGTCTCTCAAGAAGTAGTTAAGCTTTCACATGCGATTGGGGTTACCGTAGAGGCTGAATTGGGTGTTTTAGGTTCTTTAGAGACCATGAAAGGCGATAAAGAAGATGGTCATGGCGCCGATGGCACGATGACCCGCGAACAGTTGCTTACTGATGTTGAGCAAGCGGCTGACTTTGTTAAAGCGACCCAATGCGATGCCTTAGCTATTGCAATTGGTACTAGTCATGGCGCTTATAAGTTCACTAAGAAACCTACTGGTGATATTTTGGCGATCGAGCGTATCCGCGAAATTCATGCGCGCATTCCGAATACCCATTTAGTGATGCATGGCTCATCTAGCGTGCCGCAAGAATTATTAGCGATCATTCGTGAATTTGGTGGTGAGATGAAAGAAACTTATGGCGTGCCAGTTGAAGAAATTCAAATTGGTATTAAAAATGGTGTACGCAAAATTAATATTGATACTGATATTCGTTTGGCGATGACAGCTGCCATTCGCCGTTATTTATTTGAAAACCCGGGTAAGTTTGATCCACGGGATTATTTAAAGCCTGCCCGTGAAGCTGCAAAACTGATTTGTATTGCACGCTATACCGAGTTTGGTTCCGCAGGGCAGGCTAGTAAAATTAAACCCATCTCCTTGGAAAAAATGGCCGCGCGCTATCGAGCTGGTGAGTTGGCGCAGATCGTTAAATAACATGGCTGCTCTCTATACTAGTTCGATTCAATCTTTACCTTTGCTGTCCAAAGGAAAGGTTCGAGATGTATACGCAATTGGCGACGATAAATTACTGATGATTACGACTGATCGCTTATCGGCTTTTGACGTCATCATGGGTAAACCGATTCCTGAAAAGGGAATTGTGCTCAATAAAATGGCCAATTTTTGGTTTCAAAAGCTTGCGCATCTGATTCCAAATCATTTAACGGGCATCAATCCGGAATCCGTCGTTAGCCCAAATGAGGTAGACCAGGTACAGGGGAGGGCGGTAGTTGCAAAGCGCCTACAACCTATTTTGGTCGAAGCCGTAGTGCGGGGCTATTTAGCAGGTAGTGGCTGGAAAGAATATCAGGCGAGCGGTAGTGTGTGCGGCATTGCTTTACCGGCAGGCTTACAGAATGCCCAGAAATTGCCGGCACCCATTTTTACTCCTGCTGCAAAAGCGGCTGCTGGTCACCATGACGAAAATATAACTTTTGCTGAAATGGTTAAGCGCATTGGCGCACCTTTAGCTGAGCAAATTCGTGCGGTAAGTATTCAACTGTATCAAGAGGCTGCCGCTTTTGCAGCGGAGCGGGGCATCATCATTGCTGATACGAAATTCGAATTTGGCCTAGATGCAAATAATCAACTGGTTTTAATGGATGAAATTTTAACTGCAGATTCATCACGATTTTGGCCCGCGGAAACTTATCAGCTTGGTATTAATCCGCCCTCTTACGATAAACAATTTATTCGCGATTGGCTCGAAGCAATTTCAATTGATGGTAAGCCTTGGTCTAAGCAAGCGCCCGCTCCCGATTTACCCGATGAAGTGATTAATCAAACCGCAGAAAAATATCGAGAAGTGTTAGCGCGCTTAGTCAGCGTAACTAAGAAAAACTAAATTAATGTTACTAAATGGATGAGGGTATTGGGCGAGAGGAAAGAAAATGAGCACTAAAAAACCACTAATTGGTATTGTGATGGGCTCTGATTCTGATTGGAGCACCATGGAGGCTGCGGCACAAATTTTGGAGCTATTTGCTGTACCCTTTGAATGCCAAGTGCTTTCCGCACACCGTATGCCAGATGCGCTGTTTAGTTATGCAGAACAAGCGCAAGCCCGTGGTTTACGGGCCATTATTGCTGGCGCAGGCGGCGCCGCACATTTGCCGGGTATGTTGGCAGCCAAAACACAGGTACCTATTTGTGGCGTTCCTGTACCGAGTAAATATTTACGTGGCGAAGATTCACTATATTCTATTGTGCAAATGCCTAAAGGTATTCCAGTTGCCACTTTTGCTATTGGAGAGGCAGGAGCGGCGAACGCAGCTTTATATGTAATTGCCACTCTGGCTTTAGATCATCCTGAATTAAGTCAACAATTAACCGAGTTTCGTGCTCAACAAACTGCAAAAGCAAGCGCAATGACATTACCGCGGAGCACTTAAATATGGTGAAGCAAGATGGTGACGCAATATGCTTGAGTATTTAACGCCGATATTACCCGGCGCGTATTTGGGTATGTTGGGTGGCGGTCAATTGGGCCGAATGTTTACTCAGGCAGCGCAAGCCATGGGTTATAAAGTCTGCATTCTTGATCCAGACCCGTTAAGCCCCGCTGGCGCTATTGCCGAAAAACACTTGGAAGCAAACTTTACTGATAGTGCCGCCTTAAAAGAAATGGCTGCTATCTGTCAGGCAGTCAGTACCGAATTTGAAAATGTACCAGCCCAAACATTAGATGAGTTAGAGGCTTTAGGAGTGTATGTTGCACCTCGCAGTGATAGTGTTTCGATTGCACAAAATCGAATTGCAGAGAAAATCTTCTTAAGCAAATGGAAATCAGCAGTGCATATTGGCCCGGTTCCCTATTGCGTGATTGAAAATCAAGCCGCAATCGATGCGCTAGATGAAACCCTATTACCTGGAATTTTAAAAATAGCGCGGCTGGGTTATGACGGTAAAGGGCAGATTACTGTTGATTCCCTAGCTGAACTGAAGCAAGCTTGGCATAATTTTGCTCAAGTACCCTGCGTACTTGAAAAGCGCATGGATTTAGCCTTTGAAGTATCGGCTTTGGTAGTCCGCGGCTACGATGACGCGGTGGTGGTCTATCCCATTGCGCAAAATATCCATCGCAATGGCATTTTGCACACCAGCACAGTGCCAGCACCCTCACTAAATTCTGATCAAGAAAAGCGTGTACTACAGGCAGCAAAGACTTTAATCAGGCATCTGAATTATGTGGGCATTTTATGCATTGAATTTTTTGTACTCAAGAGCGGAGAAATTTTTGCTAACGAAATTGCTCCGCGGCCACATAATTCTGGGCACTACACGATGGACGCGAGTGTCACTAGTCAATTTCAACAACAGGTTAGGGCGATGGCACGCCTACCCTTAGGCGATACCCGTCTATTAACCCCAGTATCGATGTTAAATTTATTAGGCGACTTATGGTTTAAGACAGGAACTATTGACGAGTTACCCCAAGAGCCTGACTGGGCGAGCGCCTTAAGTCACGATAGCGCGAAATTACATTTATATGGCAAGTCGGTACCGTTGTCTGGACGAAAAATGGGTCACATTAACTGTCTTGGCGCTAGTCCGGTAGAGGCACGCCAAATTGCTGCAGCTGTTGCTGGCGATTTAGGTATCGAGCCTTGATTGTAGAGGCAGTTCGGCGCTTAAACAATGGCGAGTTGGTGGCCTTTCCAACCGAAACAGTTTATGGTTTGGGCGCAGATGCAAGCAATGATCTGGCAATTCAAAAAATATACGCTGCCAAGGGTCGCCCAAATGATCATCCCTTAATTGTTCATCTTGCTGCGCCAATGACATTGCTAGCCGATCCAAAAACCACCACAGATGTGCTTGCTGATGCGTGGCTTAAAACAGTAAGCCCTTGGGTGCGCGATTTGCCGCCAGCGGCGATGCAACTGATTCTTGCTTTTTGGCCGGGCCCCTTAACTTTGGTGTTAAAAAAGGATAAGTGTGTTTTAGATGTCATTACTGGTGGGCAATCTACCGTTGCTATTCGCTCGCCTAATCATCCATTAGCACAAGCATTATTAATGGAATTTGGTCGGGCTTTAGTGGCCCCTTCTGCTAATCGCTTTGGTAAAGTTTCACCAACCCGCGCAGCCGATGTGCATGCAGAGTTTGGTAATGACAGTGACATCTTGGTCTTGGATGGCGGCGATTGTGAGTTCGGTATTGAATCTACCATTGTTGATTTAAGCGCTACCGATGGTATACGCCTATTAAGGCCAGGCATGATTACGCCATCAAATATTTATGCCAAAACAGGTTTACAGATAGACACCTTTAATTCTTCACAGCAGGAAACTGAGGTTCCGCGTGTATCAGGTAGTTTGAAGGCGCATTACGCACCGAATACGCCTTTGCAGCTTTATCAAAGTGACAATTGGCAAACTATTCTCCATGAATTCGATACGCAAATAGCGAAACAAAATCACGTTCGTAAACTACGCATAGCACTAGGTATTTGGGGGTCGATTACAGGCTTACCAACTGTGGCACCCAATATCGCTCTAAGCGGTATTCAACTAGAAACATTTACCCTGCCAAGCGATCATGTGGGTTTTGCCAATAGCCTATATCGAACCTTGCGTGATTTGGACCTGCAGCACTACGATATTATTTTATTGCCGGAACCGCCAGCCGGTGAGGTTTGGGACGGCGTTCGTGATCGACTTCAGCGTGCTGCTTTTGGGTCTGGACCATCCTCGGCTAACCAAGTTAGTAATTGATCATGAGCTTCTTGTCCGCGATACGCATTTGGGTGATTAATAAAAGAACTGACTGCATACAGCTTCCCCGATTTACTCAGCACATAGCCTGCAATCGCTTTTACATCAACTAAGCTTCCGGTTTTAACGCGAATTTCTGGGCGCAACTTTAAATGCAGCCAGCCCCGTATGGTATTCAAAAGACGATTTCTCATCGTGCCATCATTGCCTGCCATAGGCAAACTTTTGAAAAATAATTCACCGTTTGGTAAAGATCGCGCGGCAATTAATAAATCATTCATATGCTTTGCAGAGATCGCTTCTATGCGCGATAAGCCGGAACCATTTTCTAATACGAGTTCAGGAAATTGCATTCCTTGTCGCTGTAGCCACCCTTGAATCACTTTTTCAGACTTCATTACAGTGGCTGGTTTACCCATTTGATCTAAAGCAAGCGTTAGGAAAAGTTGTCGAGCCATGACATTATTTGAAAATTTATTGATATCAAATATCGCATCAACGAGCTTAGTACCCTCATATTGCACAATTGGGTTAAACGCACTAGGTACTAAACCGCTTTTACCCTGAGGTGGCTTAAGCCATTCGCCCCCAGCTAACTGCCAAGCTGCAGTAAAGCCAAGAGTAAGAAAAGTATTGGGATCAAAAGCAACGACGTTATAGAGCACATTCTGGCAGGCATGAGGAAATGAGCCTGAAAAAGTTGCTTGCCAGTCCGCGGGTAGAGCCCCAGTTTTTGCTGGCGGTGAATCGGGACTAATATCCAAATTCAGTTCTTTACGCCAATCCTCGCAGGCCCCTGCTTGAAGATTTAACTGGTTAATAATCTTGAGGCGGGCCAATTCAGGGGTATAGCTTATCTCTGTAGTTTGCGCTCCCTTATTCGCACTCAATTGAAACGAGAGGGTACGAAAGGCATAGAGTAATGGGTCAGGCTGAACGTTATAGGAACGTAGCGCTTCACCATCAATTAAATTACTGTCGAGTAATGCCGGGTCATAAGCACTTCGGTCAAAAATTAAATTACCATCTATTTTCTGGATTCCTAAAGCCCGCAAATTCTTAATTAGTTTTGCGAGAGATTCTGGAGTGAGTTTGGGGTCTCCCGTACCCTGCAAATAAATATTCCCTTTCAAAATATTATTGCGTATAAAGCCATCGCTATAAACTAGCGTTCGCCAGCGATAATTGGGTCCTAGAACATCAAGCGCTGTCAGGGTTGTCAAGATTTTCATCGTGGATGCCGGATTCATGGCAATCTCACTACGCCAATTAACTAACTCATGCATTGGAAGTGGTGCAGGGGTCTTGAGTTGCTGGTTTTTAGGTATTTCAGATACTGCAATACTGATAGCACTTAAAGGCAATTGATTTTTTTCTAAAGCAACTAAGACTACTTTGGGAATAAATTGAATTGACTTTTGCTTAGAAATTGAGGGATCGGCAGTTTCCTCGGCAGCCCAGGAATTGTTGCAGAGCAAAATAATGATAGTAAGTAGAAACACTAGCAAAAATAGAGTTAAAACACCTCTGCGCCATAACAGTGGATTTGGAGGGGCGAAGAGGGCGTGGTTTATTGGCACAAGCAGGGGCAAAATAAAAAAAATGCGCTAATTTCCTGTATTCGGGTAAATTATTTGATAGGATAAACCTCAGTAGCACTGACATAAAGAATTCAATGTAAAGAGATTAGGCTGGTAAGCCTGCAAATTGTGAATTTGTACTTATATTCGAGGAGATAGCATGACTAAATCAGATTTAATTGATGCAATCGCAGCAGGCGCTGATCTGAGCAAGGCAAAAGCAGATGAGGTATTAAATATTACCCTAGAGACCATTAAAATGGCCATTATGAAAGGTGATGCTGTGCAGTTAGTTGGGTTTGGTGGTTTTTCAGCGGGCTCACGTGCTGCACGAATGGGTCGGAATCCAAAAACCGGCGAGGCAATTAAGATTGCCGCTTCTAAAACAGTAAAATTTGCAGCTGGTAAAGCCTTTAAGGATGCTGTAAATAAACGCTGATTACTTTAAGGCAATGGTGGATATCAAAAGCGGCCTTTTAGGGCCGCTTTTTTACTTATTGACTTTCGGCCTGGGCAAGACCAATGGACTCGATAAGAATGTTTTCCTGCTGCAGAAGAAGTTGTAGTTTTTGGTTGATATCTGGCGCACCTAATTGCAGATCACGCTCTAGCTGAGTACAGGCTGCAACAAATTGAGACTCATTAATCAATAAAGCACCACCTTTAATTTTGTGTAAATAATGAGTTAATTCATTAGTGTCTAAAGTTTTTTCATCCAACATTCGTAGACATTCTTGATGAACTTTTAGTACTTCAGCCAAAATTAATAATTCAGTTGGTGAGTGATGGCCATGCTGAAGCCCAAGCGCAAAAAAAGGTTTGGTGCGATTTAAATTCTGCGCAATTAAATTGTTACTCGATTCGAAATAATCGGCTAATTTATTTTCTAGGGTAATAATACTAATGGGTTTAATGAGCACAGCGTTCATGCCAGCTGATAAAAAACGCTGACGGGCCTCAAGAGCATAAATATCAGCGGTAACACCAATGATAATAAGATCTTGATAGCCTTGTTGGCGTAATAATTGCGCCAACTCCTCCCCTTTCATACCGGGCATGGAATGATCAGTAAAAACTAAATCAAAGTGTGTGTTTTGAAAATGTGTAAGGGCATTTTTACCATTCGTGCAAACCGTAACCTGAATGCCAAGTGCTTGCAATTGCAAAGAAAGAATTTCGCGACTAGCAGGGTGATCTTCAACTAATAAGGCACGAATCGTTTGGCCCATTGAATTAGTAAAACAAGGTGCATTCGGTCGCTCAATAATAGGATAGTGGTAATTTTGCGCAGCTTGAGTAGTGCGCGGAAAAACACTGGAAAAATAAATTGCACTACCCATTTTGGGGTAACTTTCAAAATGTAAGTGGCCACCCATTGAGGCAATTAATTGCTTCGAAATTGCTAAGCCCAAACCACTGCCGTAGTCGACATTAATATTAGTCGTATTAGTGGCTTGTAAAACTTGCTCAAATGGCTGCAGCGCACGTTTAATTTCTGCATCAGTCATGCCAATGCCGGTATCAATTACTCTGAATTCGATTAATTGCCCGGCATGATCGTCGGCGAGCACATTAACCGCAAAATAAATACTTCCTACTTCAGTAAACTTAATTGCATTGCTAAGTAAATTATGTAAAACTTGCCTCAAGCGCATAGCATCAACTAGCAACACTTCAGCAATTGTCGGATCTAAACGACTGATTAATTGCAAGCCGCGTTTACTAGCCAAGGTAGAAAAAGTCGCATCAATTTCGGTTATCACATTTTTAAGACAATGCGGCAGAGGGTTTAGGATTAGTTTGCCTGCCTCAATCTTAGATAAGTCAAGCACTTGATTAAGCATACCGAGTAAGCCTTCAGCTGAGCGATGCGCATTTTTTAATAAAGACTTTTCGCTCGCAGGAAAGCGCGCACTTTTTAAGAGTAATTCTTGCACCCCTAATATGGCATTCATTGGGGTTCTAATTTCATGGCTTAGGGTCGCAAGAAAAGCCGATTTAGCTGCATTCGCATGCTCTGCCATTTTTTTTGATCTACTAAATTTTGCACGATGCCCGCTTGACCTCGATGTTGTTTTTTGAGGTTCCAAATCCAATACACTAGAGTGAGACTAATTAAAACGAAGGTAAAGCCAACGATTAATAAGGCCTGATCAGTAAATGCTGGTGCAGCCGAATGTGAGACTAAAGGGCTGTGGATTGTTTTTGCCAAGATACTATCAAAAGGGCTAGCAGAATGATGCAGTAACCAGGCATAAGGTGGATCAATAATAAAGTCGACCTTGCCTTGGGAGATGTCTTTCAGACCATCATCATCGCCCTTGCGCCAAACAGCTAAGTACTGCTGCTGGGTATGTTGCTGTAATTGGGTAAGAAGCTGATGATAGGCGCCTGCAGGTTCTTTGCTGTCACCTGGGTGCAAATGCATAGCATTTTTCTCATGAATACTAAAGTGCACAATCGGTTTTAATTTCAGCCATTGTAATTCCTCAGTATTAAAGGGGTCGTGGGCTAGCGCACTAGTAACGCTACTCAGCAAAAGAAAGGCTAGTGATATAAGCCAAGCGTAGTTAGCACTTAAGCAGACTAACCCTTGACGCCCCATTAATACTTGAATTTTCATTAACCTTCAATAATATTGTTGTTACGACAAAACAAAATAAGATCGGCAATGTTATTAATACCAAGCTTGTCATATAACCGTGCCTTATAGGTTGCAACGGTTTTACTGCTGATATGTAATACATCTGAAATATGTTGATTGCTACTACCCCGACCTAAATACTTCATGATTTGTAATTCACGATCTGAAATCAGTTTGAGTTTCTCGCCATCAGTTAATGCACTATTGCCATTTCTGCCATGGGAGAAAAACGTATAGTTTTGAGAAACCGCTATACAGGCTGAAATAATAATATCGGCGTTCGCAGTTTTATTAACAAAGCCATGTGCACCTAATGAGCGTACGCGGCTACCGTATACGCTTTCATCGAGGCTAGATAGAACGAGAATGCGAATTTCGGGATACATTAAGCCAATTCGCCGAATGACATCAAAGCCATCGGTCTTCGGCATATCTAAATCTAAAATAATAATATTGGGATTTGTTTGCTTAATCATTTGCATGCACTCTTCCCCATTTTGGGCTTGTGCAGCAACCTCAAATAACAATTTTTCATGCACAATACTTTTTAATGCCATCAACATTGCTGGATGGTCATCGACTAACATCACACTTTTTCTCATAGCTTGTCTCCGTTACGGTTTTATTGGGGCTTTACTGAAAAGATGGCTTTTGCCAGGCGACTATCGTTGATTTGTAATAATTGATGACGGCTTACAGGCGGCATCATTAAGCCGCCGTAGCAGAAGTTAGCTGCAAGCTTTTGGGCTGCAGTGAGATCGCTTACGAGAGAAATTCCGCCGATATAGATCGCGCCATAGTTTTTTTTGCACACGCTAGCAAGATCGACGATAGATTGATGCTTAAGCAGATTGGATCGCAGTTGCTGAGCAGATAGGTGCACACCATCAAAGCGCATCTCATCGAGATGTTTTATTTCTTGCGGTGAACCTGAAAAATGGAGTAAGTGCAGCATTAAGCCAATTCTGCGCAGACGGGCTAAGCCACTTTGGTAGTCATGCCAAAACTGGGCTGGGGGTAGATTCATGATTCCAAGCGCGACCAGACCAACCGGTAAACGGGAATTTAAAACCAAATCGCTAATCGCATCGACCTGACTGGGTTGACAGAGTGTTTTAGCAGCAATAGGCAGAATAGTGGGCACCGGTTTACTAAAGCTCTGCCAATATTGAATAGCATCGAGTCCATCCATGAAGAGTCGCAGCACCTGGGAATCATTAGCCTGCAGCAAGGGCTGAAAAAGCGCTCCGCTAAGCTTGCTTCCAGATTGATTAAAAATGGGCTCATAGCTAATGGATTGTCTTTTCGACCAGAGCGCTTCAGCCTCAAAACCTACCGAGTTGTTGATCTCACTTCCTAGGGTAGAGCCACTAGCATCGTTAACCGCTTGGAAGGGCTTATTCTTCCAGCTTTTAACAAGCGTATACAGCCGGGATTTTGGGATCATCAGCGTTCTCCAATCGGTAACTGTCCAGTCTATTCAGGTCAGCAGGGGTTGATAAGCAGGTAAGACTGATTTTTATGTAGGAATTCACCTACAAACAGTCTTTTTAAACAGCACCCCCTTGAAAAAACCAGAAAAGGAGCTATATAATCAGCACTCTCTATAAACGAGTGCTAAAGCAGTCGTTTCGCCATTAATCTGGTGGAATTCAGGTTTTACTGCTTATATTTAGTTGTAGAGCAATTATAACTCCATGATGTATATAGGGTTTTTATTTAGTTAACACTTACTAACTTAGGAGAAGGAATGAATCTGCGTCCTTTACATGATCGAGTGATCATCAAGCGTTTAGATCAAGAAACCAAAACTGCTTCAGGAATTGTGATTCCAGATGCAGCCGCTGAAAAACCAGACCAAGGAGAAATTTTGGCTGTTGGAGCCGGTAAGCGCGACGATAGCGGCAAGTTAAACCCACCCGATGTCAAAGTTGGCGACCGAGTTTTGTTCGGTAAATACGCCGGTCAAACCGTCAAAGTTGACGGCGATGAGCTTCTCGTGATGCGCGAAGAAGACATCATGGCAGTTGTCCAAAAGTAATCGAGCTTTTACGAAAGGAATTTAATCATGGCAGCAAAAGACGTAGTTTTTGGCGATAGCGCGCGGACCAAAATGGTCGAAGGCGTAAATATTCTCGCAAATGCAGTAAAGGTAACGCTAGGCCCTAAAGGCCGTAACGTAGTTATTGAGCGTTCATTTGGTGGTCCAACCATCACTAAAGACGGCGTAACCGTAGCGAAAGAAGTCGAATTAAAAGACAAGCTGCAAAATATGGGCGCACAAATGGTGAAAGAAGTTGCTTCTAAAACCGCGGATATCGCTGGTGATGGCACTACCACTGCAACCGTTTTAGCTCAATCGATTGTGCGTGAAGGCATGAAGTATGTAGTTTCCGGCCATAACCCAATGGATTTAAAGCGCGGCATTGATAAAGCAGTTAGCGCCGCTTTAATTGAATTGAAAAAAATTAGTAAGCCTTGCACCACTACCAAGGAAATTGCACAAGTAGGTTCTATTTCAGCTAATAGTGACCATAGCATTGGTCAGCGTATAGCTGAGGCAATGGAAAAAGTGGGCAAAGAAGGTGTTATTACTGTTGAAGATGGCAAATCACTCGAAGATGAATTAGAAGTCGTTGAGGGTATGCAATTTGACCGCGGTTACCTTTCGCCCTATTTCATCAATCAACCAGAAAAACAAGTGGCGATTTTAGAAACCCCTTACATTCTGTTGTTTGATAAAAAAATCAGCAACATTCGTGATTTGCTCCCAGTACTCGAGCAAGTAGCTAAGTCGGGTCGTCCATTGATGATTATTGCTGAAGATGTTGAAGGCGAAGCCTTGGCAACTTTGGTTGTGAATAACATTCGTGGTATTTTGAAGACTTGTGCTGTGAAGGCGCCAGGTTTTGGCGATCGTCGCAAAGCCATGCTCGAAGACATCGCCATTTTGACTGGTGGCCAAGTAATTGCTGAAGAAGTAGGTTTAACTTTAGAGAAAACTACACTTGAGCATTTAGGTCAAGCCAAGCGGGTTGAAATTGGCAAAGAAAATACCATCATTATTGATGGCGCAGGCGATTCCAAAGCCATCGAAGCTCGCGTTAAAAATATTCGTGTGCAAATCGATGAAGCAACCAGCGATTACGATCGTGAAAAATTGCAAGAGCGCGTGGCTAAATTAGCTGGCGGTGTTGCAGTAATTCGTGTTGGTGCTGCTACCGAAGTAGAAATGAAAGAAAAGAAAGCCCGCGTTGACGACGCCTTGCATGCAACCCGTGCAGCTGTAGAAGAGGGTATTGTGCCTGGCGGTGGCGTAGCATTAATTCGCGCTATGCAAGGCATTAAAGGTTTGAAAGGCGATAACGCTGATCAAGATGCTGGTATCAGTATTGTCTTGCGGGCTATGCAAGAGCCATTACGCATAATTGTTTCCAATGCCGGTGACGAAGCTAGCGTAGTAGTCAATGCTGTTGAGGCGAGCAAAGGCAATAATGGCTATAACGCCGCTACTGGCGAGTATGGCGATTTAGTTGCTCAGGGCGTAATTGATCCAACTAAGGTAACAAAAACTGCCTTAGTTAATGCTGCTTCAGTTGCTGCTCTCTTGTTAACCACCGATTGCGCAATTTGTGATTCACCTAAAGATGAGTCTGGCGGCGGCATGCCAGGTGGCGATATGGGTGGTATGGGCGGTATGGGCGGCATGGGCGGCATGATGTAATTGCTGTCCCTTTCAGCTTTAACCGCAATAATAAAACGCCTGGTTCAAAAGATCAGGCGTTTTTCAATTTGACTGTAATATTGATGATTATTCAATTATTAAAATGATTCAAACAATGAAACCAAAAATAAAAATTGATGTTGTTTCAGATGTCGCTTGTCCATGGTGCGCAGTTGGCTATGGCGAGCTTAATAAGGCCATTGAAGCAATGGCTGATGAGGCTGACTTTGAAATTCACTTTCAGCCATTTGAGCTAAATCCACATATGCCAGCAGGTGGTCAAGACGCAGTAGAGCACTTAACGCAAAAGTATGGCTTATCTCCAGAACAAGTGCAAGTGAATCAAGCGCGTATTCGCGCTCGTGCTGCGGCAGTTGGTTTTGATTTTCATCCTGCCGGAAGGAAAAGAATTTACAATACTTTTAACGCCCACCGCCTTTTATATTGGGCAGCTAAAGAGTGTGGTTTACCTGCTCAAGCAGCGCTTAAAAAAGAATTATTAAATACCTATTTTTGTTTAGCAGTCAGCATGGATGATGTAGATAATGTGCTTGCTGCAGTTGGCCGCGCAGGATTAGACCAAGCTCGTGCTAAGGCAGTATTAGAAAGCGATGAATTTAGCCAAGAAGTTCAGTCACAAAAACAGACTTTTCAAAACTTAGGAATTCATGGGGTGCCTGCATTTATCTTAAATGATCAGCACTTAATTGAAGGCGCGCAATCATCTGCAGTATTGCTGAATAGTTTTAAGCAACTGCTGGAAGCTTAAAATTAAACACATTCTTAGAGGCCTGCCTTTAATTTGCCACTTGTGCTTGAATGAAGACAAAATTGTGCCGCTTTAGCGATACTTGCAGCATCAACTTGAAAGTAGTCTCGTAGCGCTGCTCGAGTATCGCTACGGCCAAACCCATCGGTACCTAAGGTAAGGTAGTTGCGCTGGCTGGGGATGTAGGCACGAATACTTTCTGGAACTGCGCGTACATAATCGGTTGCAGCAATGATCGGGCCAGCTGAATTCGATAACAGCGAACTAATAAAGGCAGTTTCATATTCAGAGGTGCCATCAACTCCTATATCCTTATTCTCATCTGCAAAAGCGGCCTGCAATTTTTGGTGACCATTGCGTGCCAGCTCACTCCAACTGGTGATGCTAAATATATCAGCTTCAATATCTACCCGTTTTAATATTTCGGCAGCTTTGATTACTTCGAGCAGGATGGCACCAGAGCCCAATAGAGTAACTCTTTTTTTCGCCGTAGGGGGTGCTGGTTGATAGAGGTATGCACCCGCTAGAATATCTTTTTCTTTACCAGATAACAAATTGGTTTGGGCATAATTTTCATTCATGAGGGTAATGTAATAAAACACATCTTGCTGTTCGGTGAGCATTTCCCTCATCCCCGCATCAATGATCACGGCTAATTCGCCAGCAAAGGCAGGGTCATAGGCTTTGCAATTAGGAATGGTAGCAGCCACTAAATGACTACTGCCATCTTGATGCTGTAAGCCTTCGCCACCCAAAGTAGTGCGCCCTGAGGTTCCACCCAATAAGAAGCCGCGTGCGCGTTGATCGGCAGCTGCCCAAATAGCATCTCCAACACGCTGAAAACCAAAAATAGAATAATAAATATAAAAAGGTAGCATGGCAAAGCCATGATTAGCGTAACTAGTAGCAGCTGCAGTCCAGCTGGCAATAGCACCCGCCTCACTAATGCCTTCCTCTAAAATTTGGCCATTTAACGCTTCGCGATAACTTAATACGGAACCAATATCTTCTGGTTCATAGCATTGTCCAACGCTAGAATAAATACCCACTTGTTTAAATAGATTCGCCATACCAAACGTTCGCGCTTCGTCGGCCACAATGGGCACAATTCGTGCACCTAGTGCTGGGGTCTTTAGTAAATTACCTAAGAGTCGTACAAAGACCATGGTAGTTGACATCGATTTATCGTCAGGAGTAATCGCAAAGCTGGCATAAGATTCAAGCGGTGGAATCGCTAGGCGTTCGCAGTCGATAACACGTTTAGGTAAATAGCCACCCAACTCAGCCCTTCGTTGCTGCAAATACCGCATTTCTTTGCTATCCTCGCTTGGCCGATAAAAATCTAAATTCATTGCTTGGGCATCGCTGAGTGGTAAGTTAAAGCGATTACGAAATTCAATTAACGCTTCCTCATCAAATTTTTTCTGACTATGCGTTGTCATTTTTCCTTGACCAGCATGACCCATTCCATAGCCTTTTTTGGTGTGCGCCAGAATTACCGTGGGTTGACCTGTATGCTTTACTGCCGCCTCATAAGCAGCATAGATTTTGACGATATCGTGACCACCGCGTTTTAATCGATCAATTTGTTCATCTGTCATACCCTGAGCTAGTTCTGCTAACTCAGGGCTTTGTCCGAAAAAATTTTCCCGATTAAAGCGCCCATCTTTAGCTGCAAAAGTTTGCATTTGACCATCAACGGTATTCGATAGTGCGCGCACCAAAGCACCAGAATGATCACGTGCAAATAAGCCATCCCAATCACTGCCCCACACTAATTTAATGACATTCCATCCGGCACCACGAAATAATTTTTCTAATTCATCAATAATGCGACCATTACTTCTAACGGGGCCATCTAAGCGTTGTAGATTGCAGTTCACTACCCACGTTAAATTATCTAATTTTTCCCGTGCTGCCAAGGTGAGGGCGCTCATGCTTTCAGGCTCATCCATTTCGCCGTCACCAAAAACACCCCATACTCTGCGCTGCGAACAGTCGAGTAAATTACGGTGACTTAAGTAACGCATAAATCGGGCTTGGTAAATTGAGCTAATGGGGCCAATGCCCATTGAGCCAGTTGGAAATTGCCAAAAATCGGGCATGAGCCACGGGTGAGGATAACTCGATAGCCCTTGCACCCCGATTTCTGCGGCGGCAATTTCTTGGCGGTAATAGGCTAGATCTTGTTCATTTAAGCGACCTTCAAGATAGGCGCGGGCATATACACCCGGCGCACTATGGGGTTGAAAAAATACTAAATCACCCTTGTGCTCGGAAGTACGACCATGATAAAAATGATTAAATCCTACTTCAAACAAATCGGCTGCACTAGCGTAGCTAGCAATGTGACCACCAAGTTCGCCATAAGCCGTATTCGCTTTGGCGACCATCGCCAGTGCATTCCACCGCATCAGGGAGGCTATTTTTTCTTCGATTGCCAGATCACCAGGAAACACGCCTTGCTTAGCAACCGTAATCGTATTCACAAGAGGCGTGACTAATTCAGGGGACCAGCCAATTTGCTGTTGGTGGGCGGTGCGGATGAGCATATCAAGCAAATGCTTGCCCCGCTCCTCGCCATTAGCAGTAATGGAATTAATAAACGCTTCTGCCCACTCGGCCGTTTCGGTTGGATCGATATCATGAGGGTTTTGCATAGGTATTAATATACAAAAAGTGCTCTGAAATAGGATTGCAAATTATGGTCAAATACCATTAAATTAAGCATAAAATGCTAAATAAACCATTTTTATAGAACTTTATGCAACTAGATGCCATTGATTTAAGAATTTTGCAAGAACTGCAAAAAGACAGTTCACTCAGTAATGTGGCCTTGGCTAAGCGCGTGCATTTATCACCTTCACCTTGTTTATTGCGAGTGCGCGCGCTAGAGGCGAACCAAGTAATTCAGCGCTATGTGGCCTTGGCTAACCCCAAGGCCCTGGGACTTGATTTAAATGTATTTATTTCGATCAGCCTAAAAGAGCAGTCAAAAACTGCGCTCGCTGAATTTGAACAGTGTATTGCCGAGCAACATGCGGTAATGGAGTGCTATTTGATGACCGGCGATTGTGATTATTTAATTCGAGTTGCTGTATCCAATATTAGCGATTTAGAAAAATTTATTCTTGAGCAATTAACTCCCATTGCCGGCATTGAAAAAATTCGCTCCAGTTTTGCATTAAAGCAAGTCTCTTACAAAACTGCTTTGCCTTTGCCGTAACAAAATACTGATTTATCGAGTCATTTTTTAAACATGGACTCCATCTCGCGTCTTACTCGAATTGCTTCATTGTTGATATCAAAATTGACATCGTTCCAGCATACTGGTTTGCCAGCAGCAACAGCATTTTTGAGCGTCAGGCGGTGTGCTAACCCAATGGGTAAGCCACCCATTGCCAAGGAATCAGTGGCAGGCATTAATTTACCGTAAACCGTAAAACCACCTTCGCCATCGAGCATTTCTCCAGCCTTTAAGTCACGTTTAGCCGTGGCTACGACGTCACCGCTAAAGGCGGTAGTAGCACCCGTGGCTTCTTTGCGCAAGGCCACGCTCGCAACCGAGATGCCTAACTCAAGACCAATTAAATGATATGGTTTATACATTGCCGCATACCAGCCGCTCGCATCAGTTTTCAGGCCATATTGCAAGAAGCAGTTACGCACATATTCGTTCGGCGCTTCAAAAACAATATAAACGCCCCAACGTAAATCTCGAAAGACAGGGCGACCATCACGCTCAACAGAAGAAACTACTTCAACTGTGCCTTTAAAGGGCAAGATGCCGCCATCAGCCTCTGGCCGTAAGATGGTAGGCAGATCATCAACCCCGCAGGGCGGAAATAACAAGCCATTTTTTGGGGGTCGCAAACCACAGGCATTCGATACCGCAGCCATTTCAAGGGCAGACTTGGTGCCATCTAAAAATGAATTAAACATTTGGGCATTAAAGTCTCCGCTACCAACTTGCTCTGGGGTAAATCCATAGTGCCCCCATACTGTGTCTGGAGTGGCTTGGTGATAGATCGGTAAATATTTAGTGCCTTTGCCTGCACACACCACATCCATACCAATCGTTTCGGCCCAATCAACTAATTCAGCAATTAAGGATGGTTGATCGCCAGATGCCATTGAATAAATAATGCCAGCATCAGCTGCTTTTTTAGCTAGGTAGGGGCCCGCAAGTACATCAGCCTCTACGTTCACCATGATGATGTCTTTACCATGTTCGCAGCATTTCAAGGCGTGGTGAATGCCTGCTGCTGGACTTCCAGTGGCATCAATAATGACTTCAATTTGCGGATTGGCGATCATGCCATCAGCATCATCAGTAATGAATGTTTTGCCAGTTTGATACGCATTCTCAAAAGAAGACGCGTTGTATTGCACGGCGTTCCAACCCACACGGGCTAAAGAATCACGCGCCCGTTGCGGCACTAAGTCGGCAATACCTAATAAATGAATGCCAGGGGTTCTTGGCACTTGGGCTAAATACATTGAGCCAAATTTGCCCGCACCAATAATGCCTACTCGTACCGGCTTACCTGCCGCCGCGCGTTGTTTGAGTTGTTGAATGAGGGACATAACAAACCTTTCAATAAGAGTGCTGCTATTTTCACATTTTTTAGTTGGCGTAGGTTCATCAATTGCACTCTTAGTTCAGGTAGGGCGTCGGGTCAGCCTAGGGCTTTCCCTGATGGTAGTTGATTACAGGCCTGACTTTTAACCCTCTAACTGATTAATTGATTACACTTTCACCTATTGTTAAAAAGAATCGACGAGGTCAAAAATGCATTTATCTCCAGAACAACTAGCCCAGTTTGATAAAGCAGGTTATTTATTCTTTCCCAGCTTATTTAGTCCTAGTGAAGTGAAAACCCTGACTGATGCCGTCCCTGAGCTTTATAGCCGAAAAGAAGCTTATAACGTCCGTGAAAAAGACAGTGAATCGGTGCGCACCAATTTTGCCGCGCATCTAATTAGCAGGCCATTTGCTAAATTGGGAAAACATCCCAGAATGATTCAACCAATTGAAGATTTATTGGGCGAGCAGTTATATATGCATCAATTTAAGATTAACGGCAAGATGGCTTTCGATGGCGATGTTTGGCAGTGGCACCAAGATTATGGTACTTGGTTAAACGACGATTTGATGCCTACCGCGCGGGCGATGAACGTGGCAATTTTTTTAGATGATGTCAATGCCTTTAATGGCCCACTGATGTTTATTCCAGAAAGTCATAAACGTGGTGTGATCGCTGCCAAACATGATTTAACTACGACCAGCTATCCATTATGGACAGTAGACAACGATTTAATTTCGCAATTAGTAGCTCGTGCAGGCGGCAAAAACGGCGGCATTATTAGTCCCACTGGGCCTGCAGGTTCAATGATTTTATTTCACAGTTGTTTAGTCCATGCTTCCACAAGTAATTTATCGCCATGGAATCGGGTCAGCGTCTATTTAAGTTTATGTGCGGTGTCGAATCATATTCGTCGGCATAAACGTCCTGAATATATTGCCCATCGTAATTTTGAGCCCATCGTATGTTTGCCGGACGATTGTTTGTTAACCGATTATCCAGTTGATGTGCCATGGGAGCATGGAGTTCCAGCAAGCGCTTTAGAGACTTCGCTTGAGACTATTGCTTAAAGGAAGATATCGTTGAATAAGTCTGAAAAACAAGCGCAAAACTATCGCTTAAAACTTGAAAAAACGGCCAAACCCCTGCTGATTGTGGATTACAGTTTTGGGGGCGATACAGTATTAGAGCGGATGAAGGTAGCGCCATTACCGAGTGCAATTCAGAATGCGAAGGTGAAGACCGAGTTTGATTTAGCCCAAGCCTGGAGTAATTTCGCAAGGAAATCTTTGGGCCAGCGCAAATTGGCCGAGTCTGAGATTGAGTGTTGGGATGGTCATTACGACCAATTGGGTCGAGTGATGCTGGAATTAATGCGCATGAGCAGAGATAAGCCAGAAATGCTTACCAAAGAAGGGGTGTATGAAATGATTCCAGATTTAGAGGAAATCACATTCATTGCTAAGCCAGGGCGAATTGAAGATAAGATGTTTGTTCGTATTTGGTTTTCATTAATTCGCCATCCGGCATTTCTTGAGCTGGAAATTCATGAAAAAGAAGTCGTTGCATTTCAATATTGGCAAAACCTATTTACTTTGGCTTTAGGTAAAACAAATAGTGAGCTACTGAAGCAAAACGCTTAGATTGCGGATTAAGCGTGCCAAATGAGTAAAAAAATGAAAATATTAATTGTTGGGGCAGGTGGTATTGGCGGCTACTTTGGTGCAAAACTGATTCAGGTGGGCGCCGATATTACATATCTATTACGCCCTAAACGCCATGAGTATATTCAAGCCAATGGCTTAACGATTGAAACTCCACGAGGCAGTTTTGTTCTTCATCCAAAATCGATTACCTTAGATCAATTAGAGCCTATTTATGATCTGGTTATTTTGGCGCCAAAAGCATTTGATTTAGCCAATTGTTTAAATGAACTTGAAAAAGTTGGCCCAAAAGCCCTATTCTTACCCTTTTTAAACGGCCTTACGCATCTCGATGCCTTGGACCAGCAATTTGGAAGAGCCCGTGTCATGGGGGGCGTGGCACATATTGCCGCAATGATTACGGAAGTAGGTGCGGTAAAGCAATTAAGCGATTTACATATTCTGACGGTTGGGCATCGGGCGCCCGAGCAAGAGGCGATAGCGAGAGCATTTTTTGCGCTATGTGAAAAAGCCGATTTCGATCACTTTTATAGTGAGCAAATTGAGCAGGCAATGTGGGATAAATGGGTTTTCTTAGCTAGCTTAGCTGGTATGACAACCCTTTGTCAGGGCTCAGTTGGGCAAATAGTTGCTACGCCGTATGGACAAGAGTTGTCGTTAGAGATGTATGCAGAATGTTGCGCAATAGCGCAAGCAAACGGATTTTCAATAGCAGAGCAAGCACGTAAAAAAGCTATCGAGTTATTGACCCAGGTAGGCTCCCCATTTACGGCCTCGATGTTACGCGACCTAATCGCTAAGCAAAAAACAGAACACGAACATATTTTGGGTCAAATGATTCAAAAAGGGATGAGCATTAAGGTGTCGTGCCCATTGGTGAAGATGGCCTATACCCATATGGCGGTGTCAGCGCAGCAATAAAAAAGCGCCTTTTTGAGGCGCTTTTTTATTTATCAAAAAAAGTATTCTTAATCGAGCTTTCTAGCCCCCATAAAGAAACTTAGGCAACCAGAGAGTCATACCAGGCCATATATACATAAAGAACATACATAGAATGACGATGAACATATACGGCATCATGCCCGCAAAAATTTGATTCAGAGTGACACTTGGCGGTGATACCCCTTTAAGATAGAAGGCTGACATCGCCACCGGTGGCGATAAGAAAGCGGCTTGCAAATTCACAAAGACCAAGGTGCCCCATAACAAAGGATCGATTTGGAAGTGCGCTAACAATGGCAAGAAGATCGGCACAAAAATCACAATGATCTCAGTCCACTCCAAAGGCCAGCCAAGGAAGAAAATAATTGCTTGCGAAAGCAGCATGAACTGAATCGGCGTCAGATCTAACATGAGCACCCATTTTTCAATGATCGATTGACCACCCAAAATCGTGAATACAGCAGAGAATAAAGCTGATCCAACGAACAGCCAACACACCATTGAGGTAGTTTTAGCAGTAAGAAAAACCGCCTGCTTGGTGCGATCAAAATTTAATGTGCCCGCTTGAAACGCCAGAATAAAAGCACCAAAAGCACCCACTGCTGCCGATTCAGTTGCGGTGGTAATGCCTAGCAAGATCACAGCTAAAACCAAAATAGTGAGAATACCCAAGGGCATGACGGATTCGATCAGCAGTTTCAAAATTTCAAACTGATCTTCATCGAGTTTGATGTAGTAGTAAATCAGCAGCAAGAGTAGTAGAACAGAGCTAAGCCCAAAATACAGTTCAAAGTTTTCCGGCGGCCCAGCAGCCGCTTCAGGCTCGGCAGCCCCAGCAGTGGGCGCATCACCCGCCGCTGCATCTAGCGCTACTAATGGCACATCTACCTCTTCAAGCTCTTTGGTTTTTACGTTGTTGGAGGTGGCATCCAGTGAAACTAAACCTTCTTCTACAGGCGCAGCTTTATCAGCTGTAGCCACCTTAGCAACTTGCGTAGCTACAGGGACATTTTGTGCATCGCGTTCAGCTTGCTGATGAATGATGACGTACCACCATACTCCCCATAAAGTGACTGCAGCAAGAATAAATGGAGTTAAGACTGCCAGTACATTTTGGACAATTTTGCCAAAGGAGAGGCGTGCATCAACAGGTGCATCGAAAAACTTCGCCGGTGCAAATAGGGCTTTAAAAGTTGCCACAAACATATTGGGTGAATACTGTTCACGCAAGAAACGGATAGGGGCTGGAATAGGCACCTGTTGTTTTTCAGGGGGCAGTTTAGGTGCTACTTTAGGATTTATTAAGGCCCAGCCGATGATGTAAACCAAATATAAAAATGCGAGAAAGAAGCCTGGCACCATCGCAGCTGCATACAGTTTCACCACCGATTGACCAGCGACCGCTGCGTACACAATAATCATTACTGAAGGTGGAATCAAAATACCCAAGGTACCACCAGCGGTAATAACACCAGCTGCTAAGCGCGTATCGTAGCCCGCATTCATCATGGGCTTCATGGCGATAACGCCCATTAGCACTACAACTGCACCAACTAGACCGCTGGCAATACCCCAAAATGTACAAACAATTAAGGTTGCGACAGCAAGCGATGCAGGTACGCGACGAAAGGCAAGCTGAATGCTATAGAACATTTTGTCAACTAATGCCCCTCGCTCCATTACATAGCCCATTAAAACAAATAAGGGAATAGACAGCAGGACATCGTTGGTCATACCCCCAAATGTTCTTTGCACCATCAGGGTAAATACCTTATTAGCTGTCCAGCTTTGAGATGGGTCATAAAAGGCGGCAAAACCAAACATCATGCCAAGCCCCATTAAGGTAAAAGCAGTTGGGAATCCCAACATAATCACCACGATAATCAGGCCCAACATACTTAGGCCAAGTATTGGATCACTCATGGTTTATTTCCTTCGTTTGGCCAATGCGGTGATGTGCCGCTTCATCAATTGCTTTAGCATTTTTCATACCCATTTGACGAGCCTCTTCATCAACGTGGGTTGAGGCCGCAAGTTGTTGCTCAATTACATCAATTTCTTCCGCATCTTTTAAGCGTGCTGGCCATTCACCTGTTTTGATACAAACAATGCAGCGCAAAATTTCGACAAAACCTTGGAGGAGTACAAAAGCACCAGCAATTGGAATAATGGTTTTAAAAGGATACAAGGGCGGCCCATTGGCGATTTGGGTGGTGTGTTCACCTATGCGCCATGATTCAGCCGCATAGGTGTAGCCCGCATATACCAATGCAGTTATGCCCGGCAAGAAAAAGGTAATGTACAGAATTAAGTCAAGAGTGGCTTGGGTGCGTGGTTTCATTGAGCCATAGAGGAAGTCGCCCCGTACGTGCCCATTTTGTGCCAATGTATAGGCCCCGCACATCATAAAGAGCGTGCCATAGGCCATGACCGACAGTTCGCCAATCCATGCTGATGGAGAATTCAACGCATAGCGTCTAACCACATCGGTACACACCATCAGCATTAATAGAATGATGAGCCACGCAGCCGCCTTGCCAACAAAGGTGCTGATCTCATCGACTCTAAGCATGAGCTTATTCATTCATTACCTCCCAATAAAACTTGACTAAATAACAGTACTATTTAAATTACTATAAAAAAACCGGACGGTGAACCGTCCGGTTTTGCATCAGCATGAACCATTTAGTTGATAAACATTAGGCTTTAGGTTGACTGTCTTTGAAATAATGATCGTAGGCGATCTTGAAGTCAACATCCGTCAAGAGTTGCCAACGCACTGCACGTTGAGCAAAGGCTTTTTGTGAATCAAGCACTTTCTTAAACATGGCATTTTCAGCTGCTTTTTTGGCAATAATTTTGTCCCAAGCATTTAACTGAGCTACCAAAATGGATTTCGGTGTTGCATAAAACTTCACCTTATCTTTGGTTTGCAACTCAACAAAGTCTTTTGAGTAACGATCGATTGCTTTCCAAGACATATCGGCTGAAGCAGCTTGGGTGGCGATTGAGAGAATTGAACGCAAATCAGGCGCTAATGAATCGTATTTCTTCTTGTTAAAGATGATTTCAAATTGCTCTGAACTTTGGTGAAAGCTTTGCAGCATATTGATCTTAGAAACATCTGGGAAGCCTAGCAAGCGATCGGAAGAGGCGTTATTAAATTCAGCAGCATCTAAGAGACCACGATCCATCGCGGGAATAATATCGCCACCAGGCAGGGCCTGAACTGACGCGCCCATATCGGTAAAGATTTCAATTGAGAGGCCAACAGTACGGTACTTTAAGCCCTTCATATCTTCTGTTTTAGCAATTGGCTTTTTAAACCAACCAAGTGGCTGAGTTGGCATTGGGCCATAAGGGAATGACACGACATCCAATTTCAAGCCAGAATAAATTTCGTTTAACAGTTGTTGGCCACCACCATATTGGTTCCATGACAAAACGGTATTGGCATCCATACCGAAAGCTGGGCCTGAACCCCATAATGCCAACGCAGCACTTTTACCGTACCAATAAGCCAACACACCATGACCGCCATCTAATGTTCCACTTGAAACCGCATCAAGTAGATCAAAGGCTTTAACAACTGAGCCAGCTGGCAACACTTCAATTTTGAGGCGACCGCCCGACATCGCATTGACTTTGGCAGCGTAGTCGTTGGCATATTCATGAAAGATATCTTTCGTAGGCCAGGTTGACTGAAAGCGCAAAGTAATAGTTTGTTGCGCTTTCGAAATCATTGGGAATCCGAGAGCAGCTGCGCCAACGGAGCCAGCAGCAGCACCTTTTAAGAATTTACGACGTGGAACTTGGTTTTTAATTTCAGACATGGAATTCTCCCAGATATTATTTTTTTACAACTTGTATCTTCTTACAAGAGAGTCAGTATAAGACCTCTAGGGGGTTAAAAACCCTCGGGAAAACCCTCAAATACGCGCTAAATAGCAGATTAATTAGCCCTAATCGACCGCTTTGACCATATCTTCAACGACCTTCTTGGCATCCCCGAAGACCATCATGGTTTTATCCATGTAGAAGAGCTCGTTGTCGAGGCCTGCGTAGCCTGCCGCCATCGAGCGTTTATTAACAATAATGGTTTTCGCTTTAAACGCTTCCAAAATTGGCATACCAAAAATGGGGCTTCCTGGAGTACGGGCGGCTGGGTTAACCACGTCATTGGCACCCAAAATAAGCACCACATCGGCTTGACCAAAATCGCTATTGATATCTTCCATTTCAAAAACTTGATCGTAAGGTACTTCAGCCTCGGCTAACAACACATTCATATGGCCAGGCATCCGCCCAGCTACAGGATGAATGGCGTATTTAACCGTAACACCATGATGGGTCAGTTTTTCAGTCAACTCTTTCAGCGCGTGTTGAGCACGGGCCACAGCTAGACCGTATCCCGGCACAATGATGACAGTATCAGCATTACTCATTAAAAAGGCTGCATCTTCTGGCGAGCCAGTTTTATAATTTTTAGGGGCACCATCATCATCGCCACTGGCTGATACTTCGGCGCCAAAGCCGCCGAGCAAGACTGCTAAGATTGAGCGGTTCATGGCCTTACACATAATGTAAGACAGAATTGCACCCGATGAACCTACACATGCTCCAGCGATGATGAGCACGGGATTATTTAGCGTAAAGCCAATGCCTGCTGCAGCCCAACCTGAATAACTATTCAGCATGGAAACCACAACTGGCATATCGGCACCACCAATCGGAATGATGAGTGTCACACCCAAGACCAAAGCAATACCGCACATGATTAAGAAAGCGCTATGACTATCAAATAGATAGTAAGCAATACCGCCACCCAGCATTGATAATGCTAAAACTAAATTAAGTAAGTGCTGCCCGCTAAAGGTGACTGGTTTACCGCTCACTTTGCCAGAAAGTTTTCCAAAGGCAACGATCGAGGCAGTAAAGGTAATGGCACCAATAAATGCGCCAATAAATAATTCAATTTTTTGTGCGCCAGTATGTTCTTGGCCCACATGCAAGACAGCAGCAATTGCAATTAAGACCGCCGATAAACCAACAAATGAATGCATGAGTGCCACGAGCTCAGGCATTTTCGTCATTTGTACGCGTTTAGCTGCAAGCGTACCAATGATGGCCCCACCAATAATTGCTGCGCCAATTAACCAAAAGACTGGCTTGAAGTCGGGCAAGAAAAAGGTAGTAATAACGGCCAAAAGCATGCCGATCATGCCGTAGGTATTTCCTTGGCGTGAGGTCGTTGGCGATGAGAGTCCTCGCAGCGCAAGGATGAATAAAATGGAGGAAACGAGGTAAGAGAGGGCGGTGATATTTGACATGAATAGGCTCTTTATTCGCTCTTAGGGGTTTTTTTCTTAAACATCTCGAGCATGCGGCGTGTAACCATAAAGCCACCAAAGATATTAATTGATGCTAAAAAAACGGCTACCGCACCAATCAGGCTGGTGGTCGTAATTTCACTGCCATTGATGACCTCAGTTTGCAAGAGGGCGCCAACAATGATGATCCCTGAAATCGCATTGGTTACCGCCATCAGTGGTGTGTGCAATGCAGGTGTTACATTCCAGACGACGTGATAGCCAACAAAAATGGCTAACACAAAAACAGTAATGTTTTGCACAGTGAGAAGGCTTTGGAAAGCAGCTAAATCCATGACGAATTCCTTGGAAAATTAATTGGTACGAATAACTTGGCCATCACGACACATGAGACAGGCGGCGACGATATCGTCATCGGCAGCAGCCGGAATGACTAATTGCGCTTCAGGGGTGACGATTAGTTTCATAAAATCGAGCACGTTGCGCGCATACAGCGCAGAAGCATCGGCAGCGACCATGCTGGGTAAATTAGTGTAGCCAATAATTTTGACACCATGATTGATGACAATTTGGTCAGCTCGAGTTAATGGACAATTGCCTGAACCATTTTCACCGCGGCCTGCAGCTAGATCAATCACAATTGAGCCAGGCTTCATATTGGCCACGGTATCACTGTGCAAAAGCACAGGCGGCTTACGTCCTGGAATTAAGGCGGTAGTAATCACAATATCGGCCTGCTGGGCGCGTTCAGCAACTTGTACTGCCTGACGTTTCATCCACGATTCCGGCATCGGCCGCGCGTAACCGCCAACACCCTTAGCAATTTCACGCTCTTCATCCGTTTCAAAAGGGACATCGACAAACTTGGCGCCAAGTGATTCGATTTGTTCTTTGGCGGCAGGGCGAACATCGGAGGCTTCAATTACTGCGCCTAAACGTTTAGCGGTGGCTATAGCTTGTAGCCCTGCAACCCCAGCACCGAGTATCAAAATACGCGCCGCTTTCACTGTGCCAGCAGCGGTCATCAGCATCGGCATAAAGCGTTGATATTCATTTGCTGCTACGAGAACAGCTTTATAGCCAGCAATATTGGCCTGGGAAGACAACACATCCATGCTTTGAGCGCGAGTAGTGCGTGGCGCCGCTTCGAGTGCAAAGGCGGTAATACCTTGCGCTGCCATGGCAGAAATGCCAGCATTATCAAAGGGATCAAGCATGCCAATTAAAACCGAGCCTGACTTTAATTGCTTTAACTCATCCTCTTGGGGTGCTCGTACTTTAAGCACAATTTCGGCGCCAAAGGCATCGGCAGCACTGCCAATCGAGGCACCAACTGCTTCATAAGCAGAGTCGGGTTGGCT
Source organism: Polynucleobacter sp. IMCC30063 (assembly GCF_021395235.1). Lineage (NCBI taxonomy): Bacteria > Pseudomonadati > Pseudomonadota > Betaproteobacteria > Burkholderiales > Burkholderiaceae > Polynucleobacter > Polynucleobacter sp. IMCC30063. The sequence continues at coordinate 174,913 of NZ_JAJVCQ010000005.1, read as the reverse complement.
TGCGCCAATACCAGCACCACTTTGGATGACAACTTGATGTCCTTGAGCAGTCAATTTTTTGACGGTTTCTGGGGTAGCGGCAACCCGAGTTTCTCCAGGTCTTGTTTCCAGCGGCACTCCAATGCGCATGGCTTGTCTCCAAAAGCGAATTTTTAAAAATCTATTTTAAGGTAGATGCTAATTGCAGGTATCCCGGCTATTTTCTGATCCCATAATGAAGATATCGAGGGGAAAAGGGCGGGGTTTTACAATGAGCTCTTAAAAACTTAATCCGAATTTTCGCATTTTTTTGATGATGCCTGCCAATTTCCCCTTAAATACCACCCTTAGCCGGCCGAAAACCCACCAAAAAGTGGTGGTGGGGATGTCCGGTGGGGTTGATTCTGCAGTGGCTGCATGGCTTCTCAAGCAGCAGGGGTATGAGGTCGTCGGCCTGTTTATGAAAAACTGGGAAGACGATGACGATGACGAATATTGCTCAAGTCGGCAAGATTGGTTGGATGTGGTGTCGGTAGCCGACCTGATTGGAATCGATGTTGAGGCAGTCAATTTTGCGGCTGAGTATCGTGAGCGGGTGTTTGCCGATTTTCTGCGCGAATATGCTGCTGGTCGTACCCCTAACCCCGATGTGCTGTGTAACGCTGAAATTAAATTTAAGGCTTTTTTAGACCATGCGCTGAGTCTTGGCGCTGACTTCATTGCGACTGGACATTACGCCCGCGTCCAAACTAACAATGGGCAAGTTCAGTTACTAAAGGCGCTTGATGCCAGCAAAGACCAAAGTTATTTTTTGCATCGCTTAAGCCAAGCGCAATTAAGTCAGGTTTTATTTCCCTTGGGTGAGCTGCAGAAATCAGCAGTGCGTAAGATTGCTGCTGACATTGGTTTGCCTAATGCTACTAAAAAAGATTCAACGGGAATTTGTTTTATTGGTGAACGTCCTTTTCGCGAGTTTTTAAATCGATACTTGCCACGTACACCTGGTTTAATTTGCTCAACTGACGGCAAAGTCTTAGGCGAACACATGGGCTTAGCATTTTTTACTTTAGGCCAGCGGAAGGGTATTGGCGTTGGCGGAAGTCAAGATGGTACTGGTGATGCTTGGTACGTAGCTCGAAAAGAGATGACCAGTAACACCTTATTTGTGGCCCAAGGCCATGATCACCCGTGGCTTTTAAGTCAAGACTTAGAAGCGATGGAGGCCAGTTGGGTGGCGGGTACAGCGCCAATTGAGGAAACTGCCTATGCGGCAAGAACCCGTTACCGTCAAACTGATTCACCATGTAACTTATTAGTAAGCGCAAATAGCGCAAACACATTTGATTTGCACTTCACTGAAAATCAATGGGCCATTACCCCAGGACAATCAGCCGTGCTTTACGCAGGTGAAGTCTGTTTAGGCGGGGGAATTATTACGGCGGCGAGGTCTCAATAAACGATTGGCGTTGCGCCAATTTAGCGTACAGACGCGCGAGATTGGGATATTGGGTTTGCCAATGCAATTGTGGAAAACGAAACTGTAAATAGCCTAAGGCGCAGCCAACCGCAATATCAGCCAAACTAAATTGATTGCCACAGCACCAGTTGGCATCACCTAAACCGGCAGACATACTTTGCAAAGCGGTTTGAATTTTACCCATTTGTCGGTCAATCCACGCTGCACTTTGTTCGGGAGCGGGTCGCAAAGTGGCTTCTAAACGAGCCAAAATGCCCGCATCCAAAATACCATCGGCCAACGCTTCCCATGTTTTTACTGCCGCGCGTTCTCGCCCAGCAGTGGGAATTAATTTACTCACGGGGCTTAAAGTGTCAACATATTCAACGATCACGCGTGAGTCGAACATGGCGCCGCCATCTTCCATAATGAGGCAAGGTACTTTTCCCAGGGGGTTCACTTCGCTAATGGTCGTTTTGGCGTCCCAGACATTTTCAAGCACGTGTGCGGCTTCAATTTTCTTTTCAGCAAGGACGATGCGTACTTTACGCACATAGGGGCTAGTGAGGGATCCGATAATTTTCATAGGGGGCAAGTATACCGATGCGGAAGAAGTGAAGTCAATCGTTAAGCTAGAATTATTGAGCCATTTGTGCAAACGCATTAAAATCAAGCTCTATTGACATCCTTTAAAAGGGCCTTATGGTGAGCCAGTCAAAATCACGTCTTTCCCCAGCAGCTGCAGACGCTTCGATGCTAACCGCACTCTCACCGCTTGATGGTCGTTATGCTGGCAAGGTAGACGCCCTGCGACCTTGGTTATCTGAATCTGCCTTTATGCGCCAACGGGTTTTTGTTGAGATTCAATGGCTCTTAGCACTAACTACCGCAGGCTTACCCGATGTACCCAGTATTAGTAAAGCCGACAGTGATTTTTTATTGGCACTAGCCGAAGACTTTACTACCGAAGATGCAGCGCGAATTAAAGAAATTGAGGCGGTAACCAACCATGACGTAAAAGCAGTTGAATACTGGCTTAAAGAAAAAGTTGCTGGGCGCGCTGAATTGTTAAAAACCAGTGAATTTATTCACTTTGCTTGTACTTCAGAGGATATTAACAATACCGCTCATGGCCTCATGTTGCGCGGCGCTCGTGATGAAGTACTCTTACCGCAGTTGCGTTTAATTCAGCAAAATCTAGCTGCTCTCGCTCTTGCACATGCTAAGGTTGCAATGTTATCGCGTACCCATGGGCAGCCTGCATCGCCTACTACCTTGGGGAAAGAATTGGCTAACATTGCCCAGCGTTTAGAGCGGGCAATTACTGTCATTATGGCAGTGCCTTTATTTGGCAAAATGAATGGCGCAGTTGGAAATTACAACGCACACCTAGCTGCTTACCCCGAATTTGATTGGCAGCAATTAAGTCGGCAGGTGGTTGAAAAGCGTTTGGGATTAGTTTTTAACGCATACACCACGCAAATAGAACCACACGATGGCATGGCAGAATTATTCGATGCGATAGCGCGCGCGAATACGATATTGCTAGATATGGATCGGGATTTTTGGGCCTATATTTCTCTGGGATATTTTAAGCAGCGTACCAAAGCGGGTGAAATTGGTTCTTCGACGATGCCCCATAAAGTGAACCCCATCGATTTTGAAAATTCCGAAGGTAACTTAGGCATTGCGAATGCTTTATTGCGACATTTAGCAGAAAAGTTACCGATCTCTCGTTGGCAGCGAGACTTAACTGATTCCACCGTATTACGGAATTTAGGCCCCGCGTTTGGGCATAGTGTGTTGGCTTACGATAGCGCCTTACGCGGACTCGCTAAATTGGAAGTGAATTTAGCGGCGATCGCTGCTGACTTAAATTCTTGTTGGGAGGTCTTAGCTGAACCCGTGCAAACGGTGATGCGGCGTTACGGTATTGAAAATCCGTATGAACAACTCAAAGAGCTCACCCGAGGTAAGGGTATTACGCAAGCCGATTTACAAACCTTTATTCAAGGCCTAGCAATTCCTGCTGAGGCCAAGGCCCGCTTGCTAGCGATGACACCCGCGTCTTATTTGGGTCTTGCAGTTGCCTTAACTGAACATTTGGGCAAGTGATCGCTAGTCAGCAGCCTACGGGCGAAAAAACCTCAGCTCTAGTCCAGCGCCCATTTTTTTTATTTTTACTGTATCAGTTGGGCTGGCATTTACTCTTGCCCTTAGTCGGTTTGCGACTTTGGTGGCGTGGTAGAAAAGATCGCGGCTATTGGCAGCATCTACCTGAGCGACTTGGTTTTACAGGTTTGTCGTCTCGGTTTCATCACGCTATTTGGATTCATGCGGTATCCGTTGGCGAGACGCGCGCTGCTGAACCTTTAATTTTGGCTTATTTAGCCCGTGGTGAAAAAATCTTACTTACCTGCATGACCCCCAATGGTCGCCGCACAGGTCAAGCGCTATATGCTTCAGCAATTGCAACTGGCCAACTAAGACAGTGCTATCTGCCCTATGACATTTGCTGGGCAGTTGAGCATTTTATAAAGCAAGTACAACCCAAGTTTGGCTTATTTATCGAAACCGAGGCTTGGCCTACTTATGTTTTTCGCTGCGCTGAAATGGGTCTACCCTTATTTTTAATTAATGCGCGACTATCAGATCGGAGCGCCCGACGCATAAAATATTTTGGTCGCGCTGGCGAGGAGCTCTTTCAAGCATTTACGGGAATTTTGGCACAAACTGAATTAGATGCAGAGCGCTACCGTGCACTAGGTGTAAAAAATTGCGCAGTTTTTGGCAATCTCAAATTTGATGTTCTCATGAAACCCGAGTTACTCGAGTTGGGCGCAGGCTGGCAGGCCAATTTACGCACATCAGGGCGCCTGGTCGTCTGTGCAGCAAGCACCCGCATAGGCGAGGAACAACTCATTCTTACGGCTTGGCAGCAGGTATTAAAAACTGCCCGCATTCAACCCCAACCATTGCTGTTTATTGTGCCCCGCCACCCCGAGCGTTTTGATGAAGTAGCAAAGACAATTTTAGCAAGTGGCTTTCGCTTGCGTCGGCGTAGTGAGGCGACTGAGCGCTCAATATTATTTGACCAGACGGATGTTTTTTTAGGGGATTCTATGGGCGAGATGGCAGCCTATTACCGCGCAGCAGATTTGGTCGTAATGGGGGGTAGCCTCCTCTCCTTTGGAGGCCAAAACCTGATCGAAGCTTGCGCAGTTGATTGCCCCGTGATTGTGGGTGAGCATACTTTTAACTTTCAACAGGCGACGCTGGATGCGATTAACATTGGAGCTGCGGTACGCATTACTCCGGCGCAGCTAAGTAGCACTCTTGTTGAGCTACTGTTGAGTACAGAGCAACGTCTGGCAATGGCGTTTGCGGCTAAAAATTATGCTAATTTACATCAGGGAGCGACCAAGAAAATATTACATGCTATTGATGAGCAATTAAGGCGAAAGCCGATAAATTCTGCAGCAACTTAAACCTTAGCGCCATAGTTTGGATCATCTTTACTCATCTCTTCAGGCTTGCGCTCACCCTTCACTAAATCCTCGCGCTTAACGCCCAGCCACATGGCCAGTGCCGCCGCGACAAACACGGAAGAATAGATACCGAACAAAATGCCAATGGTGAGTGCGAGGGCAAAATAGAATAGGCTAGGACCACCCAATAGCAACATTGCTAAAACCATCATCTGCGTGCTGCCGTGGGTAATGATGGTACGGCTAATGGTGCTGGTAATGGCGTTATCAATAATTTCACGGGTATTCATTTTGCGATATTTGCGAAAGTTTTCACGGATACGGTCAAAGATCACCACCGATTCATTGACTGAATAACCCAATACAGCCAAAACTGCAGCTAATACTGAAAGCGAAAATTCCCATTGGAAAAAAGCAAAGAAGCCCAAAATGATGATGATGTCATGCAAGTTGGCAATGATGCCAGCAACTGCAAATTTCCATTCAAAGCGAAAGGATAAATAAATCATAATGCCAATAACCACAAAAATTAATGCTTTCAAGCCATCGAGCGCAAGCTCACGACCCACTTGTGGTCCGACGTATTCAACCCGTTGTAATTTAGCTCCAGTGGTATTGCTTTGCAATGCTTCCATGACGGCATTACTTTGAATGGCAGAGGAGACGACCTTACCAGTAGCATCTTTCTGTAAGGGGAGGCGAATTAAGACATCACGTGAACTTCCAAAATTTTGAATTTGGGTATCGGTGTAACCTAATTTAAAAATATCATTACGGATGGTATCGATAGGCGCAGTTTGGGGGTAGCTAATTTCCATTACGGTGCCACCTGTAAATTCCACAGAGAGATGCAAGCCTCTTTGCCAGAGGAAAAAAACCGCAGCCAAAAACATCAACAAGGAAACAATATTGAGCGCCAAAGCGTGGCGCATAAATGGAATATCTTTACGGATGCGAAAAAATTCCATGACCTATTTCTCCTGGGGACGCCAAACTTGGCCAATCGCTAATTTTTGCAATTTCTTTTCTCGGCCGTACCAGAGATTGACTAAACCCCGCGAGAAGAAAACGGCAGAAAACATCGAAGTCAGAATGCCTAAGCAATGCACAATTGCAAAACCTTTGATAGGCCCAGAGCCAAACGCCAACAGTGCTAGACCAGCAATTAAAGTAGTCACGTTCGAATCAAGAATGGTCCCCCAGGCTTTATTAAAGCCGGTTGCAATGGCAGTGCTAGGGGGGGTACCCTGGCGCAATTCTTCGCGAATCCGTTCGTTAATTAGGACGTTCGAGTCAATTGCCATACCAAGCGCTAAGGCCATGGCAGCAATGCCTGGCAAGGTTAATGTGGCTTGTAGCATGGAGAGCACAGCTATGAGTAAAAATAAATTGACCCCAAGAGCGATAACTGAGAAGAGGCCAAAAAGGAGGTAGTAAGCCATCATGAAAATGGCAATCGCCGCAAACCCAACTAGGAGTGATTGAAAACCCTTTTCAATATTTTCTGCGCCTAGGCTTGGACCAATAGTGCGTTCTTCGATAATTTCCATTGGTGCAGCCAGTGAACCTGCCCGTAATAGCAGGGCCAAATCATTCGCGCTCTCGGTAGTTGATTGACCGGTAATTTGAAATTTTGAACCAAATTCGCTTTGAATGGTGGCAATCGTGAGTACCTCACCTTTGCCCTTTTCAAATAAAATCATCCCCATTGGTTTGCCAATATTGTCGCGCGTAACTTCTTGCATCACTCGCCCACCAGCGGCATCTAGCGAGATATTCACCGCTGGGCGCTGATTCTGATCAAATCCTGCGCTGGCATCCGTAATACTCTCACCGCTAAAAATAACGGATTTTTTAAATACCCCTAAACGATTTTCGCCAAAACGAAACACATCCATACCTGCTGGCGCGGTTTGGCCAACTGAAATAATCGAAACACTGGGGTCGGCGAGACGTGATTCAAGGGTTGCAGTGCGGCCAATAATATCTTTCGCGCGCGCGGTATCTTGCACGCCCGGTAGTTGCACCACAATTCGATCAGCACCCTGTTGTTGAATGACGGGCTCTTTTACAGCTAATTCATTAACCCGTTTATTGAGGGTAACAATATTTTGTTTAACCGCGTTGTCTTGTACCGCATTCAGCGCGGCGGGTTTAAAGCGACCCGTTAACTTGAAATCGCTAGAGGTTTTCTCTAGTTGCCAATCAAGCTCGCTTTGGCTTGCATTTAAAACGGTTCGGGCCGACTCCGCTTCAGCCTCGCTGGCAAAATGAATGGCAATGCTATCAGCGTTACGATCGAGGCCTTGCTGACGAATATTTTTGTCCCGCAATTGGCTACGAATATCATTGGCTAAGGCGACTATTTTTTTCTGCACAGCACCTTGCATATCGACTTGCAGTAAAAAATAAACGCCACCCCTTAAATCAAGCCCTAGTGGCATCGGTAAAGCATTCAGCGCATTTAGCCAATGGGGCGTATTTGAAAGTAAATTGAGCGCCACTGTAAAGCTGGGGTCATTCGCATCGGGATTCAGTTTCTGCTGGATTAAATCACGCGCTTGTAATTGAATATCGGTATTGGCAAAACGCACTTTCACCGAGCCAACATTACCAGTACGCTCAAAAAATAAGCCCGTACTAGCTAAATTACCGCTGGCTAAAATTTTCTCAACCCGCGCTTGGGTTTCAAGATCAACCTTCAGCGTTGGCTTAGCTGCTGAGATTTGTACTGCTGGAGCCTCGCCAAAAAAATTGGGTAATGAGTAGAGCGCGCCAATACATAGCACTACAACAATGACGAGGTATTTCCAGAGTGGGTAACGATTCATCAGGCTTGGTAAATCAAACGGATTTCAAAGTGCCTTTAGGCAAAACGGTAGTCACAGCACCTTTTTGCATTTGGACTTCATTGCCAGCGTTCAATTCTACGGTGATGTATTGATCTTTTACAGCAGTAACTTTGCCTAAGAGGCCGCCCGCCGTGACAACTTCATCGCCAACCGCTAGTGCTTCTAACATGGCCCGAGTTTCTTTCTGGCGCTTCATTTGGGGACGAATCATCACAAAATAAAGCACCGCAAACATCAGGATCAGGGGCAAAAAGCTCATTAAGCCGCCGCCTTCAGTGCCAAAACCCGGTATTTGCGCATACGCGTTGCTGATAAACATAATAAAACCTCCATTTGGATTGAATAGCCGCAATTCTAAACTGTGCGGGGTTCTAGCCCATTAATCTTGGCCAGGCTCAACCCCTCGCTGGCGTTGACTGCGGAAATCGTCACGATAAGCGCTAAAGCGATCTTGCGCTAGGGCGGAGCGAATTTCCCCCATCAATTGTAGGTAATAAGCCAGGTTATGGATGGTGTTGAGCTGGGCACCGAGAATTTCATTCGCTTTTTGGAGGTGATTTAAGTATGAACGGCTAAAGTTTTGGCAGGTATAGCACCCGCAGCTAGGGTCGACGGGACGTTCATCATCTTTATATCCCGAGTTACGCAATTTGAGATCACCAAAGCGGGTAAACAGCCAACCATTGCGCGCATTACGTGTTGGCATTACACAATCAAACATGTCAATCCCCAGAGTTACGCCAAGCATTAAGTCTTCAGGAGTGCCTACACCCATGAGGTAGTGCGGTAGTTTTTTTGGTAATTGGGGTGCGGTATGGGCCAGAATACGTTCAAACTCCGGCTTTGGTTCGCCAACTGAAAGACCGCCAATGGCAATACCGTCAAAACCCTGCTCGCTGACGCTGGCGAGCGAGAGATCACGTAAGGCTTCAAACATACCGCCTTGCACAATACCAAAAAGACCATTGCCAGTATTCAAAGCACGAAATCGCGTGAGCGAACGCTCGCCCCAGCGCAAGGAAAGTTCTAGTGAGTCACGTACCGTTTTCTCGGGAGTGGCTTTGCCTTGACATTCATAAGGAGTGCATTCATCAAACTGCATGGCAATATCACTATTGAGCACGGCTTGAATCTCCATTGATACTTCGGGCGACATAAATAATTTGTCACCGTTAATGGGTGAAGAAAAAGTCACGCCCGCTTCCGATATTTTTCTTAGTGCTCCGAGGCTAAATACTTGAAAGCCACCCGAATCAGTCAAAATAGGTTTATTCCAACCCATGAAGCGGTGCAGGCCGCCATGGCGTGCAATGACCTCAAGCCCAGGACGTAGCCACAGATGAAAAGTATTACCGAGCACAATTTGGGCCTTAACCTCGGTTAAGTCTCGTGGGGTCATGGCCTTGACCGTGCCATAGGTACCTACTGGCATAAAAATCGGCGTTTCCACAATGCCATGCGGCAGATCAAGGCGGCCTAAGCGCGCGTGGCTTTGTGAATCTTGGGCTAAGACAGAAAATTGCATGGGCGGCATGAGTGTTATGAGAGGCCAGTTCTACAGCGGTAGGTGGGCTTGACGGTGCAGCAGCATAGCATCACCATAACTGAAAAAACGGTAGCGCTGGGCAATGGCGTGTTGGTACGCTGCTTGAATCGGGTTCAGACCTGCAAATGCACTTACTAACATGAGCAGGGTGGATTTGGGTAAATGAAAATTCGTGATCAGAGTATCAACTAGTGCAAAGTTAAATCCGGGCGTAATGAAGAGTTTAGTTTCTCCACTAATGGCCCCATTTAAGGCATACGTTTCTAAGGCACGCAAAGTTGTTGTACCTACTGCGATAACTCGTTTTCCCTGCGCATGGGTATGCTTGATTTGGGTAATGATTTCAGGTGGAATGGAATAATATTCTGCATGCATCACATGTTGCGCTAAATTTTCCTGCCTTACTGGTGAAAATGTGCCCGCACCCACATGGAGCGTGAGCGTATTAATTTGCACTCCTTTTTCTCGGCATCGTTTGAGTAGAGTTTCATCAAAATGCAAACCCGCCGTAGGGGCCGCGACGGCGCCTGGATTTTTTGCCACCACAGTTTGATAACGCTCAACATCGACTTTATCAGGGCGATGCGTGATGTAAGGAGGTAAAGGTGGCTCGCCAAATTGCGGTAATAAATGAAAAACATTTGCGGGAAATTGAATTTCATAAAAGGGTGCAGCGTGCGCGCTCACGACTACCTCAATGGTTTGAGATGCTGGCCCATCTAGTAGTGGGTGCAAAATTAAGCGTGAGTTAACGGGGGGATTTTTTGAAGCCCGAATTTGAACTAATGCGGTATTTTCACCGGTGATGCGCTCGATTAGAAGTTCAATTTTGCCCCCACTAGACTTGTGGCCATAAATACGTGCTGGAATCACGCGGGTGTCATTCAGGATGAGGAGGTCTCCTGGTTCGATCAGCGCAATTAAATCGCGGAATTGGCGATCCAGGAGGCGAGTTTGCCCATCAGGCGCAGTAATTACCTCAAGCAACCGGCTATCTGACCGTTCCGCAAGCGGAAATTGGGCAATTAGTTCGGGTGGTAGGTCGTAATTGAAATCAGCAAGGTGCATAGCGTTACCATCGGAGATTGGATTCTAACCATGACTAAGCTTACCCTGCCACCTAATCTGATAAAAATGGGCCTTGATAGCCCAATTGCACTGGTATTGCACCTGCCAGCGCGGTATGAAGACGAGACAGAGCTGTGGTCTATTGCCGAGGCGCTAGAGCGGGGCCGTTTTAGCTCGGTACAGACTCAGGGAACGGTGGTTGCATGCCAAGTCGTTTATCGTCCGCGGCGGCAGCTGCTCGTAACCATTGAGGACGAGACTGGTCGATTGCATCTACGCTGGCTTAATTTTTATCCTAGCCAACAAAAGCAAATGGCAGTCGGCGCTCATGTGCGCGTCCGGGGTGAAATTCGCGATGGGCATTTAGGGTCTGAAATGGTTCATCCCACTGTAAAAGTAGTCGCAGCGGATGCACCTTTGCCTAAAAGCTTAACCCCCGTCTATCCGGCGGCCGCAGGTGTAAGTCAAACGGTCATTCGCAAAGCGGTAGCGCAAGCCTTAACTCATCCCACCATGCACACCTTCTTGGCTGATTTATTACCAGCTAAATTCATGGCAGAGTTATTACCAGGTAACGATTGGTACGCATTGATGCAGGCCATTCATTATTTGCATCAACCGCCTGCCGATGCTGATACACAAGCCTTATTAGAGCGCACTCATCCCGCTTGGCGACGAGTTCAGTTTGAAGAATTACTGGCGCAACAAATTTCTTTAAAACGTGCGTATGCCTTACGTCGGCAGCGCCGTGCCCCACAATTGCTAGCAGAGCCTAAGCCGTCAGGGAAGAAAACAAAAGATCAATCACTTGAGCAACAGTTGCTCGCAGTTTTACCGTTCAAGCTCACCCAAGCCCAGCAGCGCGTTTGGGCTGAAATTCAAACCGATTTAGCGCAACCCTTTCCAATGAATCGCTTATTGCAAGGTGATGTGGGTAGTGGCAAAACTATTGTTGCTGCCTTAGCTGCAGCGCGCGCCATCGATCAGGGTTTTCAGGCCACGGTCATGGCACCGACAGAAATTTTGGCAGAGCAACATTATTTAAAAATGCGCGAATGGTTTGAACCATTAGGGATTGAAATTACTTGGTTAGCGGGTAGCTTAAAAGCTAAAGAAAAAAAAATAGCTCAAGCTAAAATTGACAGTGGGGCAGCCCAATTAATTGTTGGGACCCACGCCTTAATTCAAGATGCGGTGCATTTTGCCAACTTGGGGTTAGCAGTGATTGATGAACAACACCGTTTTGGTGTGCGTCAGCGGCTTGAAATTCAACAGCGAGTAGGTGCCGAGACTGTTTATTGTCATCAATTGATGATGTCTGCGACACCGATTCCCCGCACCTTAGCGATGACCTACTATGCCGATTTAGATGTTTCGGTCATCGATGAATTACCCCCTGGAAGAAAGCCTATTACTACTAAGTTGATTAAATCGAGTCGTCGCTCCGAGGTCATCACTGGCTTACAGGACTGGTTACAAAAAGGGCAGCAGGCGTATTGGGTGTGCCCTTTAATCGAAGAGTCAGAGGTGCTGCAACTGCAAACTGCGGAAGAAAGCTATACCCAATTAACCCATGCATTACCGCAATTTAAAATTGGCCTGGTACATGGTCGCCTCAAGAGCGCGGAGAAGGCGGCGGTGATGGCCGCTTTTAAGGATAATCAAATTCAGTTATTAGTTGCCACGACGGTGATTGAAGTCGGTGTAGATGTACCTAATGCCGCGCTGATGGTGATTGAACATGCAGAGCGGTTCGGCTATGCCCAAATTCATCAATTGCGGGGGCGAGTCGGGCGAGGTTCGGCAGATTCAGTGTGTTTATTAATGTACGCTGAGCCGCTTTCGCTGGCAGCTAAGGAGCGCTTACAAACACTTCGCGAAGTGGCTGATGGCTTTGTGATTGCGGAACGTGACTTGTCGCTTCGTGGACCTGGAGAACTGTTGGGCGCCAAGCAATCGGGTGATGGCATGTTACGCTTTGTTGATTTGCAGCGTGATGCTTGGCTGGTAGAGTTAGCTCAACTTGCGGCAATGCGTATTTTGCAGGAACATCCCGAGCTAGTTGACCAACAATTACAGCGCTGGCTTGGGGCCCGCGCGGAATTTTTAAAAGCTTGATAATTGCTCTATGACCCTTACTGAACTCCGCTATATCGTTGCCGTAGCCCGCGAACGGCACTTTGGACGTGCTGCCGAAGCATGCCATGTTTCTCAACCTACTCTTTCGGTGGCAATTAAAAAATTAGAAGAAGAATTAGGTTCACAAATTTTTGAACGCACTAGCGCGGAAGTTGCTTTAACTGCAAATGGGGCGCTCATTGTGCAACAAGCACAACGGGTCTTGGAGGAGGCGAAGGCCTTGAAGCATCTTGCGAAGCATGGCCAAGATCCTTTGGCGGGCCCAGTTCGCTTGGGCGCGATTTATACCATTGGACCTTATTTGTTGCCGAGTTTAGTGCGCGTAGCGCGGGAAACTTTGCCCCACGCACCTTTATTCTTAGAAGAAAACTTTACGGTGCGATTGTTGGAAATGCTGCGTCAAGGTAATTTAGATTGTGCAGTCTTAGCTGACCCTTTTCCCAGTGTAGGGTTAGATAGTATTGATTTGTACGACGAACCTTTTTTAGTGGCGATTCCCAAAGGCCATTCTTGGGAGCAGTTAGCAGAGATCGGTCATGAAGAATTGAAAGAGCAAAATACCTTACTCTTGGGGGCGGGGCATTGTTTTCGCGATCATGTGCTCGGCGTTTGTCCTGAGTTGAATCGCTTTGGCGGAAATTCAATGGATGGCGAGCAGCGCAATTTTGAAGGCTCGTCGCTCGAGACAATTCGGCAAATGGTTGCGGGGGGTATTGGTATAACCGTCTTACCACGCACTTCCGTAACTGATCCTAAAACCCAAGAAGGCCTCATTCGTTATTTACCTTTTGCCGCACCTATTCCCACTAGGCGAGTAAGCTTGGTGTGGCGCAAAAGCTATCCGCGCGTCGCGCTCATGAAAATTTTGGCGCAGACTATTCAAGCTTGTGAGTTACCTGGAGTGAGGGCAATCTAATTTTGTCCCGCTTAAAAGCCTATATACAACTGATACGCTTAGATAAGCCAGTTGGTATTTTGTTGCTTTTATGGCCCACTTTGTGGGCACTCTTTTTAGCTAGCGGCGGTTGGCCAAAGTGGGATATATTATTGATTTTTGTTCTCGGTACCGGACTAATGCGCAGCGCAGGTTGCGCCATGAATGATTTTGCTGATCGTGATTTTGATCGGCATGTCGAGCGCACCCGTGAGCGCCCTTTAACTAGTGGAAAAATTGGCGCGGCCGAAACCCTATTTCTGGCGGCTGGATTAGCCGTCGCAGCGTTTATATTAATTCAACCCCTCAATACGCTAACTAAATTACTCTCGGTGTTGGCTTTATTAGTGGCAATTATCTATCCCTTTACTAAACGTTTTTTTGCGATTCCACAGGCTGTACTGGGAATTGCTTTTGGTTTTGGGATTCCGATGGCCTATGCGGCTGTACAAAACCAAGTGCCCATTGAGGCCTGGATTTTATTAGTGGGAAATGTTTTTTGGGCTATTGCCTATGACACTGCTTATGCAATGGTAGATCGTGAGGATGATCTTCGTTTAGGCTTACGCACTTCGGCCATTACCTTTGGCCGGTTTGAAGTAAAGGCCATCGGCTTTAGTTATGCAGTCTTGCTAATAGCCCAGCTTTGGGTTGCGCACTTAGCGCAGTTAAGTGCCTATTTTTATCTTGGCTGGCTAGCTGCTTTAGCTTGCGCGATTTATGAGTTGCGTTTAGTTTCCAGCCGCGAAAGACAGCATTGTTTTGCAGCCTTTCGGCACAATAATTGGCTTGGTGCTTGTTTATTTTTAGGCATTGTTGCTGGTTTATTGGCTTAATTCATCACCCAATTCTTTGCCTCTTTTAGCGGCCGCCTCTAGCGCCTTTTCTAAAATAGTTTGCCATTGTTGATTTTCTAACACTGCAAGTGCTGCTGCCGTAGTGCCGCCTTTAGATGTCACCTTATTGCGCAGAGTGGCAGCTGAATCGCTCGACTGTTGTGCTAATGCAGTTGCGCCAGATAAAGTGGCATAAGCCAATTGACGGGCAATTGCACTGCTTAAACCGAGCTTTTCTCCGCCAGCCTGCAGGGCTTCGAGAAAAGCGAAGACATAGGCCGGACCACTGCCGGATAGAGCTGTTACCGCATCCATTAGGCCTTCGTCGCTCAGCCAAAGGCTTTGACCAACCGCATTACAAATGAGTTCAACCCTTTCCCGCCCCTTTGTATTGACTGCACTCGTAGCAAATAGCGCAGTGATACCTTGGCCAATTAAGGCCGGTGTATTAGGCATCGCCCGAATACATAAGGGATGCACTAACCATTTTGACATATCGGCTAAACGAATTCCCGCAGCAATACTAAGGACCAAAGCAGCACCGTTCTTTTTTAAGATAGGCCGTAAGCTTAGGGCAGCCGTTTTGAAATCCTGAGGTTTAACTGCTAATACCAGAATATGATCTGCATTAGCCTCGAGTAAAACATCTGCGGCGCTCTCGAGAGTGGTGAGTTGAAAATCTGCGTGGAGTTTTTCACGCGTTGGTGCATACGCATCAACCACTTGAATTTGCTGGGCTAGAAAACCATGTTGGAGTAGGCCACTAATAAGTGCGCGTCCCATATTACCCCCACCAATAAAAGTGATACGCATATTAGGGTGCAATGGTTTAGCAGAATTTGTCATTAAGCTTTAATTCTAGCGCTAATTGCGCTGGCCAAAAATGGCAGTGCCAATGCGCACTAGGGTGCTGCCCTCAGTGATGGCGGCCTCTAAATCATCTGACATGCCCATGGAGAGAGTATCGAAATGGGCATAAGCAAGATTACCAAGGCGCGCGGTCGCTAACTCGGTAAAACATTGCCGTAATTGGGCGCAAGCTCTCGCCTGTATCACTGGATTTGCGCTAGGAGCAGGAATTGTCATGAGGCCCCGAAGGCAAATGGCTGGCAGTTGAGCTACTAAGTCACAGAGTTCAGCAACTTCCTGGGGCGCTACACCGCCTTTAGTAGTTTCGCCGCTAAGATTAACTTGTACACAGACCTGTAGAGGTTGCAATTGGGGCTCATTCAGTCTTTGCGCTGAAAGTCGCTGCGCAATCTTGGGGCGGTCAATGCTATGCACCCAGTCAAACAAGCTTGCCACCTCTTTGGTTTTATTACTCTGTAGGGGGCCAATAAAATGCCATTCTAAATCTTGTCTCAGGTCGGCAAGTGCAATAATTTTTTCGCTCGCTTCTTGCGCATAATTTTCGCCAAAAGCGTGTTGCCCAGCAGCAAAAGCCTCACGGATAAGGGCCACAGGTACAGTTTTACTGACAGCTAGTAAGTTGATATTGCTTGGTAAGCGACCTGCTGCTGCAGCAGCTTCGCTGATGCGCTGATGGATAATTTCAAGCCGCTGCGCAATCGAGCTCATTGACGGGAAGAATTTTTTGCCTGAATCAGTTGGTCTACAATTTCAACCCAATGCACCACAGGATTTGATTCTTGTTGTAAATGCGTAATGCAACCGACGTTGGCGGAAACAATGACTTTTGCCCCGCTTTCTGCGCAAGCCGTATTGAGATTGACTAATTTTTGCTGACGTAATTGTGCTGATAACTCGGGCTGCAAAATTGAATAGGTGCCTGCCGAACCGCAACACAGATGGCTATCTGCGCATAAAGCAACTTGCACACCCAGACTAGATAATAAGCGTTCAATATTGAGGCGAATTTGCTGACCATGCTGAAGCGTGCAAGGCGGGTGGTACACAACCCCAGGCTTTTTATCGCTACCTATTAAGCCTTCTAATTGAGGAGCAAAAGCCGGCAAAACTTCAGAGAGATCTTTGCATAATTTAGAAATAGTTTTGGCTTTGTCGGCATACTGCGGATCGCCGCGTAACAAGTGACCATAGTCGCTAACCATGGCACCACACCCAGATGCGGTCATCACAATGGCTTCGATAGGTTTGCCATTGAGGCTGGGTTCCAGGCCCATTACATAGGGCCACCAAGCATCAATATTGCGACGCGCATCTGCTAAGCCACCTTCTTGATGATTCAGGTGATGGCGCAACGCTCCGCAACATCCAGCTTTGGTAGTGCTAACTAAGTTAATACCAACGGCATCGAGTACGCGGGCAGTTGCGGAATTAATATTAGGCAACATGGCTGGTTGCACACAGCCCTCTAAGACGAGCATAGTGCGCGCATGACGAAGTGGCTGAGTGATGGGACGAGCATGAGGATCAATTTGTTGAGATATACCAAACTGATCAAGTGGACTTTTGAGGGCAGGAATTTTTCTTTTAAGCTCTAAGGGCATCAGTGGACGAAAGATTCGCCCTAAATTGATTGCTGAATTAAAGAGCCAGGGACGCGTCAATACCTCGCGTAATAACCAGCGCGTCACTCGCTCTTTGAAAGGCCGCGGCGGGGTTTCAGTTTCTGCCCATTGGCGACCGATATCCAATAAATTACCGTATTGAACTCCACTTGGGCAGGTCGTTTCGCAACTCAGACAAGTAAGACATCGATCTAAATGCAAACGGGTTTTTTCGGTTGGTGCACTACCCTCAGCCATCTGTTTAATGAGATAAATTCGCCCACGAGGACTATCTAATTCATCACCAAGTAGTTGATAGGTTGGACAAGTGGCACCACAAAATCCACAATGAACGCATTGGGCCAAAAGTTTGGCGGCTTCAATGCCCGCAGTTGTACTTGCTAAATGAGGAGCTAGTTCGGTATGCATTTGGCTGGCCTTAAGCCATGCGACCAGTGGCAAAAATGCCCGCTGGATCGAAGGCTTGGCGTAAGTGCTGTTGAACTGTTGCTAGCCCAACAGTTAGTGGGTTTTCGCTTAATAGTGTAAAGCGTTGCGAATTTACGGTAGAGGCGTTACTGACCTTAAATTGGCTTGCATGTCCACCCTGTGTCAAAGCTAATTTTTTAAGTACTGCGAAACAAGCTGGATCACTCGGGCCTTGCCACCAACGTTCTTGACCATGCCATTCGAGGACTAACGAATTCAATTTACTTTCTGGAAACTGTAAAGGAGGACAAGCAGCAGGTAAGGCTAAGCGATAGAGTACTTGCTCTGGATCTGCTATGTTGAAACACGGTAAATCTTGTTCACGCAAGTCTTGCCAAAATTGCGTCGCAACAGCTGGGGGAACTTCGCTGGCACCAATGGCAGAGGTGATCATTGCGCTGGCAGAACTTACTGCGGCATGGGCTCCCGCTAAACGAATGCTTAACTCACCCTCATGTTGCACATTACTCGCACCAATCCAGGCGCTCGCTGAAAGCGGTAGAGGCTGTCCAGCCCACTCATTCAGTCGCTTAAGTGCTTGTGCTTGCGAAATCATAGCGCGCAATGTAAGGCTTGCAGCCGGCTTGGGCAATACCTTTACCGAGGCTTCGAGTAATAAAGCCAAGGTACCAAGAGAGCCAGGCAGTAAACGGGAAATGTCATAGCCGGCAACATTCTTCATCACTTTACCGCCAAAGCTAAGGTCTTCACCGCGCCCATCCATTAAGCGTACGCCAAGTACATAATCTCTTAAATTTCCAGCGCTAATTCGAGCGGGCCCTGCCAAACCAGCGGCAATTGCACCGCCAAAGGTGGCCTTGTCACCAAAGTGCGGTGGTTCAAAAGCCAAGACCTGATTACGCTCTGCTAAAGCCAGTTCAATTTCTTGCAAAGGAGTACCAGCGCAAGCAGTAATCACTAATTCTTCAGGCTGATAATCCAGAATTCCCTGATAAGTGGTGGTACTCAACTTGGGGTAGTTATTCGGATTACCGTACCAATTTTTGGTCGCGCCTCCCTCAATAGAAAGAGGCGTTTGATTTTTTTTGGCAGCAAGAATTTGCTCGCGAAATGCGTTGACACTATTTTGCATAAGGCTGCTATCTGCAACTGCAGCTGACATTAAAAGCGCTCCAACTCTGGGTGGGGTAGAATTCCGCCGCTAATACGCATGCGTCCATATTCAGCACAACGATTTAGTGTCGGGATGCCTTTATCGGGGTTTAATAATAGGTCGGGATCAAAGGCGGCTTTAACCCCCCAAAACATCTCGCGCTCAGCTTCGCCAAATTGCACGCACATTGAATTAATTTTTTCGATGCCAACACCATGTTCGCCAGTGATGGTTCCACCTAGTTCAACGCAAGCTTCTAGGATATCAGTACCAAATTCTTCAGCGCGATGCCATTCCTCAATATCAGCGCCATTAAACAAAATCAGCGGGTGCATATTGCCATCGCCTGCATGAAAAACATTTAAGCAACCTAAGCGGTATTTCACTTCCATTGCTTTGATGCGGCGTAATAGGGTAGCAATATGGCGACGGGGAATAGTGCCATCCATGCAGTAATAGTCGGCAGCGATTCGGCCAGCAGCTGGGAAGGCATTTTTTCTGCCACTCCAAAAGCGCAGCCGTTCAGTTTCATTTTCTGAAACCTGAATGCGGCTTGCTCCAGCACTTTCTAAGACTGCAACCATGCGGGCAATTTCTTCGCCGACTTCTTCAGGCGTGCCGTCAGATTCGCACAGCAAAATAGCTTCAGCATTAAGGTCGTATCCGGCATGAACAAATTCTTCAACCGCACGCGTAGTGGCTTTGTCCATCATCTCTAAACCAGCAGGAATAATGCCTGCGGCGATAATAGCGGCTACGGCATTACCACCTTTTTCAATATCGGCAAAGCTAGCCATAATGACTCTGGCAAGCTGCGGTTTGGGTACGAGTTTTACAGTGACCTCAGTCACGATTCCCAGCATCCCTTCGCTACCAATCAAGATCGCTAATAAATCAAGACCAGGTGCGTCCGGTGCTAAGCCACCAAATTCAACCACCTCGCCATTCATTAAAACCACTCGTATGCGTAAAACGTTTTGTAGTGTCAGACCATATTTTAGGCAATGGACACCACCCGAATTTTCACTAACATTACCGCCAATTGAGCAAGCAATTTGCGAAGATGGATCGGGAGCGTAATATAAGTTGAGATGAGCCACGGCCTCAGAAATTGCTAAATTACGCACGCCAGGTTGAACAGTAGCAGTTCGAGAGAAAGGGTCAATTGCCAATATTTTTTTTAACTTACTCAGAGAAAGTACTAAACCTTGGGCAATTGGCATGGCCCCACCAGAGAGTCCGGTACCAGAACCCCGCGGCACAATTGGCACCTGCAATTGATGACAGACCTTGAGAATGGCAATGACTTGAGCTTCAGTTTGAGGTAAAGCCACCGCTAAAGGCATTCGGCGATAGGCTGCCAAGCCATCACACTCATAGGGAATAGTATCTTCGGGGAGCCACAGGAGTTGATCTTCAGCGAGGATTGGCTTGAGCGCGGCCACTAGCTCTGCTTGGCGCACGGTAATGGCAAGTTCTTCAGCAAGTGGATTAATTGCGTTCATCGGACTATTTTAGCCATTTACTTATAATCAGGTATGGGTAATCGACTTTCAAAAATAGCTACTCGCACAGGCGACGCAGGGACCACCGGATTAGGCGATGGTAGTAGGGTCGATAAAGACCACAATCGAATTTGTGCAATGGGTGATGTCGATGAGTTGAACTCAGAAATTGGGGTCCTGATGACTGAGACATTGCCCCCCGCGATTGCCACTGAAATGCTCGCTTTATTTTTACGGATCCAGCATGATTTATTCGATTTGGGAGGTGAATTATGTATACCCAATTACACCTTATTAAAGGCTGAGCAGGTTGAGCAACTCGACATTTGGTTAAAACAGTACAACGCTAGCTTACCGCCACTAACCGAATTTATTTTGCCTGGAGGAACGCGCGCAGCTGCACAAGCCCACGTTTGTCGAACAGTTTGTCGGCGAGCAGAGCGTTCAATTGTGAAGCTAGGATGGGATGAGTCGATTCACGATGCACCACGTCAATATGTTAATCGACTCTCCGATTTATTATTTGTCTTGGCACGCGTACTAAATCGCGCTGCTGGCGGCACAGATATTTTGTGGAAAAATCAAAACACGCCAAGCTAATCTTGGCCGCAATTGCGACCAGCACTAATTTACGCACTACCCGTTTTTAGCGCCGCCGTTTTTTAACTGCTTGGGCTAAACGTTCAAGTACTTGCACCGAGCTATCCCAATCAATACAGGCATCAGTAATGCTTTTACCGTATTCGAGTTGGCTCGGATCATCTTTGCCAGGAGTAAATTTCTGTGCGCCACCCAATAAATGGCTTTCAATCATTACCCCAAAAATTTTGCGCGAACCGGCTTCAATTTGCTGGGCAATATTTTCTGCCACCACAACTTGCCGCTCGTGTTGCTTACTTGAATTAGCATGCGATAAGTCAATCATTAGGCTCGTCGGTAACTTTGCATCAGCAAGTTCAGCACAAGCCGCAGCAACATATTGAGCTTCATAGTTAGGCTCTTTACCTCCGCGTAAAATCACATGACAGTCTTTGTTGCCGTTGGTTTGCACAACCGCGACTTGACCATTTTTATGCACTGAGAGAAAGTGGTGCGGACGTCGAGCTGCTTGAATGGCATCAGTCGCAATTTTGATATTGCCATCAGTACCATTTTTAAAGCCAATAGGAGCAGATAAGCCTGAAGCCAATTCGCGGTGCACTTGGCTTTCGGTAGTGCGCGCGCCAATTGCACCCCAAGAAATCAAATCAGCAATGTACTGGGGTGAAATCACATCTAAAAACTCACTCCCAGCAGGCATACCCAAGCGGTTTATTTCCATCAATACTTGGCGCGCAATGCGCAGGCCCTCTTCAATGCGAAAGCTTTCATCCAGATAAGGGTCGTTAATTAAGCCCTTCCAACCAACGGTCGTGCGAGGTTTTTCAAAATAGACCCGCATCACAATTTCTAGTTCGCCAGCAAAACGCGCCCGCTCTTTAAGTAAGCGATGGCAGTATTCAAGCGCAGCCCTTGGATCATGAATTGAGCAGGGGCCAATAACGACCAGCAGCCGATCATCTTTACCATGAATGCAATTGCGAATATTGAGGCGTGTCTCGCTAATGAGTTTTTCGATGGGTGTGCCATCAATGGGAAAAAAACGAATTAAATGTTCTGGAGGGGGCAGAACAGTAATATCGGCAATGCGTTGATCATCGGTTGCCGAGGTTTTATCAACGCTGGTATACCAATTTTCTTGGGGGGTTAAGTTTCTTGAGCTCATGGGGTTATTTTAAGCTCATCAGGCCGTTCCGCCAACCGTCATGCCATCAATCCGTAAAGTAGGCTGGCCAACGCCAACTGGCACGCTTTGACCCTCCTTACCGCAAACACCTACACCGCTATCGAGTTTTAAATCATTGCCGATCATGCTAACTTGTTTCAGTGACTCTGGGCCATTGCCAATAATGGTGGCGCCTTTCACGGGATATTGAATTTTGCCGTTTTCAACCCAATACGCTTCTGAGGCTGAGAAGACAAATTTACCGCTGGTGATGTCAACTTGACCGCCCCCGAAATTGACAGCGTACAAACCCCGCTTAATGCTACCAATAATTTCTTGTGGATCTGCAGTGCCGGCCAGCATATAGGTATTGGTCATGCGTGGCATCGGTAGCGAAGCAAAGCTTTCGCGACGACCATTGCCCGTAGTAGGCATTTTCATTAAGCGTGCATTTAAGCTATCTTGAATATAGCCGCGCAAAATACCGTTTTCAATTAAGGTAGTGCATTGAGTCGGCGTACCTTCATCATCCATGGTCAGTGAACCTCTGCGGCCAGCAAGCGTGCCATCATCAACCACTGTGACACCTTTTGCGGCAACGCGTTCGCCGATGCGCCCAGCAAAAGCAGACGACCCTTTCCGATTGAAGTCACCCTCAAGTCCATGTCCTACCGCTTCATGCAAGAGCACGCCAGGCCAACCAGGCCCCATTACAACAGTCATAGTGCCAGCAGCAACGGGACGAGATTCTAAATTAATTAAGGCGCTATCTACCGCATCATTGACCCATTGAGTAATTAAAGTGGTATTAAAGTAGTCATAGCCATGGCGCGCGCCGCCGCCAGCAGAGCCCGACTCACGGCGTCCATTTTGTTCGGCTATAACATGAATTGAAACGCGTACCAAAGGCCGCACATCGGCAGCTAATAAGCCATTCGCACGGGCGACTAAGATCACATCAAATTCGCCAGCTAAGCTAGCCATGACTTGAATAATGCGCGGATCTCGGGCTTTAGCTTGGCGTTCAATACTTTCTAGCAAGGCAATTTTTTCTTGGGGCTGTAATGAATCTAGGGGGTTGAGATTGGCATACAGTGCAGGTAAGGCGGCATGTCCGTAAGTTTTCGCTAGCGCAAGGGTGCCTCCTTGCGGGCCGATGACGCGCGTCGCTTTAGCTGATTTCGTTAAAGCGGCTAAATTAATTTCATCTGAATAGGCAAAGGCGGTTTTATCGCCATGAATTGCCCGTACCCCTACGCCTTGATCAATACTAAAGCTACCCGACTTAACGATACCCTCCTCAAGACTCCAGCTTTCGTTATGGGTTCGTTGAAAATATAAATCAGCGTCATCTAATTGATGACTAAACAGCACCCCAAACGTCTGTTGTAAATCGGCTTCGGTTAACCCGCTAGGTTCTAACAAAATCGATTTAGCAATATGAAGTAGTTCTGTAGCAACTACGGGTTGTGAGACTGGCTTATTCAAAATAGAGGCAACTTTCTAGAATTACAGCTTGCGATGTAAAAGGGCGGGAAGCTTAGAGCGTACTGCGTTTAATTTATCTTTGCTGAGGGTACCCAAAATAAATCCCTCGCCAGCAACTAGACATTGTTCAATCTCGCCCCATGGATCAACCAGCATCGAGTTTCCCCAAGTGCGGCGGCGATTTAGATGGGTGCCACCTTGGGCAGAGGCCAGCACATAGCATTGGTTTTCAATCGCCCGCGCGCGTAACAAAATTTCCCAATGGTCTTTGCCAGTGGTGTAAGTGAAGGCGGCGGGCACGAGATGACAATCGACTTCACCAAGCGCGCGATACAACTCTGGAAAGCGTAAGTCATAACAAATACTTAAGCCCATTTTCCATAACACACCATCGAGGTTAATTTGTAGAAGTGCCGGTGAAACACCCGCAACAAGGGTATTGGCTTCATCATAATGCTCGTCAGCAGTTTGAAAACTAAATAAATGGATTTTGTCGTAACGTGCAATCATTTTTCCTGCTGGGTCGAAAACTAAAGTCGTATTATTTACTTTAGCTGCTTGATTGGTCTCTAAGGGTATCGTTCCTGCCACCAAATAAATCTGCTGTTCTTTTGCTAATTGGGCAAGTTGATCTTGCATAAAGCCGACCCCTAGTTTTTCACGCACCCTAATTTTGTCTATATCTTTTAAGCCCATCAAGCAAAAATATTCTGGCAATAAAACTAATTGCGCACCAGCTTGAGCGGCCTGCTGGATGAGGCGGCTAGCTGTTTGTAAGTTTTCCTTGACGTCGGGAGTAGAGACCATTTGCACTGCGGCAAGACGAAACTGCTGAGGATCGATTGGGGCGTTCATGATGAGTTCTATCTGGGTTTTTATTGTGCAGAAGTGCTAACGCGCGGTAATGGTGCTGCTGCTGGCTCTTGCTGTTCGCGCAGTAGATTGCGTTTTCGAATCGAGTCCATTACGCTTGGGTCAAGGGGTTGACCTTGTTGATTTAGCGGAATGATCTCTGGAGTTTTCCAAGAGCCTTGAATCAAATAGTCGGATTGCATGGCTTTGTTAATTTGATTGGTTAACAGATATTGTCCTACTAAGGCGCCTAAACCAGCGATAGGATTAATTGCAAATAGTGCTAAAGCGCCAGACGTGGCATCAAGAGTGGGGAAAATGGTCACGCGTAAATCTTGGGTTTGATTGGGGATGCTGATTAAACCTGACATCAATAAACGCGCTTGATTTAATTCCATATTAAATTGATTTGTACGCGCAACTCCATTACGAATGTTAAACGTACTCGTAATTTGGTTAAAGGCAGTGCCTTTGCTAGTCATGTTGCGAGCCATACTGACTTCATTAAAGCTGGCAAATTTTAATAAGCTTTGTAAACTCAATACATTTAGTAATTGCACTGCGCCAGTATCTACTTCCAATAAACGTCCATTGCTCAAATCAAGATCAAGTTGGCCAGCAATGGAGCTCCATTCAGGTTGGAAGGGTGAGCCTTGCCAGTCGAGTTTAGCTGTCAGCTTCCCCATACCGCCTTCAATTTGATCGGGGTTACCCCAACGCGAAATAATCACGCCTAAATTGCTTATGTCTGCCTCAACATCAAGCGAGGTGTGCTCATTACCCTCTTGGGGAACATCAAACCACTGGCCAGTAATGTTGACTTTAGCATCGGCATTACTGACCTTCAAAGAGTCGATTTGAAAGCGATCACCTTGGTTGCTGGCTTTTAGTGTTGTGACACCAAGCTGACCTTTTGCCCAAGTAAAATCATTAATAGTGAGGTCAATATCGGGCATTAAACGGATTTTTTTCTGGTTTGAAACAGTTGCTAGCGTTGTATCGGCAGCCTTCATTTCAGCATTCAAGGGAGGGGTAAGCAAATTCGCTGGGGGTATATGCAGATAGGTTAGTTTGCCGCTCACCCGATTAGGTTTTGCTGCTGCCGAATTCAGTTGTAGATCAACTTGACCAGCAAGCGCGGGCGAATTAATTCTGGTTATCAAGCTATTATTTTTGCCGCTAGCATTAATGTAAAGATCAGGCCAAGTGCGATTCAAGAAAATAAAATTCTTAATTTGAGCATTAATTTGACCAATGGAGAGATCCGCTAGACCAATTGCCTTTGAATTATTTGTTTCTTTAAGGGCGGTACTATTGAAAAATATTTGCCAGCTATCAGCATTGAGTTCGGCCAATTGCAAGCTTAGCGTTGTGTCGCTGGTGGGTTTTGGCGCTACTACACCCACGCCAAAACTTTGGCGTGATGCTTCACCCTCGGTGAGGTTGCCTTGCGCTGAAATCAAATCCCCAATGCGGCCAGACCAATCAACGGTATGGGGCTTTGTTTTCGAGCCGGGCGAACTGTGTACGTTAATTTCTGCTTGCATAGCAGTGCCAATTGCTTTTTTAAATGGTGCTGGCACATCA
Organism: Polynucleobacter sp. IMCC30063; assembly: GCF_021395235.1. Classification (NCBI taxonomy): domain Bacteria; kingdom Pseudomonadati; phylum Pseudomonadota; class Betaproteobacteria; order Burkholderiales; family Burkholderiaceae; genus Polynucleobacter; species Polynucleobacter sp. IMCC30063. The sequence continues at coordinate 149,344 of NZ_JAJVCQ010000005.1, read as the reverse complement.
AAACCGAGATTCTGTAAATCAAAAATGAGATTAAAGTCGGCTGCCAATGCGCTGGCGGCAATCGTGCCTTTGTAATTCAATTTCCCGCTTAACGCTGTGAGAAAGGGATTGGCGGCACGGTTAGGGGAAGCAAAATACGATTTGATCGCTCCACTATTAGCATTACCATTCAGCGTAAATAGTTTTTTATTGGCTTTATCAAAGGTACTGGTGATTTGCAGGGTTCCTCCCAGTAATTCTGCATACACATCTTCAAACTCCGCCTTTTCGTCGCGTAAACGTAGGGTGCCACGAATATTTTCAAGCGGTGGAAAATCACCCCACTGAGAGCGATTTTTACTGAGGACTAGCTCACCATTAATGATGGGCTCTTGACTTGCAGCAAACGGAATTTGTAAATCGAGGTTTAGTAATGCTGGTCCAGATACTTTAAGATTTTTACTTAACTGCTCATGTTGCATTAAAACGGGGGTTGGTTGAAGATATTCAAACATTTGCGCAAGGTCGCCTTGTGCCTTACCGTTAATTTGTAAGATCGGTTGCGCTGCACTCATATTGGCAATGCTGGCGGTAAATTGTTGCAAATTCACCTCCTTGTATTGTGCTTGATCAATAGCAATATCAAGCTTAGTTTGCTGAATTGCAACTAAACCATTGACCGCACTAAAGCTTGGCCAGCTACCTTGATTAGTCGGTAACAGCGGATCGGGGATAAGGCTGGCGTTGACAACTGGTAGCTTTACTGAAAACTCGCCCGCTTGAGGTTTGGCAAACGGGATTTCAGTTGGATTACCTTTAATATGAATCACCCCATTTTTGACTTCACCGCTACCAAATGCTTTGGCAAGAAAGGCCGTAGTCTCAAGATTCATTGCCAGCGGTAAATAACGATGAATTTGCGGCATTGCGGCGCGCGCAAAATTCATATCTAAAGTCAGGATATCTTTCGCTTGAGAGCCTTTCAAAATATAGTTGGCAGCAAAAGTAGTCGCCAAATCTTTATTTTCTAACTGCATTTTCTTGCCGCTAATTTCCCAGTCATCTTTAGTTTTTTTCCACTCTATTAAGCCACTTGCTTGATCAAACTGTAGTTGGGGATCGCTTAAAAATTCCTTAATTTGTAGGGCTAAGTGTTGTGAATCGAGCGTGAGGGAGCCGGCTTTTTCTGTGCTTAGTAAAGTACCACTTAAATGCGCAATGGATGGTAAGGCTTTAAAGGGTGTAGTAAAACTGCAGTCGACTAACTTAACACTGAGGTCTAAGTTAAGCTGCGCCTCACCAAGCCAGGCTGATGGTAAGGGTAAAGACGATTTACTTTCAGCCCAACTGAGGTCAATATTTTGCAACTCACCGCTGGCATGCGCATTGGCAATCAACTGGTTTATTTTTTTGGGCAACGGTAAATTTTTGGCAAACCGGGTGAGATCTTCTAAGCGAATAGAGGGGGCGGAGAAACCAAATTCTTTCAATTCAGAGCCCTTTTCAGGTGCACGCCATTTAAAAGTCATGGGCCCAATTTTTTGGAGAGTAGCATTGGCAGCGCTATGTAAATCTCGCCAAGCTAGATTTTTGGTATTGACCAAAATCATTTGGCCAAGACTGCTTTGAATTAGATTTACTTCAAGCCGACCAAAGCCTAACCCATCTTTTTCTTTTGACCTTTGTATTTGAATTTGTTCGCCGCTCAGCTGGATGGTACTGCGTTCTGGCATGCCGTTATCGAGCACCAATTTGCCACTCGAATTCAGTAAACCAGCAAGCGAATACAACGGTAATTTAAAGTCTTGCGAGAGTTGGGTTAAATTTAAACCGCTTAATTCCCAGGAAAATTGACCATTCCAATTGCGCCAGTTACCCGCTTCGCGCGCAAGTCGATGCGAAAAGTCAGCTTGAAGCTGAAGTGGCTTTTGATGCCAAGGACTTTGAATGCTTAATTGACCTTGATGACTGCGAATCCCATTCGTCAGTTCTAAGTGATCGAGTTGAACGGGAATCGGACTTGAATTGCGGGCAAGATCTTGCCAGCTAATTTGGACATGATTAACAATCAATTGATCTTGTTCAAGCAACCAATTGCTACCTGAATAATCGTTAGGACTGGTTTTTAAATCAATCCCAGCAATTGTCAAGTTGCCATTAAGCTCGCGGCGCATCTGGATCTGCGCATCATCAAACTCAAGACGATGAAAGTAAGGTTTTAGATGATATAAAGAGAGCCAACTTAACTCGCCGTCGATACGTTTAATTTCGAGCAGGGGTGAAGTTAGTTGTGCTTTTTTATTGGGGGCATTCACAAAACGCAAGCCCTGAATTTGAAATGACGGTCTTATGCCAGTCCAAGCTACTGCGAGCTGATCGATTTCGACCTGAACACCTAAGCGCGCACCAATGAGGCGTTCAATCGTTGGCTTAGATGTCTCTAATTGTGGCCAGAGCCAAAAGCGAATCGTTAAATGTCCTAGAATGAGGAGGACACAGAGGGTTGCCATGAGAATCAATAAACGCCGCCACCAGCGTTTGAGTTTGACGTTTTGGGGTACAAATTTACTGAACATGTACCCTATTATCCGTCAGCCTTGCGTGCTTTTGCTGATCCCCTAAAAGGGCACAGATTAAGATGGAGTCATGAGCTTATTTCAGTCCCAGGTTAGTTGGTTGCGGCGCCATTCGATTTTTTCTGATCGCTGGCTTATTGCTCACCCAGATTGGCTAGACTGGCTTGCGCATTGGGGTTCGCTGCCTTTAGATCAGGCTGGGGTAAGGACGCTCTTGTTAGGGGCAATTGAGGCCGCAAGTAATACGCATGACACGGAAGCCAATTTCATGGCGCAAATTCGCTTAGCCAGGCAACGATTTATGATTTGGCTTGCATTTCGAGACCTCAATCAGCTCGCTAGCTTAGCCGAGGTTACTGCCGCCCTGAGCTACTTTGCAGAGCAAGCTATTGGTTTAGCTGTATTACGCGCACGGCTTGATTTGCAGGATCGTTTTGGCTTGCCGTGGAGCCCCACCTTACATTGTGAATTGCCGCTCATCGTTGTTGGGATGGGAAAATTGGGCGGTGGTGAACTCAACGTCTCCTCCGATATTGACTTAATTTTTTTATACGAACAAGATGGCCATACTCAGGGTGGTACGAAGGTCTTGTCCAATCATGAGTGGTTTGAGCGAGCTGGCAAGCGAGTGATTAAATTACTCGCTGAGCAAAATGCCAATGGATTTGTTTTTAGAGTCGACATGCGTTTACGGCCCAATGGTGACTCAGGGCCGTTGGTCTGTAGTCTCGATATGCTTGAAGAATATTTATCTGTTCAAGGAAGAGAATGGGAGCGCTATGCGTGGATAAAAGGACGCTTAGTCTACCCAGCGCCTGCGGCGATCGACTCGGTACGCTGCAATAAGGCATTAACGCAAATTGTGCGCCCATTTATATATCGGCGTCACTTAGATTATGGCGTTATTGCTGCCATTCGTGATTTGCACGTCCAAATACAGCGCGAAGCTGAGCGCCGAAGCTTAAGTCGACTTGGCAAACCCAGTCGCGCGCAAGATATTAAATTAGGGCGAGGTGGAATTCGCGAAATCGAATTTGTGGCGCAAATGTTTCAATTAATGCGCGGCGGCACCGATCCACGGTTTCAAATTCGTCCCACTTTAGACGTTCTGGACTTAATCGCTCAGCAAAACCTATTGCCGCAAATAGAAATTGATGAACTGGTCTGCGCTTATCAATTTTTAAGGCGTTTAGAACATCGCTTACAAATTTGGGAAGATCAACAAACGCATCTTTTACCTGAAGATGAGATTGCACGGCTTCGCTTTGCAGAAAGTATGGCAGGCGCAGATAGACCTATCGATGAACCAAGTTTGGGAACTGCATTTCTAGCGCAACTTGACCAACAACAAAATAACGTGGCGCGGATTTTTGAAAAAGCTTTCGCGCTGGATAAAAATACTCGTCTTGATATCGATTCAGCTTCCCCTGCTTGGCAGCCTGATGCACAATCTTTTCCGCAGGCCTTAGAGCGCTGGCAATTGTGGTTAGCTAGCGGTAAACAAAAAGCCTTACCGGCAGCCAGCCGCCTCATTCTCGTCAATGTCTTAAAAAAAGTCGTTGATTTATTAGCTGCCGAGTTGCTCCCTTCAAGTGAGGCCGATCAAGTACTCATTCGTTTTTGTGACTTATTAGAGGCCATTGCGAGACGCGGCGCTTATTTATCGATTTTGGCCGAGTATCCACAAGCCTTAATTAATATTTTGGCCTTGTTAAAAGCCTCTCAATGGGGTGCGACATACCTAACCCGCCATCCACACTTACTAGATAATTTACTCGATTCAAGTGCTGAAGAAAAATTAGTACATGAACCCGCAGTGTATTGGCAGGAGGTTAAGTCGCATCTCGATCTGCGGCTAGACGATGCCTTGCAAGATGCCGCAACGGATGAACAGGCAATGAATGTATTGCGGGTATGCCATCAAACGGAAACCTTTTTAATTTTACTGGCAGATTTAGGGATTGGCACCCAAGCGCCATTGGGCGTAGAAAAAATAAGTGATCGCTTATCAGCACTTGCCGACATGATGTTGCAAGTGAGTTATGAGCGGGTGTGGATTGGTGTTGCGAAAAAATTTATCTTACCAAATCAACCCCTGCCCCCATTTGCTGTTATTGCGTATGGCAAATTAGGCGGCAAAGAGCTTGGTTATGCTTCTGACTTAGATTTAGTATTTATTTATGCGGCCGAGGAGGATGATTTAAGGGCCCAAGAAATTTATACGCTGTTGGCCAAGCGCATGATTAATTGGTTAACTGCATTTACTTCAGCGGGCACTTTATTTGAGATTGATACCCGCTTAAGGCCTAATGGATCAGCCGGATTTTTAGTCACTAGCTTGGCAGCGTTTAAGCAATATCAATTGCGTGAAGGTAAAAATGTCGCTTGGGTCTGGGAGCATCAGGCCCTAACGCGAGCCCGTTTTGCGGCAGGACAAATTCAACTTGCCACTGAATTTGAGCAGATTCGTGCTGCTGTGTTAGGGCACCTGCGTGACCCAGAGATATTGCGTCAAGAAATATTATCCATGCGCATGAAGGTACATGAGGGCCACCCCAATGCTACAAATCAATTTGACTTAAAGCACGATAAAGGGGGCATGGTAGATATCGAGTTCATCGTGCAATATTTAGTTTTAGCTTTTGCCTACTTTCACCCGCAATTAATTGCGAATTTAGGAAATATTGCCTTACTTAGTAGCGCTGCCGATTGTCAATTGATAGATCGTTCTGCCGCGACTGCAGTTGGCAATGCCTATCGCTTGTTTAGGGCTAAACAACATCGCTTGCGTTTAGATGGGGTTGATAAATCACGACTTGATTTACAGCAGCACCCAGAGTTTGCAGCAGCACGCCTGCAAGTTATAGCCCTATGGAAGTCCATCTTAGAGCCTAATGCTGCTCTAGAAGTTCGCGCGCATGACGCCGAGTAGTTTCGGTAAGTGTGGTGCCACCCAGCATGCGGGCTATTTCTTCAACCCGTTCAGCGCGGTTTAATAAGCTGACATGAGAGAGGGTCTTTTCTTCCTCCCCGGCTTTACTAATGGCTTTACTGACTTTTAAGTGTTGATTAGCTTGTGCGGCGACTTGTGGCAAGTGGGTTACACATAAAATTTGATGCGATTCCCCGAGTTGACGCAACAAACGACCCACGGTTTCTGCTACTGCCCCACCAATACCAGCATCGACTTCATCAAAAATTAAAGTTGGCGTAAAAGCGGCTTGGCTAGTAATTACACTAATGGCGAGGCTAATTCGCGCTAATTCTCCACCTGAAGCCACTTTTGCTAGGGGTCGGGGTGTCGCCCCTGGATGCGCCGCAACTAAAAATTCAATTTGCTCTAAGCCGCCCGCACTGCCTTCGGCTAGGGGCAGCAAGCTAATTTGTAATTGTCCACCAGCCATTGATAAACCTTGCATCGCTGCGGTAACCTGATTACTTAATTGTTTTGCCATGCTGCTACGTTGTTGCGATAGTTGTTGGGCTAATTGCATAAAATTCGCCTCTGCAGAGGCTACTTGTTTTTTTAATAGATCAATATTTTGTGCAGCAGTTAAGGTTGCCAAACTATCTTCAATATCGAGTAATAGTTGCGGCAACTGCTCGGCAGGCACTTTAAATTTGCGCGCAGCACTATGCAAGGCTTGCATGCGAGCCTCTGTTTCTCCAAGTCGTTCTGGATCAAGTTCAATTTTTTGCAGATAGCGTGTTAAGCCATGAATCGCTTCATCTACCTGAATTTGTGCACCCTCAAGCGTGACGCTAACTTCAACTAGATTACTATCGTGGGTACTCAGGGTTTGAATCTCGCTACTAGACTTCGAGAGTACGGTGGCCACTGAATTTTCAACTTCACTCAAGTTATCAATTACCGCTTGACAGCCACTAATAATTTTTGCCGCATTCGCTAACCGTGCATGATCGCTTTGAACCGTCAACCACTCGCCTTCTTGGGGCGAGAGCACTTGAAGTTCCTCTAGTTGCCATTCCAAGCGCTCACGCTCACGTTGTCTATCTTGCCCTGCATTTTCAGCTTGCGTAAGCCTGCGGCGACTATCGTTCCAGAGGCGAAATTGTTCGGCAACGTTTTTAGCTAAGGTCGTTAGGCCAGCGTGGTGATCGAGTAAATCACGTTGCGCGCCACCTTTTAGAAGTAGTTGATGGGCGTGTTGACCATGAATATCGACGAGTAAATCGCCAGCTTCACGTAATTGGTTTAAGGTTGCCACACTGCCATTAATAAAGGCGCGACTACGTCCATTCGTTTCAATACTACGTTTTAAAAGCAGGCTCTCACCCCCATCTTCGATGGGAAAACCTTGCTCATCAAGCCAATTTTGGAGGCTTTGTTGCAGTGGTGCTGCAAGTCTAAAAAAGGCACTAATCTCTGCCCGCTTACAGCCCTCGCGTATTTGACTGCTATCGGCGCGCTCCCCTAAAACTAAACTTAAGGCATCGAGCAAAATCGATTTACCAGCCCCAGTCTCGCCAGTTAAAACCGTAAAGCCAGTGGCAAAATCCAATTCAAGTTGGTCGACGATGACAAAGTCATGCAGCGTGAGTGTTTGCAACATCTGTTATTCGCTTACTACTAAAATCAAAAGGTCGAAGGATATTCATTCCAATGCAGTTTTTCCCGCAAGGTTTGATAATCGCTATGGCCGAGTGGATGGAGTAGGGTGATGGATTTATTGGATAGGCGTACTTCGATACGATCACCAATTTGTAAATTGGTGAGTGATTGCATATCAAAGTTCACAATCACATCGCCACCGCCTGCTACTTCAATGCTGACTATGGCATCTTGTGGCAAAACTATGGGCCGATTAGAAAGCGCATGTGGGGCAATGGGCACTAAGACAATGCCAGGCACTTTAGGATGCAGAATTGGTCCGCCTGCTGATAAGGCATAGGCGGTTGAGCCAGTGGGTGTCGAAATTATTAAGCCATCAGAGCGTTGGTTGTACATAAATGAGTCATTGACAGCCACCGCGAGCTCTAACATACCCGAGGTGCCAGAGCGATTAACTACCACATCATTTAAAGCTAGCGCTCGATTGATTGTTTGAGAGCCACGCTTGACGACGGCATCTAATAAAGTCCGGGTATCGGCCTCATATTCGCCGCGAATAATTTGCGGTAGTACCGTAGCAATATCTTGAATGGGAATATCGGTCATATAACCTAAACGACCCATATTAATTCCGACTAAAGGAACTTGGCTTCCAGCAAGTTGTCTACCAATGCCGAGCATGGTTCCGTCGCCACCCAATACCACTGTCAAATCAATTGTGCTTGTAAAGTTCTTGAGGACTTGGGTGGGGTATTGCTGCAACTCAATATGTTGGGCAGTATCTGCTTCAACAAAAACCGTACAACCCAGCTTGGCAAGTAAGATAGCTAGCTCTTGCAGTCGCTCTCCAATGCCCTCGGCTTGGTATTTACCAACCAAGGCAATGCGGCGAAAGCGAATTTCAGCTGATTTTGAAGATGGGCTTAACATATAACGATTAAACCATAGGCATAAAATCACTTCCAACATGGATGATCGGTCTCGCGCACTTCTCAAAACCCTAATCGAGCGGTACATCGAGGAGGGGCAGCCCATTGGGTCGCGAACCCTGTCACGCTTCTCAGGCCTCGATTTATCGGCCGCCACGATTCGTAATGTGATGGCCGATTTAGAGGAGATGGGTTTGGTCACGAGCCCCCATACTTCTGCTGGGCGGGTGCCAACCCCCCGTGGCTATAGGCTATTTGTCGATACGATGGTTACGGTTCGGCCCCTTGAGGAGCTCGCATCAAGGGCAATTGAGAAGGGATTACCCCCAAACTCACCCCAACAGGTAATAACTTCGGCTGCCGAAATGCTCTCTAATTTGACCCATTTTGCGGGTGTAGTAATGACACCAAAGCGAGCCCAGATATTCAAGCAAATTGAGTTTTTGCGATTGGGAGAGCGAAAAATACTGTTAATTATGGTTACCCCCGAAGGCGATGTGCAAAACCGCATTTTGCCTACCACCCAAGATTACACCCCGAGCCAACTGATTGAGGCAGGCAATTACATTAATGCTCAATTTGCTGGAAAAAGCTTTTCAGAGGTTCGTAAGCGCTTATTGCTGGAGTTAGATAAGTTACGCACCGACATCTCAGGCTTAATGGTTTTAGCTTTAAATACTGGGGTTTCTGAGTCAGCCTTTACCCAAAATGATGTAGTCGTTTCGGGCGAGCGACGTTTACTCAATGTGGGTGACTTAAGCTCGAATTTAGATAAATTACGTAAAATGTTCGATATGCTGGAGCAGAAGTCAGTACTCATGCAGTTGTTGGATGTTTCGAGTCACGCTGATGGAATTCAGATTTTTATTGGCGGGGAAAGCGATTTACTTCCCTATGAAGATTTGGCCATTATTAGTGCACCGTATAGCGTTGATGGGCAAATTGTCGGCACTCTGGGCGTCATTGGCCCAACCCGCATGGCTTATGATCGGGTCATTCCGATCGTTGATATTACTTCCAAGTTATTGTCCGGGGCTTTAAGCAACCCACTGACTTGAGAATTCTGAGTTAAGCTTGCCCCTTGAATCTAACTTAGCCCATTCATCCGAAGCTTATTTGTGAATCTACCATCCCATTTGCGTGCGACGCAAACTGCGATTCTGTTACTGAATCTAGGCACACCTGAAGCACCAACGCGGCAGGCAGTAGGTCGATATTTACGGGAATTTTTATCCGACCCAAGGGTCGTAGAAATTCCTAAATTCGTCTGGTGGCTTTTATTAAATCTGATTATTTTGCCAATTCGCAGTGGCACCTCAGCCAAAAAATATGCCTCGATTTGGCTTGGTGAGCTCGGCTCACCTTTACTCCACTATTCCCGTTTGCAAGCCCAATCTTTGCAAGCAAAATTCACGCAGCAGAACCAGCCGATCGTCGTTGAATTAGCAATGCGTTATGGCAAGCCTTCAATGGCCGAGGTAGTAGAAAAAATGCAGGCACTGGGCACAATTGAACGACTTTTAGTGCTGCCTTTATATCCCCAGTACTCTGCCACGACCTCAGCTTCAAGCTTTGATGAAATGTTGCGGTTGATGAGCCATTGGCGCAATCAGCCTGAGCTACGCGTGGTCAAGCATTTCCACGATAACCCTGCCTATATCGATGCCTTACGCCATCGCATTGCGCTTTTTTGGCAACAACACGGGCGCCCAAATTTTGCCGCTGGCGAGCGATTGGTGATGTCTTTTCATGGACTGCCAAAACGCAATTTGCTGATGGGTGATCCCTACCATTGCGAATGCTTAAAAACAGGACGTTTATTGGGCGAGGCTTTAGATCTTGAGCCGGGGCAGTATTTGGTGACTTTTCAATCCCGCTTTGGTAAAGCCGAATGGCTAAAGCCCTATACCGCCTTAACCCTTGAGGCGTTGGGTAAAAGTCGTTGTCCTCGAGTCGATATTGTTTGTCCTGGTTTTCCCTCCGACTGCTTGGAAACCCTAGAAGAAATTGCCATGGAGGGTAAGATTTTGTTTGAAGAGGCTGGCGGCGATAATTACAACTATATCGCTTGCTTAAATGATAGCCCTCAGTGGATTGAGGCTTTAATGGCGATTGCCCAGGTTCATTTAAGTGGCTGGCCGGTACTACCAGAAACTCCAGCTGAGTTATGTTTACGCGAAGAACGAGCCACGGCAGCAATGGCTCGTCTGGCAAGCGATAATTGAGTTGCGCTACTTGAAAAAGTGGATCTTATCCCCAACTAACTGTCTTACCCAAGCGATGATTATTGTGAGTGAAGATTATTTATGACCCAAGCCAAACCGGATACCCAAACCCCCGAGCCCTTGCCAGACGATATCAACCCTGTCCAACCTATTGATATACAAGATAGGGCGCCAGATGCCACTAGTGTCAGTGGCGTGCCTGCGGCAGAAGTGGCCGAGCTGAATCAAAAATTAAGCGAAATGCACGATAACTTTTTACGCGCTAAAGCGGAAGGGGAAAATATTCGTCGCCGAGCCGCCGAAGACATTGCTAAAGCCCATAAGTTTGCCATTGAAAATTTTGCTGAGCACCTGATTCCTGTGGCCGATAGCTTACATGCTGCATTAGCAACTGAGGCAGTTGATGCAAAGGGGTTTAAAGAAGGTCTTGATATCACCTTAAAGCAATTGGCCTCGGCCTTTGAGAAAGGTCGCATAGCAGAAATTAACCCAGCGACTGGCGACAAGTTTGACCCCCATTTGCATCAGGCCATTGCGATGGTGCCTGCAGATCAAGACCCAAATACGGTGGTTAGTGTCCTGCAAAGGGGATATTCTTTGGCAGACCGAATCCTGCGCCCAGCCCTAGTTACTGTGAGCGAAACCAAGTAGGGCAGGGGAGATCGGGCCCTAAAAAAGCCAAAAAAGACCTAAAAAAGCCTGTTTTAGGGCTTGAATTTAGCTTATTTGCCCCCATTTGATGAATAAGAGATGATTTACAAATTCATTTAAGCAGCAGTATTTACCTAGCAATTATTTATTTGGAGCAGATATGGGAAAGATTATTGGGATTGACTTGGGTACCACGAACTCGTGTGTTTCGGTGGTTGAAAATAATGCCCCCAAGGTAATTGAAAACGCTGAAGGTGGTCGGACGACCCCGTCAATTATTGCTTACGCCGAGGACGGTGAAGTATTGGTGGGTGCGCCCGCTAAAAGACAGTCGGTGACCAATCCTAAAAACACGATTTATGCAGTCAAGCGTTTAATGGGTCGAAAATTTACCGATGCCGAGGTACAAAAAGACATCACCTTGATGCCTTATGAAATTGTGCAAGCGGATAACGGTGATGCATGGGTTGAGGCGCGCAGCAAAAAAATGGCGCCACAACAAGTTTCAGCTGAAATTCTGCGCAAAATGAAAAAGACGGCTGAAGATTATTTGGGCGAGGAAGTCACTGAAGCAGTTATTACTGTGCCAGCGTATTTCAATGATAGTCAACGTCAAGCAACTAAAGATGCGGGCCGCATTGCTGGTTTGGATGTGAAGCGAATTATTAATGAGCCCACTGCTGCAGCACTGGCATTCGGACTCGACAAACAAGATAAAGTCGATCGCAAAATTGCGGTATATGACCTTGGTGGCGGTACTTTTGACGTTTCAATTATTGAAATTGCCAACGTTGACGGTGAAAAGCAATTTGAAGTTTTATCAACGAATGGCGATACCTTTCTTGGCGGCGAAGATTTTGACCAACGTATTATCGATTGGATCATTGCAGAATTTAAGAAAGAACAGGGCGTCGATTTAAGTAAAGATGTATTAGCTTTACAGCGCTTAAAAGATGCAGCTGAAAAAGCCAAGATTGAGCTTTCCTCGGCTCAACAAACTGAAATTAACTTACCATACGTGACCGCGGATGCGAGCGGTCCTAAGCATTTAAATTTGAAACTAACCCGCGCTAAGCTCGAGTCATTAGTTGAAGGTCTGATTGACCGTACTCAAGGCCCTTGCGAAATGGCAATTAAAGATGCTGGGGTTTCGATTGGTGATATCGATGACGTGATTTTGGTCGGTGGCCAAACCCGCATGCCTGCTGTGCAAGATAAAGTCAAAGCCATTTTTGGTAAAGAGCCACGCAAAGATGTGAACCCCGATGAGGCGGTTGCTGTTGGCGCAGCGATTCAGGGTTCGGTGCTATCAGGCGATCGTAAAGACGTACTCTTGCTTGATGTCACCCCGCTCTCTTTGGGAATTGAAACCCTTGGCGGCGTGATGACCAAGATGATTCTAAAAAATACGACTATTCCGACCAAGCATTCTCAGGTTTATTCCACTGCTGAAGATAATCAACCTGCGGTCACCATTAAGTGCTTTCAGGGTGAGCGTGAAATGGCCAGCGCCAATAAATTATTGGGTGAGTTTAATTTAGAAGGTATTCCTCCTGCGCAACGTGGCTTGCCACAAATTGAAGTGACTTTTGATATTGATGCCAATGGTATTTTGCATGTCACCGCAAAAGACAAGGCTTCAGGCAAAGAAAATAAAATTACCATTAAAGCGAACTCAGGTTTAACCGAAGATGAAATTCAACGCATGGTGAAAGATGCTGAAGCCAATGCGGTGGAAGATAAAAAAATGCTTGAGTTGGTCACTGCGCGTAATACCGCAGATGCTTTAGCGCATTCAACCAAGAAAACCTTAGAAGAACACGCCGCTACTTTAGATGCCGGTGAAAAAGAGGCGATTGAAACGGCTTTGAAGGCCTTAGAAGAGGCCATTAAGGGTAGCGATAAGGCTGATATTGAAGCCAAGTCGGAGGCTCTTGGTAAGGCAGCGCAAAAGCTGGGCGAGAAAGTACAAGCGGCTGAGCAAGCTAAGGCGGCTGGCGCTGCCGCAGGTGCCGCAGGGGCAACGGGTAGTGGTGCAGCTGGAGGTCCTGGCGCTGCGCCCGACGCGGATGTGGTCGATGCTGAATTTAAAGAGGTTGATGAGAAGAAGTAATCCACCTCAACACGAAGAAGTAAACAACAAGTCGGCCCTGTGCCGACTTGTGCCGTTTTAATGAAGTTGAAAGGATGGGTCTGTGGCGACCAGTAAACGCGATTATTACGATGTGCTTGGGGTCTCGAGAAGTGCAAGTGAAGAGGATATTAAAAAAGCCTATCGCAAATTAGCGATGAAGCATCATCCCGATCGCAACCCCGATAATCAGGGTTCAGAGGCTAAGTTCAAAGAGGCCAAAGAGGCCTATGAAGTGTTAACCGATTCTCAAAAGCGGGGCGCTTATGACCAATATGGTCATGCTGGTATTGATCCTAGTATGGGAGGAATGGGCGGCTTTGGAGGTGGCGCGACCGGCGGTTTTGCAGATGCTTTTGGCGACATTTTTGGCGACATTTTTGGCCAGTCTGGCGGACGCAATACGGGTGGACCTCAAGTCTATAAAGGCTCCGACCTGCGTTACAACATGGAAGTGTCCTTAGAACAGGCAGCAGAAGGATATTCAACGCAAATTCGCGTTCCAAGTTGGAGCGATTGCAAGCATTGCAAAGGCAATGGCGCGGAGCCTGGTACAAAAGTAGAAGATTGCCCTACTTGTGATGGTCGCGGACAAGTTCGCGTATCGCAAGGCTTTTTTTCGATGCAACAAACTTGCCCAAAATGTCGCGGTACAGGGAAGTACACCCCTAAGCCATGCAAACAATGCCAAGGTAGCGGCAAAATTAAAGAACAAAAAACCCTTGAAATTAAAATTCCTGCGGGCATTGATGATGGCATGCGCGTTCGCTCGGTAGGCAATGGTGAGCCCGGCATTAATGGTGGTCCAGCGGGCGACTTATACGTCGAAGTGCGGGTCAAAGCGCATCCCGTTTTCGAGCGTGACGGCAGCGATTTACATGTCCAGATGCCAATTTCCTATGCGGCTGCTACGCTTGGCGGTGCAATTGAAGTGCCAACTTTATCTGGTCGAGTAGAGTTTCCAGTGCCTGAGGGCACGCAAACAGGCAAGACTTTCCGCTTACGCAATAAGGGTATGAAGGCCTTAAGATCGGCAGTACTTGGCGATCTTTATGTCCATGTAATTGTGGAAACGCCAGTCAAGTTATCTGAAGAGCAGAAAAAATTACTGCGTCAATTTGATGAAAATTTAAAGCAGGGCGGTGAAAAGCATAGCCCACATCAGAACGGTTGGGTCGATCGTGTCCGCAGTTTTTTTAGCTAAAGCCATGTTGCTTTGCGGGGAAGGTGCCCGCCTTTACTTCCCTGACAAACGCTTTTATGGCTCCCTCAATAGAAGACTCGCCAATTAGAAAGTTTTTGACAAACTTTGCGGGCTTGCCAGGACTCATACCAAGCATATCAGGCAAGACTAAAACTTGACCCGAACAATCGACCCCAGCACCAATGCCAATGGTTGGAATAGAAATTTCCGCAGTAATGCGTTTACCTAAAGACGCAGGGATGGCTTCCAGTACCAGCATTTGAGCGCCAGCAGCGGCGCACGCTTTGGCTTCGGCCAACATCGCACTAGCAGCATCGGGAACTTTACCTTGTACTTTATAACCGCCAAGGATGTGGACCGATTGGGGTAATAAACCCAAATGAGCACAAATTGGCACCCCCCGATCGACTAAAAATTGGATAGTTTCGATTTGCCAACGACCCCCTTCAAGCTTCACCATATTGGCGCCGGCGCGCATTAGCTCAGCGGCAGAATCGAGGGCTTGGTGTGGCTCACCATAACTGGCAAAAGGCAGGTCGGCAATTAAATACGCTCGGGTATTCGCACGATTAACACAGGCGGTGTGATAAGCCATTTGTGCCACTGTCACGGGTGTAGTGCTACCGTGGCCTTGCACCACATTACCCAAAGAATCTCCAACTAATATCACATCGACCCCCGCACGATCGACTAAAGCAGCTGCAGTAGCATCGTAAGCGGTAAGCATGGTGATTTTCTCGCCTTGCGCATACATCGCAAGAAGGGTATTGATTGTTATGGGCATGATGCCATCAGCGTAACTCATAGGGATGAGTGTAATGAATTAATGCCCCGTTGGGAGCTTAGTTGAGTCTTTTGTAGGGAGGTTCGCTTGACTTAATCTGCATTTTTGCATCGCAGTTACAGTTTCGACAGGGAAGTTTATCAATGCGTTGGTGTGCTACTTGCGGTAAAAAAGCCTTGAGAATGCCGAATTCGGGTAAAAATAATTCAGGACAAATTTCTAGTAGAGGCAATAAAACAAATGATCGTTCAGTAATACGAGGGTGAGGTAGGGTGAGCTCAGTATCATTTTGCGCGCAACCATCAAAAATCAAAATATCTAAATCGAGGGTACGTGGCGCATTTTCGTAAGGCCGCTCGCGGCCAAATTGCTGCTCTATTGCTTGACAGACATACAGCAAGCCATAAGGTTCTAATTCGGTTTCAATTTCGACGACGGCATTGATATAGTCATTACCAAGAGCATCAACTGGGGCACTTTGGTAATAACAACTCTTACTCACTATATGTAATTCATTACGTAAAGCGAGACAAACGATGGCATCGGTAATAATTTGCCGAGTATCGCCAAGGTTGCCACCAAATCCAATAAAAGCCCGCGCCATTTATCTTTCCCATTCAAGATAGGCTTACTTTACTGAAAAAAGCTAAAGTTTGCAGGCTGCGTAAATAAGTTTGATTCTGTTAGCAAAACGCACGGGCAAATAAATTACGCCATAATGACTTCTCTTTTGTAAGGGCTAACCCTTTTATGAGATTAATTGATGGTTGATATATTGGTAATCGGCGGTGGCAATGCTGCCCTATGTGCCGCTCTTATGGCCCGGGAAGCGGGCGCTTCAGTCTGTCTATTAGAGTCAGCGCCCTTCGAATGGCGTGGTGGAAATTCCACCCATACGCGCAATATTCGCTGTATGCATGATGAGCCCCAAGACGTTTTATTAGAGACCTATCCAGCAGAGGAGTACTGGCAAGATCTCTTGAAGGTGACTGGCGGCATAACCGATGAAAAGCTCGCCAAAATAGCGATTCGAGAATCGAGCATTTGTCGCACATGGATGCGCAAATATGGCGTCCATTTTCAAGCACCACTATCAGGGACCTTACATTTATCTCGTACCAACGCTTTTTTTATGGGAGGAGGCAAAGCTTTAGTCAACGCATACTATCGCAGTGCTGAAAAATTAGGCGTGAAAATTTGTTATAACGCACCAGTAAAGTCAATTGAATTAGATGGTCATCAATTTAGCGCAGCCATACTTGAAAATGGTGAGCGGATTACAGCCAAAGCTTGTGTCTTAGCCGCTGGTGGTTTTGAGTCCAATATTGAATGGCAAAGAGAGGCTTGGGGCATTGATGAGCAGGGCAAAAGTCCAGCCGATAATTTTTTAATTCGTGGTACAACTTTTAATCAAGGTGCTTTATTAAAAAATATGATCGAAGCTGGCGCTGATTCGATTGGAGATCCTACGCAAGCGCATATGGCCGCCATTGATGCGCGTGCACCGTTATATAACGGGGGCATATGCACCCGCATCGACTGTGTCTCACTTGGTATTGTTGTAAATGAAAGGGGCCAACGTTTTTATGATGAAGGCGAAGATTTTTGGCCCAAGCGTTATGCGATTTGGGGGCGCTTGGTAGCACAACAGCCCAATCAAATTGCTTATTCCATCATTGATTCAAAATCGATTGGCCGCTTTATGCCACCAGTATTTGCGGGCACGATAGCCGATAACATGGGTGATATCGCCTTACAGCTTAAACTTGACCCATTGGTCTTAAAGCAAACCGTGGATGAATTTAATACCGCTTGCCAGCCCGGAACTTTTGACCATACCGCTTTGGATGATTGTCATACCGAGGGAATTACGCCAGCTAAAACCCATTGGGCCACCAAGATTAACGTGCCCCCTTTTTATGCCTACCCACTCAGGCCCGGCGTTACCTTTACTTATCTTAGTTTAAAAACCGATGCAACTACCGCGGTACACTTTAGTGGTAAGCCTAGTCATAATTTATTTGTGGCTGGTGAGATGATGGCAGGCAATGTTCTGGGTAAAGGGTATACCGCTGGAATAGGCATGGCAATTGGCACAGCCTTTGGGCGTATTGCTGGCAAAAATGCAGCCATGGCCGCTCTTAATCTGCGCTAAATTTAGTCTTTTAAGATTTCAGGGCTAGGCAATGAGATGTCTTTGGGTTTGCGCCGACGCCGCTTGCTGCCTAATTTAGTTACCTTGCCATTTTTTTGATCTTCTGCTTTGGCTAAGTTAATCAGTTCTTCGCGGGTATTCAAATCAGCCTCAATAAATTGCGTCCACCACAGCCCTAATGAATTGGGTAATTCACCCGTAGTACAGCGCAGTAACATAAAGTCATAACCCGCTCGAAAGCGGGGCGATTCAATGAGGCGATGGGGGAAGCGACCTAGACGGTTTTCAAAGCGGGGCTGCATAGTCCAAATTTCGCGCATGTCTGCTTCAAAACGCCGCTGAATAGTCACACCATTATTTTGGCTGGTAATCGTGTCATCCATCGCGGCATGAAGGGCGGGCACATTAGCCATCCCTCCAGCAATATTGCGCCGCCAGTTTTGGGTTAAATCAGGCCATAACAAACTGGCAAAGAGAAAGCCAGCCGAGACCCCTTTGCCTGCTTGAATACGTTCATCGGTATTTGACAGTGATAGCTTGATAAACTCGGTGCCAGCACCACTCGCAGTATCACCATCTAAGGCTTTGTCAAGCAATGGCAGCAAGCCGTGATGCAGACCAGCGGCACGCAGACCTTCAATCGCTGGCCAAGAGTGCCCCGACATCAGTAGCTTAAGAATTTCGTCAAAGAGCCTTGCTGTTGGCACGTCATGAATCAAATCAGCTAACTCAGCAATCGGCGCACGCGTAGCTGGATCGAGCGTAAAGCCAGTTTTAGCCGCAAACCGAATTGCCCTAAGCATGCGAATGGGATCTTCCCGATAGCGTTTGCTGGGTTCACCAATCATGCGCAGCGTACGTTTTTGCATATCAGCCATACCGCCGTGATAATCGAATACGGTTTCAGATGATGGGTCGTAGTACATCGCATTAATACTGAAGTCGCGGCGCTCTGCATCTTCTGCTTGTGAGCCCCACACATTGTCGCGTAAGATTCGTCCACTTTCAGCAAGATGTTCCCCCACTTGATCCAGCATGGCACGAAAGGTTGAAACCTCAATAATTTCAGGGCGCTCTTTACCAAAAAAAGTAACATGCACGATTTGAAAGCGCCGACCAATGAGACGTGATTTCCGAAATAATTTTTGTACTTGTTCGGGAGTCGCATTCGTTGCTACATCAAAATCCTTTGGACCAATTCCCAGCACTAAGTCTCGTACTGCACCACCCACAATAAAGGCGGAGTAGCCCGCTTGCTGCAGTACTTGGGTTACCTTCACCGCATTTTTTGACAATAAGTGGGGATCAATGCGATGGGTTTTTTTGTTAATCCGTTGAGCAAGTGTAGTTTTCGTACCCCCTACTTTAGGCTTGGGCTGGCGTTTAATCAGCCCTTTAATAAATTTTGTTATCAATTGAATAGCTCGAGAATAGGCCAGCCACGTTTTTGGGCTTCGGCCCGCAAGAGCATATCAGGATTAGTTGCAATGGGATTAGTGACTTTTTCAAGTAAGGGCAAATCATTCAATGAGTCGGAATAAAAATAGCTTCTGGGTATCTCTGCTAAAGACATATTTAAACTGTCCAACCATGCTTCAACTCGGTGTATTTTGCCATCACGAAAGCTGGGTACCCCTTTCACGGCACCAGTAAAATTTCCCTCTGGCGCATCACCTTCCGTTGCCGGTTCGGTCGCCACTAAATGGGTAATACCAAAACTTTCCACAATTGGGCGGGTAACAAAACTATTTGTTGCCGTCACCACGCAACATAAATCACCCGCATCGATATGACGCCTTACTAAATCTAGTGCTTGAGAGTGGACTTTTCCAGTAATGACCTCAGCCATAAAAATTTCATGCCAAGCCTTTAATTGTGGCCGAGAATGTTCTGCAAGAGGCTTTAAGGCAAAACTTAAAAATGCATCAATATCGAGCTTACCTTCTTTATAGTCGCTGTAAAACTGCTCATTTTTTTGCGCAAATGCCACTCCATCGACGACCCCAAGTCGGACTAAAAATTGCCCCCATTCATAGTCGCTATCGAAGTGCAATAGAGTATGGTCTAAATCGAATAATGCTAGTGTCGTCATCCAGCGCTACCAAGAGTCGGGTTGTTAGTTGTAGGAGGTTGAATTTGCAATAATTCGCGCACGAGTGGCAAAGTCACAGCGCGCTTCATTTCTAGTGAGTAGGCATCAAGCGCATCTAATAGGGCCATTAAGTTCGGCATATCGCGGTAAAAACGCTGCAGCAGCCACGGTATTACCTCTGGCGATAAATTTAAGCCGCGCTCAGCTGCCGCCTGTTGCAATGCCTGCATTTTTTCCTCATCGCTTAAAGGTTGCACTTGAAATACTAGGCCCCAAGCTAATCGAGTACGTAAATCTTCACGCAGTTGTAAGCCAGCAGGTGCGCTATTGCCGGCCATAAAAATATATAAGTTACGACTACCATGGACCAAATTTAAAATCCGAAAGAGTGCCGCTGATAAACGCTCATCAAGCTGATCGATATCATCAACCGTAATGATAATCGCCTGTTCTTGGCTGAGTAAATGCGGTAATTTTTCTTCTAAATTAACCCAAGAAACGGGTTCATTAGCTTGCAGAGAAAAGTGCCGCAGATTAAGTAGATCCGCCGCGTTATTTAAGGCGCTGAGTAAATGGGTACGGCCCGATCCCAATGCGCCCCACCAGTAAAGCCAGCGGTCATTAAGCGCATGCAGGGAAGTGTCAGCAGGATTAATCTCCCAACCCGAAACGAGTGATTGTAGATGAGCTAGCAGGGCGGCATTGCTGGCCGCTAAAAAATTGTTTAGCGTAGCTTGTTGGGGCTGACTCAGATCAAGCGCAAATTGTTTCGGTAGCGCTGCATTTGGCTTCATCACGATTATTTTTTAGAACCCTGATACCAACTCGATTGAAGATAGAGAGACCAAGTATATTGAATGAGGACCAAACTCACTGCGCTGGCTGGCAAGGCAAGCAGTACCCCAAAAAATCCAAATAACTTACCAAAGATCAGCAAAGCAAATAAGACCGCAACGGGGTGTAGACCAATGCGTTCACCGACCAGTCGCGGCGTTAAGAAAAAGCCCTCTAACATTTGGCCTATGCCAAACACCACTAAAACACCCACAACTTCGGTGCCAAAACCAAATTGCAAAAGGGCCGATAGCACGGCGAGAATAAAGCCAAGCCAGAATCCTAAGTAGGGAATGATCACCACCATTGCCGTGAATGCCCCTAACGCAATGGCACCGCGCACACCAACAATAGAAAGCCCTGAGCAGTAAAAAACTGCCATTACCAAAATAACTAAAATTTGACCGCGTAAATATTGTGATAACAGGCCATCAGTTTTAGCGCAAAGGTGTTGCGCGCTAGCCTGAAAGCGTAAAGGAATTAATTTTTTTAAATATTCAAAGAAGTGATGCCAATCAATTAGAAGATAAAACAATACAAAGAGCGTTAAGACTAAATCGATCAAGACACTAAGGATAGAGCCGCTAGAAGAAAGGATCGTGCCGAGGGTGGTATTGACAACATTTTTGGCGTTATCACTGACTAATGCACCAATTTTTTGGGTAGCAATTGCTTTAATCGCGCCCCAGTCAAAGGCAATATTGTGTTCGGCTAATTTTGGCGCTAACCACAATTGGGTTTTTTCGATCCACTCCGGTAGCTGGGTTTTAATTAATGGAATTTCTTGACTAATTAAGCTGATGAGCAAAATGACAATCCCAGCCAGTAGACTTAAACCAAAAATCATCGCCAAACACGCCGCTAGAGATTTGGGTAGCCGATGCCGCTCAAGCCATAATGAAATCGGGCGTAAAGCGTACGCCAAAATGAAGGCAGCTAAAAAAGGGGTAAAAATTTCGGCCATGGTGCATTGATCCTCTAGAATTCAATGATTCTAACGATCAAGTTCAGTTCACCCCTAAATTACCCCTCTTTTTATGACTAAATTCTCCCCCCCTCTAGCCGCAAGCCTTTCCTATCGTGATGCTGGGGTCGACATCGATGCCGGCGATGCACTGGTTGAGCGGATCAAGCCATTAGCCAAAAAAACTATGCGCGAAGGCGTTTTAGCAGGTATTGGGGGGTTTGGGGCCTTATTTGAAGTGCCAAAGCGTTATCGCGAACCTGTTTTAGTGGCGGGCACCGACGGAGTCGGCACCAAACTAAGGCTGGCCTTTGAATGGAATTGGCATGGCACCATTGGTCAAGATTTAGTCGCCATGAGCGTGAATGATATTTTGGTGCAGGGCGCTGAACCTCTATTTTTCCTTGATTATTTTGCTTGTGGCCAATTAACGATTGATACAGCAGCGCAGGTGATTGAGGGGATTGCTAAGGGGTGTGAGTTAGCGGGTTGCGCGCTGATTGGCGGAGAGACAGCCGAGATGCCCGGCATGTATCCGCCTGGAGAATATGATTTAGCGGGCTTTGCAGTGGGTGCAGTTGAAAAATCGAAAATTATTAATGGTTCACGCATTTGTGCTGGCGATATCGTTTTGGCAATTGCCTCTAGTGGTGCTCACAGTAACGGCTATTCCTTAGTGCGAAAAATTATTGAGCGTGCTGGAGCAAAACCGGATGATGATTTAGATGGTAGGCCATTAATTGAAGCGGTGATGGCGCCTACGGAAATTTACGTTAAACCCCTGTTAAAACTGATGTCTGCAATTGACATTAAAGGGCTGGCCCATATTACTGGCGGTGGCATTGTTGACAATGTGCCGCGCGTTTTGCCAGAAAACATGCAGGCGGTTTTACAGCGCGATACCTGGGAGTTACCAGCATTGTTTCGCTGGTTACAAACTCAGGGTAATGTTGCTGATGCAGAAATGGTGAGAATATTTAACTGTGGGATTGGAATGGTATTAATTGTTGCGCCCGAGCTTGCTTCTACCGCAATTCAGTCCTTGGCGACGGAGGGCCTGAAGGTTTGGGTAGCTGGTGAAGTACGTGAGCGTCCCGCTGGCGAAGCTCAAACCCTAGTTATTTAATCTTGAGCTGCTCTAAGCAATAGTTAAGGGCTTGTTGTTGGCCGCTGGTCGTGAGTGAATCAAAACATTGCCGAGCTGAAATCGCGCGTAGCCAGGTTAACTGACGTTTAGCCAGTTGCCGTGAAGCGGCTAAGGCTTTCTCCCGCATGCCCTCTAAAGAGTCATGACCCGCTAAGTAATGCCAAACCTGTCGATAACCCACTGCGCGCATGGCAGGTAAGTCGGCATGAATTTCAGGGCGCTGTCTTAGCGCTGCCACTTCAGCAATCAAACCCTGTTGAAGCATTGCATCAAAGCGAGTGGCAAGATCCTCATGTAATTTTTTACGCTCACTAGGTTCAAGTGCAACAAGTTTTAGTCCGGCGGGAATAGTTGCACCAGTGCGGCCGTCTTGACTCGGATTTTCAGCTAACCAAGTTGACAGAGGACGCCCGCTCACTAAAAATACTTCCAAGGCCCGTTGAATACGTTGTGCATCATGGGGTTTAAGGCGCGCAGCAGTAAGGGGATCGATTTGATTTAGCTCGGCATGCAAGGCTGGCCACCCCAAGCGCGCAGCGCGCGTTTCTAGTTCTTGGCGGATTCGTGGGCTCGCTTCTGGCAGGACTGATAAGCCGTAAGCCCAAGCACGCCAATAGAGCATGGTTCCACCAACAACTAACGGGATATGGCCGCGTAACTGGATTTCGGCGCAGAGGCGTTTTGTATCAGCGGCAAAGCGCGCTGCCGAATAGGTTTCATAGGGCTCAAGAATATCAATTAAGTGATGTGGCACTAAAGCACGTTCAGCACTTGAAGGTTTTGCGCTGCCAATATCTAAGCCACGGTACACCAAGGCCGAATCCATACTGATTAATTCTATTTTTACGCCTCGCTGTGCGGCCTGCTGTGCCACAGTCATTGCCAAATGACTTTTACCGCTGCCGGTTGGGCCAACAATGCAGAGGACCTCCGAGAGGCGCTCGGGGGTTTTAATAATCATTTACTGACACAGTCGGTTTTAGGGGCATACGACAATTATAGGAAGCTTAGCTAGCTAAGCCTGTTAATATCCACCTCAATTTCAATTAAAGAGGTGAAGTTGATGGATACCTTAATTCAACTAGGCGATTTCTTTTTACACGTTGATCGCCATTTAGACTTAGTGATTCAAAATTATGGCAACTGGGCCTATGGCATTCTGTTTGCTATTGTATTTGCAGAAACAGGTTTAGTTATTGCCCCCTTTTTGCCTGGCGACTCCCTATTATTTATTGCTGGGGCCTATTGCGCCACTGGCCAATTTAATATGCTCACCTTATGCAGTGGTTTACTACTTGCTGCAGTCGTGGGTAATACTGTCAATTATTTTATTGGTCGCTGGATTGGGGAAAAAGTGTTTGCCAGTCAATCACGTTGGATTGATCAAGCTGCGTTACGTAAGACCCACGCATTTTATGAAAAGCATGGCGGTAAGACCATTATTTTGGCACGTTTTTTACCTATCGTCCGTACCTTTGCGCCATTTGTCGCTGGTGTTTCTGCAATGAATTTTGCCCGCTTCCAATTTTTTAATATTGTTGGTGCTGCAATCTGGGTGGTAGGTCTCGTAGTGGCAGGATATTTTTTCGGCAACATTCCAATCATTCGGGAAAACTTAAATGTGATTGTTTTAGTTGGGGTTGGAGCAGCTGCCTTGCCGGTAGCTTTCGCTGCATTAGTGAAGATGGTGCAAGCGCTGCGCCAGAAGCCATGAAGCTTAAAAATTAGTTTTGCCGACTCTGATTTTCTAAGGTGGCAATGTGTTCACGAATTTCTTCGGCATCGCCTGCCTCAGGCGAGGCCACCAGGTAGCGCTGCATATCTTCAAGTGCTGGACGCAAATATTCTAGCTGGGCAAGAATGAGCCCACGATCCCGAATCTCTTCGATCGAATCAGGTAGCAAAATAACTAAACGTTGTTGTACCCCCAACAATCTCTCCCAGCGCTCGTTTTCGGTGTAAATCAACTTTAGATTACGCAGAAAGCGCGACAGAATTTCACGGGGGCTAGAGGCGCGTAAAAAAATATTTAAAGGCAAACTAATTTCATCTTGATAGCCCTTGGCGTCTAAATAGGGATCCAACATCTCCTGCAATTCATTCTTTGATAACGAGGCGCCCGTTAGGGGATCCATAATAATTTCACCTTGCTGCAAGGAGATGCGCATCATGAAATGATTGGGAAAAGAAACTCCACGAATCTTGAGCCCAATTTGATGGCCTAATTCCATCATCAGCATTGCCAGAGAGATTGGTATTCCGCGCCGACTTTCAATAATATGATGGAGATAAGAATTTTCAGGCGCGTAAAAATCATTTGGATTGGGGCCGAACCCTAGCTCACTATAAAAAAAATGTTTTAGATGCTGTAGTTTTTGTACCGCCGAAGTTTCGGGGGTGATGCGCTGTTTGAGTCGCTTGCCAAGTTGATCAATTTGATCAAGAACAGTCTGTACATCTAAGTCAGGAAATGCATGCTGAGCAACGGCAACCGCAGCCTCGGTAAGAGGAAAATAGTCGTCTTCTGCTACCAGAGACGCAAAGTAGTCAAGTTGTCGTGTGGGCATACCTCCTATTTTGCATGACGTAAGAAATTTTGCCAGCGAATTCCACCAAGTCTAATGCCGATAAAGTAAATTACTGCCGCTAGGCTAAGCCAGCCAACCAGAAGACCAATCCGCAGCCAAGGCTGTGCTTGTAAGTCGATCCAATTATGGGCTTGCGAACCATAATGCAATATCAGACCCAAGGGAATTAAGCCTACCCCGAGTCGTGCTAAATATTTCCACCAACCCGCTGAAGTTGGCAGTGCCCCCCGCCAGCAAAGGCCAATCCACAACATCGCCGCGTTTAGGCAAGCACCTAAGCCAACAGATAAAGCTAAGCCAGCATGCCCTAGCCAGGGAACAAAGACCAGGTTTGCCAGTTGGGTTGAAACTAAAACCACCAAGGCAATTTTGACTGGGGTGCGAATGTCTTGCCGAGAATAGAAGCCTGGGGCCAAAATTTTTACCAAAATTAGACCCACTAAGCCCACCCCATAGGCGGCTAAGGCGCGTTGGGTCATCATCACATCAAGCGCACTGAACCGCCCATAGTGATAGAGCACGGCAGCAATTGGCTCACCAAATAAAAATAGCGCTAATGCACAAGGCGCAGCCAACAGAAAAGTCAACTGCAAACCCCAAACCAACAGTTCCTCAGCATGTTTAAGGTCTTGATTAGCATTGGCTTTACTAAGGCTTGGCAATAAGACAGTACCGAGCGCTACGCCAAGCAGTGCGGTGGGAAACTCCATGAGGCGGTCTGCATAGGTTAACCATGAAACACTTCCCGTAGTTAAGCGCGAAGCGATATTCGTGTTGATTAAGAGGGAAATTTGCGCAACCGAGACCGCAAACACCGCCGGCCCCATTAAGCGCAACACCCGTCGGGAATCTGGGCTGATAAAGGCTTGGTGAATAGCGCTCGGCAGAATGCCAATGCGCGGCAATAGACCTAAACGCTTAAGGGCGGGAATTTGAATCAGCAGCTGCAGTAGGCCGCCGACTAAAACGCCAATACTCAGGGCATAGATGGGTTGCTCTAATTGCGGAGCGAGCCAAATAGCGCTGATGATTAAGGCCAAATTGAGTAAAACGGGGGTAAAGGCGGGGAGCGCAAAACGCTGATAGGTATTCAAAATACCAGCAGAAAGTGAAACCAGTGAAATGAAGCCGATATAAGGAAACATGATGCGGGTCATGACCACGCTGGCCTCGAAAGCAGGTCCGCCGGTCAAACCCGTAGCGATCAATAAAATAAGTAATGGTGCCGCCAGCACCCCAAGCCCAACAGTAAACAGCAACGACCAAAATAAAAGGGTGGCAACTGCGTTAATCAGCGCCTGCGACTTGGCTGGCTCACCTCGGGCAACAATTTCTCCCAAAATTGGCACAAAAGCTTGTGAAAAAGCGCCTTCGGCGAATAAACGACGGAGTAAGTTGGGTAATCTAAAGGCAACGTTATACGCATCAGTCCACTCTGAAGCCCCAAAACTTCGGGCAATCAGAGTTTCACGTAAAAGGCCAGTTATCCGAGATAACATCGTCAAAGCACTCACTTTGGCGGCAGCGGAAAGCAGATTCATGGACTGATTTTCCCCTATTTATTGGTCTACTGGGCTTTTTTGGCCCTTTCAGGTAAAATCTTGGTTTTTAGCGAACACCCAAGGCTTCTCGCAAGTGCTCGCATATTTTGACAAATCGGAATGAATAGGCAGGTTTAAAGATGGCCAATACCGCACAAGCGCGCAAACGCGCTCGGCAAGCAGTAAAACAAAATGAGCATAATTCGAGCTTGCGTTCGAAGTTACGGACATCCATTAAGGCTGTACGAAAAGCAGTTGAGGCGGGCGATAAAGCGGCTGCTGCGAAAGTATTTGTTGCTACTCAAGTCACTATCGATAAAATTTCAGATAAAAAAATCGCCCATAAAAATACTGCCGCGCGACAAAAATCCCGTTTATCAGCTGCTATTAAGGCGATGGCTTAGTTCTTTTTTCGTAATTCAACTCAAGCCCGCTCCATTTTTGAGCGGGTTTTTGTTTTACAGCTTGGCTTTTAGGTTTTGGGTTCGAAGACACAGGCCTCCTCTATAGGAAGGCCATTGTCTTTAGCAAAATTAAGCAAAAAATCGAGCGCCATGGGGTCTAGATCATGTATGCGAGTATCGATGACAACGAATTTAACATTGGCAATGACAACAGGTCGAGCGAAGGGAGAATAAGTAAAGCGAGGATCACCAGCATCACCAAGGGGGCGAAAGCTTGCCATGACTCCGCAAAGGCGCTCAGCCCAGTCGCTGGGCCTAAAGGGTCTGCCATTTGCAGTGATGCCTTGGATAAACAGGGTTTTATGAATCACGTTTTAAGACAGTCAAGATAGAGCAATATAAGCTTAAGATTATTATTTTAGTGGGTGATATTTTGGACAAAATAGAAAATCAATCCGTTTCTGGGCATGCTAGTTTAGCTTCCTTGGCTAAACCGCAGGTACCTGGCCAAATCAAACATTACCTCCAGTTTGCTGATTTAACACGGGCCGAATACGATTATTTGCTATCGCGTACAGCTTGGTTAAAAGAGCGCTTTAAACGTTACGAAACTTGGCATCCCTTGCATGATCGAACCTTGGCCATGATTTTTGAAAAACATTCCACCCGCACGCGTTTGTCATTTGAGGCGGGAATACATCAATTGGGCGGTCATGCTGTCTATCTCAATACCCGTGACACCCAATTGGGCAGGGGCGAGCCAGTGGAAGATGCCGCGCAGGTTATCTCGCGGATGACAGACATTATTATGATTCGTACTTTTGGCCAAGACATCATCGAACGCTTTGCGGCAAACTCACGGGTGCCAGTCATTAATGGGTTAACTAACGAATTTCATCCCTGCCAAGTGTTAACGGATATTTTTACTTTTGTCGAAGCCCGTGGGCCGATTCAAGGAAAAACCGTAGCCTGGGTTGGAGATGCCAACAATATGGCTTACACCTGGATTCAAGCCGCTGAGTGCTTAGATTTTCAATTGCGCTTTTCAGCGCCCGATGGATATCAACTCGATCGGGCACGTTTAAGTGGTGCTGCTTTAAATCACCTCATGATCTGTGCCGACCCGCGGGATGCAGTCAAGGGTGCCGACTTAGTAACGACCGATGTCTGGACAAGCATGGGATACGAAGATCAAAATACCATGCGGATGAAGGCATTTAAAGATTGGATGGTCACAGAAGAATTGATGGCGCTAGCTAATCCAAGTGCCTTATTTATGCATTGCTTACCAGCACATCGAGGCGAGGAAGTTAGTGCGGCAGTGATTGACGGACCCCAAAGCGTCGTTTGGGAAGAGGCCGAAAATCGATTACATGTACAAAAGGCTTTAATGGAATACTTATTGTGTGGGCAAATTTCTGCCACGGGCAGCCCTGTTTGATAATGTGTCAACCAATTTAAAACGAGTGGAAGCATGTCTGAAATCAAAAAAGCAGTCTTAGCTTATTCTGGCGGTCTTGATACCAGCGTGATCTTGAAGTGGCTACAAGATA
Source organism: Polynucleobacter sp. IMCC30063 (assembly GCF_021395235.1). Taxonomy (NCBI): domain Bacteria; kingdom Pseudomonadati; phylum Pseudomonadota; class Betaproteobacteria; order Burkholderiales; family Burkholderiaceae; genus Polynucleobacter; species Polynucleobacter sp. IMCC30063. Next base: position 121,014 of record NZ_JAJVCQ010000005.1, on the reverse strand, counting down.
CCTATCATTGTGAAATCGTCACCTTTACTGCCGATCTGGGTCAGGGCGAAGAGCTTGAGCCGGCGCGCACCAAAGCCTTGCAATTTGGCATTAAGCCGGAAAATATTTTTATTGACGACTTACGCGAAGAATTTGTACGGGATTTTGTTTTCCCCATGTTTCGCGCTAATACGATTTACGAGGGCGAGTATTTGTTGGGCACCTCTATTGCTAGACCCCTCATTGCCAAACGCCAAATTGACATTGCCCGCCAAGTCAAAGCAGACGCAGTTTCCCATGGCGCCACCGGCAAGGGTAATGATCAGGTTCGTTTTGAGTTAGGTTATTACGCTCTTGAGCCCGGCATTAAGGTCATTGCACCCTGGCGTGAGTGGGATTTATTGTCGCGCGAAAAATTAATGGCTTACGCCGAGCAGCATGGCATACCAATTGAAATGAAACACCAGCAAGGTGGTTCACCATACTCGATGGATGCGAATCTATTGCATATTAGTTACGAAGGTCGGCACTTAGAAAATCCCAATGCGGAAGCTGAAGAATCGATGTGGCGCTGGACAGTTGCACCTGAAAAAGCACCGGATACCGCCGCCGTCATTGAAATTGAATTTCGTGCGGGCGACCCCATTGCCATTGACGGTAAGGCTTATCAACCCCACGAACTCTTAGCGGAATTAAATCGTCTTGGGGGTATGCATGGCATTGGCCGACTCGATTTAGTGGAAAACCGCTTCGTCGGCATGAAGAGTCGCGGCTGCTACGAAACCCCTGGCGGTACGATTTTGCTTAAAGCCCATCGGGGCATTGAAAGTATTACGCTGGATCGCGAAGTGGCGCACTTAAAAGATGACTTGATGCCGCGTTATGCCAGCCTTATTTATAACGGCTACTGGTGGTCGCCTGAGCGCCTTGCTTTACAAACTTTAATTGATCATACCCAGCGTAATGTCAATGGGGTGGTGCGCTTGAAATTATACAAAGGCTCGGTAAGCGTTATTTCACGTGATTCGGCTAATACTTTATTTGATCAAACGATTGCTACTTTTGATGACGATGGCGGTGCCTATAATCAAGCCGATGCTGGCGGGTTTATTAAACTCAACGCGTTGCGGATGCGTATTGCAGAAATCGCAAAGCGCAAATTAAAGAAAACGAAAGGCTAGAGATGCAATTTGAGCAGGTTGCGGTTGGTAAAAAAGCCAATATTTATTATGACGGCAAGTGCGTCTCGCATACCGTTACCCTAGCTGATGGAACCCGCAAATCGGTAGGGGTGATTTTGCCAAGCACCCTAAAGTTTGAGCTCAGCACTAAAGAAATCATGGAAGTCGTGGATGGATGCGCTTATGTCAGCATTGATGGCGCCCCCGAAAGGGCATTTGCTGCTGGTGAAAGTTGGACGGTTGAGGCGGGTAGTTATTTTATAGTGCGCACCACCGCTCCAGTGCACTATGTTTGCCACTTTGGCTAAAGTCGCCCTAGCCTTCGTTAAGGCGTGGGTTGCTGGTGTCAGTTTTTAGGTAGTCCCTGAATCAGCGTACCAGGACCTAAGGCGCGCTCTGCAAACCATTTTTGATTCATCTCTAAAGCAAAGCGAATAGGTGCTTTGGGACAATGATTGTTAGTGGTATCAGCCTGCATTTCCTCGATGTTCACAATCTTGCTATCGTCGCCAATAAAAGCAATAGAGAGCGGAATTTTGGTATTGCTCATCCAAAAACAATGCCCCGCCTTTTGTTCAAAAATAAAGAGCATGCCCGCATTTTGAGCCATGACAGTGCGATACATCAGACCAGTTTGCCGTGCTTGAGGGGTCGCAGCCACTTCGACCTGAAGGCGATATATACCGGTTTTAAGCTCAATCACTGGTAGACCGGGGTTAGGGCTACTATTTTGTGCTAAACCAGCTGTCGTGAGGCCAAAGAAGCCCAGAAATAAGCTCAACGCTAAGGTCACTAGCCCAAAATGGGGTATGTGAGTCAAGCGGGTCTGTTTAAGTAGCATATTTTTCATAGTTTGAAAGCCCAATTTTATGGGTTAGTTCGCTAGCTCATGCGAAAATAGTAGAAGTTATAACTCAATATCCCTCTGGAGAAGTGTGAATGTATAAGCATATTAAAGTGCCTGCTGGCGAAAAAATCACTGTTAATCAAGATTTCTCAATTAACGTACCCGATCATCCAATTATTCCAGTAATTGAAGGCGATGGGATTGGCGCTGATATTACGCCTGTAATGATCAAGGTAGTGGATGCAGCAGTTGCCAAAGCTTACGGTGGTAAACGCAAAATTGCTTGGATGGAAGTTTATGCGGGCTCTAAGGCAACTCAGGTGTATGGCCCCGATGTATGGATGCCAGAAGAAACCCTAGAAGCCGTTAAAGAATACGTGGTTTCAATTAAAGGCCCTTTGCACACGCCAGTGGGCGGCGGCATTCGCTCTTTAAACGTGGCCTTGCGTCAAGCCTTAGATTTGTATTTATGTTTGCGTCCAGTGCGTTATTTCAAGGGAGTTCCCTCACCACTTCGTGAACCTGAAAAAACCGATATGGTTATTTTTCGCGAAAATTCAGAAGATATTTATGCTGGCATTGAATGGGAAGCTGGCTCACCAGAAGCCAAAAAAATGGTTGATTTTCTGATTAAAGAAATGGGCGTTAAGAAAATTCGCTTTCCCAATACCTCGAGCATTGGCATTAAGCCAGTGTCGAAAGAGGGTACCGAGCGTTTGGTACGTAAAGCGATTCAGTATGCAATTGATAATGACAAATCTTCAGTGACTATCGTGCACAAAGGCAACATCATGAAATTTACCGAAGGTGGTTTTCGTGACTGGAGTTATGGCTTAGCGCAAAATGAATTTGGCGCGCAACTGATTGATGGCGGACCTTGGTGCAAAATGAAGAATCCCAAGACTGGCAAAGACATCATCATTAAGGATGTGATCGCGGATGCGTTCTTGCAGCAAATTTTGCTACGCCCTAATGAATACAGCGTGATTGCCACGTTAAATTTGAATGGCGATTATGTATCCGATGCCTTAGCAGCTCAAGTAGGCGGCATTGGAATTGCGCCTGGCGCCAATATGTCCGATAGCATTGCCATGTTTGAGGCAACCCATGGCACCGCACCAAAATACGCCGGTAAAGATTATGTCAACCCGGGTTCAGAAATTCTCTCCGCTGAAATGATGTTGCGTCATATGGGCTGGACCGAAGCTGCCGATCTAATTATTTCGTCAATGGAAAAAGCCATTCTTTCGAAAAAAGTGACTTATGACTTTGCGCGTGTATTAGAGGGCGCTACGCAGGTATCGTGTTCTGGGTTTGGCGACGCAATGATTGCAAATATGTAAAGCTGAAAAAAGGTCAAAAAAAACCCAGGGCACGCCCTGGGTTTTTAATTTCATTAGGAAGTTTTTATCAAGCGCCTTGAATATTCGTCGCTTGCTTGCCTTTAGGTCCTTGGGTAATGTCAAACGTTACCTTTTGGCCTTCTTTGAGGGTTTTGAAACCGCCCATAGTAATCGCACTGAAATGCGCGAACAGCTCTTCTTCACCATCATCGGGTTTAATAAACCCGAAACCTTTTGCATCATTAAACCACTTAACAACTCCGGTCGCCATGCGAACTCCATTACTTAAACTTGAAACACCCGTGAAAATGGGGGGAATACTTTTTAATCAGTTTCGCTCCAAAACACGCCTAATAGAACCTCAATAAGAAGCACTACCCCCGATTGTTTGCCCTTTTTGGTGGCGTGTCAAGGAGTTAAATCGACTTGGGAGTAGGTGATTACCCCCTTTAATCTGGCAGAAATGCCCCAATATGGGGTAATAAGGTCCTTAGTGAGGGTTTTTTGCAACAAATTCAGCAGTAAATTACAGACTGAGCCTGAGTGTTTAGAATGAATCATATGAGCCGATTAATTAAAACTCCCGAACCCCTCAACCCACTCCTACCAGGTAGTGGTGATACCGCACTTTTGGAGAAGCAGGCCGAGAAAGTCAAGGTTCCGGCTTTGTATAAAGTTTTACTTTTAAACGACGATTACACCCCCATGGAATTTGTGGTGATGGTCATTCAAGAGTATTTTAATAAGGATCATGAAACCGCCACACGCATCATGTTACAAGTTCATTTAGTTGGTAAAGGCGTTTGCGGAATATTTACGCGCGATGTTGCAGCCACTAAAGTTCATCAAGTTACCGAGAGCTCCCGCGAAGCGGGGCACCCTTTGCAGTGCACTATGGAGGAAGCATGATTGCCCAGGAATTAGAAGTGAGTTTACATATGGCTTTTGTTGATGCACGCGCTGCTCGACATGAGTTCATTACCGTTGAACATCTTCTTTCGGCCTTACTCGATAATGCCACCGCCGTGGAGGTATTGAAGGCTTGTTCGGTGAATATTGCCGAGTTACGTGCCCAGTTAAAAAATTTCATTAATGACAATACGCCAGTGGTTCCAGGAACTGAAGAAGTCGACACCCAACCTACCTTAGGTTTTCAGCGGGTGATTCAGCGCGCCATCATGCACGTTCAATCTACTTCAAATGGCAAAAAAGAAGTGACTGGTGCGAATGTGTTGGTCGCTATTTTTGGTGAAAAAGATTCACACGGCGTTTATTTCTTGCAACAGCAAGGCGTTACCCGTTTAGATGTGGTGAACTTTATTAGTCATGGTATTCGTAAGGATCAAGCCGAGCCCGTTAAAGCCGCAGATCCAACTCAAGACAACGAAGAAGCAGCAGCAAGTGGCAAAGAAAGCCCCTTAGATCAATTTACCCAAAATTTAAATGCCTTAGCGCGTCAAGGCAAGATCGATCCTTTAATCGGGCGTGATGGCGAGGTAGAGCGGGTCATCCAAGTACTGTGTCGGCGCCGTAAAAATAATCCTTTATTGGTAGGTGAGGCTGGCGTAGGTAAAACAGCAATTGCTGAGGGCTTAGCCTGGAGAATTACCCGTAATGAAGTGCCTGATATTTTGGCAAATTCGACCGTTTATTCTTTAGACATGGGAGCCTTGCTAGCCGGTACTAAATACCGTGGTGACTTTGAGCAAAGATTAAAAGGCGTCTTAAAGGCGCTAAAAGATAACCCGCACGGCATCCTCTTTATTGATGAGATCCATACATTAATTGGCGCAGGTGCGGCTTCGGGAGGCACGCTTGACGCTAGTAATTTACTCAAGCCAGCGCTGTCGAATGGTCAATTAAAGTGTATTGGCGCTACAACCTTTACTGAGTACCGTGGCATTTTTGAAAAGGATGCGGCGCTCTCACGACGTTTTCAAAAAGTGGATGTCGTAGAGCCATCGGTAGACCAAACAGTACAAATTTTGCGTGGCCTAAAATCGCGTTTTGAAGAGCACCATGGAGTTAAATATGCTTCAGCTGCATTGGTAGCGGCCGCTGAGCTTTCATCGCGTTATATTAATGATCGGCATTTACCTGACAAGGCGATTGATGTGATCGATGAGGCGGGCGCAGCCCAGCGCATTTTGCCTAAATCTAAACAGAAAAAAACCATCGGTCGTCCTGAGATTGAAGAAATCGTCGCGAAGATCGCTCGCATACCTGCCCAGTCGGTAACTGTGGATGACCGAAGTAAATTACAAACGCTTGATCGCGATATCAAGAGTGTCGTTTTTGGGCAAGACCCTGCGATCGAAGCCTTGGCCAGTGCCATCAAAATGACGCGCGCTGGTCTCGGTAAAGTCGACCGGCCGATTGGTTCATTCTTATTTTCTGGGCCTACAGGCGTTGGTAAAACAGAAGTGGCGAAGCAGTTGGCTTACATTATGGGCATTGAGCTTTTACGCTTTGATATGTCGGAGTATATGGAGCGTCATGCAGTAAGTCGCCTAATTGGCGCCCCTCCGGGTTATGTTGGTTTTGATCAAGGTGGTCTGTTAACTGAGGCTGTGAGCAAGAAACCCCATTGTGTTTTATTGCTGGATGAAGTTGAAAAGGCGCATCCCGATATTTTCAATATTCTTTTGCAGGTCATGGATCACGGCACCTTAACTGATAACAATGGGCGCAAGGCTGATTTTCGTAATGTCATCATCATCATGACGACGAATGCAGGCGCTGAAGCGATGCAGAAATCGACTATTGGCTTTACTAATGCACGTGAGTCGGGCGATGAAATGGCTGACATTAAGAAATTCTTTACCCCTGAGTTTCGTAATCGTTTAGATGCCATTGTTTCGTTTAAAGCCTTAGACGAAACCATCATCATGCGGGTGGTTGATAAATTCTTAATGCAGCTTGAGGAGCAATTGCATGAGAAGAAAGTCGATGCTACCTTTAGCGATGCTTTACGGGCTCATTTAGCAAAGCATGGTTTTGATCCTTTGATGGGTGCGCGGCCAATGCAACGCATTATTCAAGATACGGTACGCAAAGCTTTAGCTGATGAATTATTGTTTGGGCGCTTAGCGCAAGGCGGTCAAGTAGCAGTTGATATTGACGCTGATGGCAAGGTGCAGTTAACGATTGCAGCTACCAACCCTGGTGCTAGTAAGGCTGGCAAATCAAATGCGGAACCGGTTGCAGAAACCTAAAAGCAAATTTTAGCTTCGCCCTGTACTGCCAAAGCCACCGGCACCGCGGCTGCTTTCAGTGAACTCGTCAACGATATGAATGGTTACCTGCAACACAGGGACGATTACCAGTTGTGCTAATCGCTCCATTGGCTCAAGCTTGAAGGGAGTTTGACTGCGATTCCAAGTGCTAACCATTAATTGGCCTTGGTAGTCAGAATCAATTAAGCCAACTAAATTACCCAACACGATGCCGTGTTTATGACCAAGCCCAGAGCGCGGCAAAATTAGTGCAGCATAGCGCGGGTCTTCAATATATATGGCCAGCCCCGTGGGAATCAGCACAGTTTGTCCGCAAGCAATTTCGAGCGGCTCATCGATACAGGCACGTAAGTCAAGACCAGCACTACCGGGGGTGCCATAACTCGGCATTTGATCCCGCATGCGGACATCCAGAATTTTGACTTGTAAGGATTGCATAGTGAGATCCCTGTGACGATTATGCTAATTTTTTAGCGACAGCCTGAATCAGCAAACGTGCCAATACTAATTTAGGTGCACGCGGTAAGCGTTGCATACCCCGCTCATCAATCATCAGGAGTTGATTTAAATCACTGCCAAACGTATCGGGTCCAATATTACCAACCATCAGAGGAATACCTTTGCGTTGGCGTTTTTCACTAGCATGTTGTTCTAGTTTGGTGGTTTCCGCAGCGAAGCCAACACAATAGGGGCGCGGGGTTTTTTTGGTACCTGTTTTATTAGCGTTAGCGAACTGAGCAACAGTTTGCAAAATATCGGGATTCGCCGCAAAGTGAATCTGCGGCATAGATGAAGGTTGACCGCTATCAAGGTCGCGGGAGTTTGCTTTACTATTGCGCTTAATTTTTTCTTTAGCAGGATTGGGTATAGTCCAGTCGGCGACAGCTGCCACCGAAAAGAACAAATCACAATCGAGAGATTGCATGACAGCAGCATGCATTTCTTGACCAGAAGTAACATTGGTTCGGTAAATTTGTCCACCACTCTCAAGTGGGGTGGTGAGAGCGCAGGGCCCAGCAATAAGATGCACTTGCGCCCCAGCTTCAAGGGCCGCTTGGGCGATAGCGAAACCCATTTTCCCCGAGCTACGGTTGGTCATACCGCGTACTGGGTCGATGGCCTCAAAGGTCGGGCCAGCTGTAACTAAAACCCGTTTGCCTTGCAATAATTTGGGTTGAAAAAAGGCGCAGACATGCTCAACTATTTCTGCGGGCTCAAGCATGCGACCTACACCTGTTTCTCCGCAGGCTTGAATACCACTGGCTGGCCCAAGCAAACCAATGCCATCTTTTAATAAGCGCTGCACACTTCTTTGGGTCGCCTGATGTTCCCACATTTGTAAATTCATTGCAGGTACCAACAATAATGGGCAGGTGCGGGCTAAGCATAAGGTCGTAACCAAATCATCGGCGAGTCCCAGAGACAACTTAGCCATCAAATCGGCAGTGGCAGGCGCAATAAGAATGGCATCAGCTGAGCGGGAGAGCTCGATATGGGCCATATTGTTATCGATACGGGCATCCCATTGACTGGTAAAAACCGGTAAGCCCGTGAGAGCCTGCATCGTGACCGGAGTAATAAACTGGTGAGCTGCTGCGCTCATCACCACTTGCACAGTAGCGCCTTCTTGCATTAACAAGCGCGCTAATTCCGCCGACTTATAAGCAGCAATACCCCCCGAAATACCAAGGATGATTTTTTTATTAGTAAGTGATGGCATAAGAAATTAGATTTTAGGCCTAGTGAGCTCACTCCATACAATCAGCACCGCCCCGACTGAAATAGCACTATCTGCCACATTAAAAGCAGGCCAGTGCCAAGTTTCATAATGTACGTCAATAAAATCGACGACCGCACCATAAAAAATCCGATCGAGCACGTTACCAATCGCTCCGCCTAAAATTAAACTCAAGGCCCATGATAATTTTTGGTCAGCCGTATTACGACGTAAAAACCATAAGATGACGACTGATGCTGCAATTCCTAAAATCGTAAAAAACCAGCGTTGCCAACCACCCGCTTGGGAAAGAAAAGAAAAAGCGGCGCCGGGGTTAAAAATTAAAAACCAATTGAGATAGGCATTGATCGCTACGGGGCTAGCGATGGGGAGATAGATTTGTGCCGCCACCTTAGTTACCTGATCCAGAAGCAGGACAGTACTCGCAATGATTAAATAGCGATGAAGTGGATTTAAGAAGGCGCTCATAAGGGAGTTTGTCTTGACTTAAGCAAATTGCCGATCTTCGCCGACCCCAAAAAGATTACTGATACAACGGCCACACAATTCCGGATGATTGCTGTCTGCACCAACATCTCTGACATGATGCCAGCAGCGACTACATTTTGGATTTTGGCTAGCTTGGACGAGAATACTTAAGGGTTTAAGGGGATCATTGCTTGGCTCAACGTGGGCACTTGAAGTAATCATGACAAAACGCAAATCATCACCAAGTGACTGCAATAGACTAAAGTCTGGCTCAGCTATTTGTATTTGAATTTCGGCTTGCAAGGAAGAACCAATTAAACCGGCGCTCCGTTCTATTTCAATCGCCTTGGTTACTTCCGCACGAATTTCCCGTAAGCGAGCCCATTTAGCGATTAGTGCTTGGCCGTCGACAATTTCAGGTAAAGGCGTAAATGCTTCCATGAAGATCGAAGCACTAGGCCCCGCTTTACCGTGTGGAAAGGCTTGCCATGCTTCTTCTGTCGTAAAGGAAAGGAAGGGCGCAAGCCACTTTAATAAATTACGGGTGATATGAAAGAGGGCATTTTGTGCTGCACGACGATCAGGCGAATCGGGCGCCATAGTGTAAAGACGGTCCTTCAAAATATCGAGATAAAAGCCGCCCAAATCTTCTGAGCAGAAATTGAGCATCCGCGCAACCACGGGTTGAAATACATAAACTTGGTAAGACGCTTGAATATCGGCTTGTAAAGCACTCGCTAAGGCCACCGCATAGCGATCAATTTCCAGCCACTCTGACGGGGGTAAGGCATTTTTATCTGGGTCAAAGTCAGCTAAATTAGCCAATAAAAATCGCAAGGTATTGCGCATGCGTCGATAGCTCTCAACCACGCGTTTGAGAATTTCATCGGAGATGGTCATCTCACCTGAGTAATCGGTTGAGGCAACCCATAAGCGAATAATTTCGGCACCTAATTTATCGGCCACTTCTTGGGGCGCAATGACGTTGCCAATCGACTTACTCATTTTGCGACCCTGCCCATCGACCGTAAAACCATGGGTTAAGAGGGCCTTATATGGCGGCTTGCCGTCGAGCATAACGCCGGTCAGTAGCGAGGAATGAAACCAGCCACGGTGTTGATCAGAGCCCTCTAAATACAAATCGGCTAAGCGTCCTGCAGGGCCACCAAATTGTTCTTTAGCTACAGCGGTAAATAACTGCGCTTGATGCGAGCCCCGAATCACATGCCAATGGGTAGTGCCAGAGTCAAACCACACATCGAGGGTATCGCGATTTTTTTCATATTGATCAGCATCATCACTTAACAGATCGGTAACCGCCATGGTCTGCCAGGCTTCAATTCCGCTTTGTGCAACGCGTTGAGCCACGAGCTCTAATAATTCAGGGGTGCGGGGGTGAGGTTGGCCCGTTTCTTTATGCACTAAAAAGGCCATTGGGACGCCCCATTGGCGTTGGCGGGATAAAGTCCAATCGGGCCGATTTGCAATCATGCTGTGTAAGCGTTGCTTACCCCATGCTGGAAAAAATTCGGTATTTTCAATGCCCAGCAAAGCCGCTTCACGCAAACTAAGTGGGTGAGCATTTGTCGCGCCATGCGGTTTTTTATCCATGCTGGCAAACCATTGGGAAGTAGCACGATAAATGATGGGGGTTTTATGTCGCCAGCAATGCATGTAGGAATGCGTATAAGCTTGCTGTTTTAATAAAGTACCTGCTTGCTCTAAAGCAGCAACAATTTTTGGATTCGCCTTCCAAATAAACTCGCCAGCAAATAGAGGTAACCAAGAGGCATAGACGCCGTTACCCATCACGGGATTTAAAATTGCATCATCCGCTAATTGATGCGCTTTGCACGATTTAAAGTCTTCTTCACCATAAGCGGGGGCCGAGTGCACTAGACCTGTACCCGTTTCTAAAGTCACGTAATCTGCCGGATAAATCGGCGCTAGACGCCGATAACCATCATCAAGCGTCGCGAGCGGATGCCAGAAAGAAATACCCTCTAGTGCACTGCCTTGGCAAGTACCCAAAATAGTGCCCTCAAGACCATATTCAGTTAAGCATGCGGCGACTCGGTCAGCCGCCAAAATAAGCAGACCTTTGCTGGTATCAACCAAGGCATAAGTTAATTCAGGATTGACATTGAGCGCTTGATTCGCTGGAATGGTCCAAGGGGTTGTAGTCCAGATTACAGCCATACCGATTTTTTTAGGTAGCTCTGGTAAACCAAATACTTTAGCTAATTGGGGTAGCTGCGCATCATCAAAGGGAAAGCCAATATCGACTGCCGGATCTGTTTTATCTTGGTATTCCACTTCAGCTTCTGCTAAAGCAGAGCCACAGTCAAAACACCAGTTCACTGGCTTTAAGCCGCGATAGACGTAGCCTTTTTGCCAGATTGCTGCCAAGGCCCGTATTTCATCGGCTTCATTTTGGTAGTCCATAGTCAGGTATGGACTATTCCAATCACCCAATACTCCTAAGCGTTCAAAATCAATTTTTTGTTTGGTAATTTGCACGTTGGCATATTCGCGCGCTTTAGCTTGTACTTCAGCTACTGGTAAATTTTTACCAAACTTTTTTTCAATTTGAATTTCAATTGGCATGCCATGACAATCCCAGCCGGGTACATAGGCCGCATCAAAGCCCATGAGCCAGCGCGACTTAACGATCATATCTTTTAAAATTTTATTTACAGCATGGCCAATATGGATATCGCCATTAGCGTATGGGGGACCATCATGCAAAATAAATAAAGGCTGCCCAGCATGGGCTTGGCGAATTGCTTCATAGAGTTTATTTTTTTGCCATTGCGCCACCCACTGCGGTTCACGTTTAGGTAAATCGCCGCGCATCGGAAATGCAGTTTCTAGTAAATTAACAGGGTAGGCAGTAGATTTTTCAGACATAGACTTTTTTCAGAAAATATTGGCGCGCATGAGCTGCATCAGCTTCAATCGCTAATTGCAAGGCGGTTAAATCAGGGTATTTAGCTTCATCACGAATTTTTTCAAGGAGCTCTACTTTAACAATACGGCCATAGACATTTTCCTTGAAATCAAATACGTGCGTTTCTAAGAGCACGCGCCCCGCATCTTCCACTGTTGGGCGAATGCCTAAGCTGGCTACACCAGGCAAGGGCAGTGGCCCTAAGCCATGAACTTGCACGACGAAGATACCGCTGGCCGCAGTTTGGCGCCGATGTAAATGGTTGGCAACGGCAATGTTCAGGGTTGGAAAACCTAAGGTTCGACCTAACTGTCGTCCGTACAAAACATGCCCAGAAATGCAGTAGGGCCGACCGAGTAAATTATTCGCCTGCTGTAGATCACCCTGCGCAATTGCCGCCCGCAGGGCTGAACTAGAAATGCGAATCTGCTGGTCAGCAATAGTGGGCATTGCAGATACTTCAAACCCATCACGCTCCCCCGCAATTTTGAGGCTAGCAAAATTGCCTGCGCGTTTGGCGCCATAACAAAAATCATCACCAATTAAGATCCAGCGGGTGCGTAAACGTTCGCTCAGAATATGTTTGACAAATTGATCAGGGGTCAAGGCTGCAAAAGCAGAGTTGAAATGCTCCACCACCACCCGTTCGATGCCAATTGCCGCAAATGCTTCTAATTTATCGCGTAAATTTAAAATGCGCGGCGGCGCTTTTGCCGGCGCAAATAATTCTTTGGGATGAGGCTCAAAGGTCATTACGCATGAAGTCAGTTGGCGCGCTTTGGCACCTTGTACTAGTTCGCTCAATAAGGCATGATGTCCCCGATGCACGCCATCAAAATTACCAATGGTAAGGGCGCAAGGGGGACCTGCGGAAAACTGGGTTGAGCCACGGAATACGTTCACTAGTCGCTTTCAAGGTAACCTTGAATTATATTGGTGCTCATGAAATCAATTGTTAGCTTAATTTCTGGTCGGGGTTCTAATTTTGAAGCCATTGTCAAAATGGCTCAAAAAGAGGCTTGGCCAGCCCATTTTGCAGGGGTAATTGCCAACCATCCGCAAGCCAAAGGCCTTGATTTTGCCCGTGAGGTCGGCATTCCCACTTTTATTATTGATCATCGCGATTTTGTCAGTCGCGAGACTTTTGATGCCGCTTTAATCGCGAAGATTGAAGAATTAAAGCCAAATTTAGTCGTTTTAGCAGGCTTTATGCGCATTCTTACCGCTGGCTTCATTCATCAGTATGAGGGGCGATTAGTGAATATTCACCCCTCTTTATTGCCTCACTTTGCTGGCCTGCATACGCATCAACGGGCGCTTGAGGCAGGTGCTCACAAGCATGGAGCCACAGTCCATTTTGTGACCACAGGGGTCGATGAAGGCCCCATTATTTGTCAGGCAGAGTTAACTGTGTTGGCTGGCGAGAATGAGGCTCAGTTAGCGGCTCGGGTTTTGCGCCTAGAACATCAGATTTATCCGCGGGCCGTAAAATGGTTCATTGATGACCGTTTACGCATAGAAGGTAATAAAGTGAAATTAAGCCCCCCTGAAACCCAATTTTTTGCCAGCGGCAGTTTGTGAAGGCCGATTGGAATAATGCCGGATCTTATGCGCGCTCTAATCGGGCTAAACGTAAAGATGCTAAGACCGCTGCAGCACCCGTTGGACAAAAGAATTTTTCGCATGCTAAAGCGCTGCCCCAGCACGCCTTGCATTTAGAACGACTATTACCTGAGCTTCTAAAATTTGCTGAGGCGGCTGACCGTTTAGTTAGCCGCTATTTTCGCGCTGAACCACGCTTAGGTAATCGCGACCGCGCTTTAATTGCTGAAAGTGCTTTTGCCGTGTTGCGGCGTAAAAATGAAATGGCGCAATTTGCTGCTAGCGGCAGCGGTTCCTTAGCACGACGTTTGGCTTTATTAGGCATGATGTCAGCGCTTTCTGAAGGCGGCTTAGGCTCCGCTAATCGCGCTGAAAGTGCCTTAGCCGACTTGGCTTTTGTGCTGCAGCCTGGCGAATATGAATGGCTATTACGTTATGCACAGCTCGATCACGGCACTCTTGCACCGATGGTGCGCAATAATTTACCCGAGTGGTTGTGGCAGGCTTTTGCTACCTCGCCTGGCATTGAACAGCGTGAAGCTTTAGCCCAAGCGCTCATGAAACCCGCGCCTTTAGATTTGCGCGCTAATACGATGAAAACCAGCCGTGACAAGCTCATGGAAGAGATGAATGCCTTAGGTGGACGCTACCTAGCTGAGCCTACCCCATTTGCACCTGAGGGTTTACGGATTAAAGGTAAGCCCGCTTTGCAAAATTCAACTTGGTTTAAAGCAGGGCATTTAGAAGTGCAGGATGAGGGCAGCCAATTACTGTGCTATTTACTCGCTCCCAAACGCGGCGAAATGGTGGTTGATTTTTGTGCTGGTGCAGGTGGCAAAACGCTTGCAATTGGTGCGATCATGCGTTCAACTGGACGACTTTACGCATTTGATACCTCAGCACGGCGACTGGCTAATTTAAAGCCACGGCTAGCGCGTAGCGGTTTATCGAATGTGCACCCAGTGTGGATTGATAGTGAAAACGATGCAAAGATTAAGCGCCTAGCCGGCAAAATTGACCGGGTTTTAGTTGATTCGCCCTGCAGTGGTATTGGCACCTTGCGCCGCAATCCCGATTTAAAATGGCGCCAAAGCTTGGCTGGGGTGGCCGAATTAAATGCGAAGCAAGCCAGCATTTTGGCATCTGCTAGTCGTTTATTAAAACCAGGGGGACGTCTTGTATATGGCACCTGCAGCTTATTGCCCGCCGAAAATCAAGCGATTGCCGAAGATTTTTTAGTTAAACACCCTGAATTTGAGGTTATTCCAGCCGCCGAAGCCTTAAAAGACCACTTTATAGATGGGGAAAGACCCTTAGGAACCAGTCCTGATAACCCTTGGTGGCAGCTTTGGCCGCATTTACATGGCACCGATGGGTTCTTCGCTGCTGTTTTTAGGCGCAAGGCGTAAAATAAGGGTAACTACTATATAAACCAAGAGGTAAGCGCTTGAATTCCAGCTTTTTACAGAATCTTTCAGATAATTTACTCGCCGGGCTTGCCCATGGCTATTTAAATTGGGCTTGGTGGCAAATTGTTTTGTTTACTTTAATTGCTACCCATATCACCATTGCAGCCGTAACCATTTATTTGCATCGTTGTCAGGCTCATCGTGCACTCGATTTACATCCGCTTGCAGCACATTTTTTTCGACTGTGGCTCTGGCTAACTACTGGGATGGTCACGAAAGAGTGGGCGGCAGTGCACCGTAAACACCATGCGCGTTGCGAAACTCCTGAAGACCCCCATAGCCCTCAAATCGTGGGAATTAAAACCGTGCTTTTGCGCGGGGTTGAGCTTTATAAAGCAGAGGCAAATAAACCAGAAACCTTAAGTAAATTTGGACATGGTACGCCCGATGACTGGATTGAAAAAAATATTTACACCAAATTTTCTTGGCAAGGCGTCGGTTTAATGTTGATCATCGATGTCTTTTTATTTGGCGCGATTGGCGCAACTGTTTGGGCCGTACAAATGCTCTGGATTCCAATTACAGCCGCGGGCGTAATTAATGGCATTGGTCATTTTTGGGGCTATCGAAATTTTGATTGTGAAGATGCCTCTACCAATATCGTGCCTTGGGGAATTTTGATTGGTGGTGAAGAGCTCCATAACAATCACCACACCTTCGCCTCAAGTGCCAAGCTTTCAAATAAGTGGTACGAGTTTGATATTGGCTGGCTCTATATTCGCATGCTTAGCGCAGTAGGTATGGCAACAGTGAAAAAAACGCCACCCAAGCCAGTACTAGTGCCCGTGCGCCCCGCAGATCAAGATACCCTAGAGGCAATCATTGCCAATCGTTACGAGATAATGGACCGCTATAGCAAGACCCTAAGACGCTTTTTTAAGAATGAAATGCAGCATATGCAAGTGGTTGCTACGCATTTAAAAGATGCCCGCAGTTGGCTTGGTAAAGATGAAGCACGTCTGACTCCAGCAGAAAAAAGCAAACTCGAAGAGTTAATGGCCAGTAACCCGCAATTGCGCATCATGATTGAAATGCGTCGCGACTTACAAGCCATTTGGCAGCGTTCAAACTCTACTGGCGAGCAATTAGTTGCGCAACTGCGCACCTGGTGTCATCAGGCCGAGGCCAGTGGCTTAACAAGCTTAAGAGATTTTTCTTTACGCTTACGGCGCTACGCTTAAACTCTTCATACCCCATAAAAAAACCCGCATCGTTGATTAACTTTGCGGGTTTTTTATTGCCAAACTAAATTACTTTAGTTTTGTTTCTTTATAAGGCACATGCTTGCGAATCGTGGGATCAAACTTCGAGATCTCCAATTTTTCAGGTTTAGTGCGCTTGTTTTTAGTGGTGGTGTAAAAGTGTCCAGTACCAGCTGAAGACTCCAACTTAATTTTTTCTCTACCGCCTTTAGCCATTTTGAACTCCCTTAAATTTGGCCACGAGCACGTAAATCAACGAGTACAGCATCGATGCCATTCTTGTCGATTAAGCGCAAACCAGCAGTGGTCAAGCGTAAGCTAATCCAGCGGTTTTCTGATTCAATCCAAAAGCGACGATTTTGCAAATTTGGCAAAAAGCGACGCTTCGTTTTATTGTTTGCATGGGAAACATTATTGCCAACCATCGGCTTTTTCCCAGTGACTTGGCAAACTTTTGCCATGACACGACTCCTTAATTGCGAAAAGGGTAGATTGTATCAGGCAAAGGGCTAAATGGGCTAGTCCCTTCATGCTTTTATAGAATGGAGCGGGCAGTGAAGGCATTTTTGAGTCTGAGAAGTTAGTGGTTACTTTCATTTTAATCCTTATTAATTAAGCCTGAATCTAAAAATGAGAAAAAACCGGCATGACTCACGATGCAGTGGTCAAGCAGGGGAATATCAACTAATTGCAAGGCAGTATGCAGGGCTTTCGTCAGGGCGATGTCGGCTGCGCTCGGCAAGGGATTGCCGCTCGGGTGATTGTGAGCCACGATCAGGGCGCTGGCATTTCGGTTTAAGGCTTCTTTTAAAATTTCCCGAGGGTAGACAGCGGTTTGTGTAATGGAGCCTCGAAAGAGCTCTTGGCACTCGATTAGGCAATTTTGTGAGTCGAGGTAAAGACAGAGAAACACTTCGTGCGGCAGATGCCCAATTTGGGTTTGTAGAAAGGCCTTTAGCTGCTGCGGCGAGGTCAGTGCAGCACTAGTGTGAATGTCCTCCTCTAGGCTTCGTTTAACCAATTCATAGGCAGCCTGTATTTGTGACCATTTTGAGAGGCCAATGCCGTGGTGCCGGGAAATCTCTTCGAGACTACAGGTTAAAAGTGCGGCCAGGCTACCGAATGCCTGCAATAAATCATGCGCTAAAGCCACGGCACTTTTACCGCGCACGCCCACCCGTAAAAAGATTGCCAGAAGTTCAGCATCACTTAAGGATTGGGCGCCCTCCAAACGCAATTTTTCACGTGGCTGTAGGGCTATCGGCCATTGCTTAATAGCCCCCTGCACCAAAGGGGCAGGCGTCGCTACAATTGCAGAATGACTAAAACTCAGGTTATGCCCAATTCCTACTTGACCTTGAACTATCGTTTGGGATTGCCCAACGGGGACAGTTTTGTAAATACCTTTGGCGATCGGCCGGCGACCTTGCTTTTGGGTTCGGGTCAATTTGCACCTTGTTTTGAAAATGTTTTAATCGGACTTCAAGTGGGTGAACATAAAACGACAGTGATTCCACCAGAAGCAAGTTTTGGGTTGCGTAACGAAGAATTGGTGCAATGGGTTTCTTTGGCCGCACTACAGAAAAATGCCAAAGCAGATGCGCCTGCATTTACGGTGGGTGATGTAGTGGAATTTAATGCCCCGAATGGCGCCCAATATGCGGGTGTCATGCAGTCGATTGACTCTGGAGGGGCTTGGTTTGATTTCAATCATCCCTTGGCAGGAAAGCCCGTTACCTTCGAAGCACAAATTATTGCTATTCTTTAAATGATGAATTCCGATTCCGACCAAATTATCTTGGCGCAGCCACGCGGTTTTTGTGCTGGAGTAGACCGTGCAATTAATATCGTTAATGAAGCATTGCAACGCTTTGGGGCGCCAATTTATGTGCGCCATGAAATTGTGCACAACGTGTATGTGGTCGAGGAGCTGCGTACAAAAGGCGCAATTTTTGTTGAAGAGCTTGCCGAAGTACCAAAGGGCGCAATCGTGGTGTTTAGTGCCCATGGCGTTTCGCAAGAAGTGCGGCGCGATGCAGCAGCGCGGGGCTTGCAAATTTATGATGCCACTTGCCCTTTGGTGTCGAAAGTGCACGTTGAAGTTGTCAAGATGTGTAAAGACGGGTTTACTGTATTGATGATTGGGCATGCCGGTCATCCTGAGGTAGAGGGCACAATGGGCCAAGTGAATGCAGGTATCTTTTTAATTGAAAGTTTGGCCGATGTTGCTAAACTGAGTTTTCCAGCCCAGACCAAGTTAGCTTTTGTTACCCAAACTACATTATCAGTAGATGAAACGAAAGAAATTGTTGATGCATTAACGCAGAAATTTCCACAAATCATAAAACCCCGCAAACAAGATATTTGTTATGCCACTCAAAATCGCCAAGATGCAGTGAAATTTATGGCTCCGCAAGTCGATGTTGTTATTGTGGTGGGAAGTAAGATGAGTTCGAACTCGAATCGCTTGCGTGAATTGGCTGAAAAACTTGGGGTTCCAGCCTACATGGTTGACTCCCCCGATCAATTACAGGCCGATTGGTTCGTTGGTAAAAAGCGGGTTGGTCTGACTGCTGGAGCTTCTGCCCCCGAAACCTTAGCGCAGGCAATTGTGCAACGTATTCAGGAATTGGGACCAAGAAAAGTGCATTCTTTACCGGGGGTAGTGGAAGATACGGTTTTTTCTTTGCCAAAAAGTTTAGTCGATTAATTCAAATTAGGAGTGACCTATATGCAAGCTTTATCTCAGCGTCTTACCTTTCGCCAAATCACTATTGCAGTGAGTGCCATTGCCTGCATATCTCTTTTGGGCGCCTGCGGCAAAAGCGATAAAAAAACGGCTGCAGCAGTTCCAGCCGATGCCACTGAAGTTAAGATTGGGCACGTTGCGCCTTTAACTGGACCCATTGCCCACCTTGGTAAGGACAATGAAAATGGTGCACGTTTGGCAATTGAAGAAATTAATAAAACCGGCTTAATGATTGAGGGTAAAAAAATATTCCTGACTTTAGTACCAGAGGATGATGCTGAAGATCCAAAGACCGCTACCCAAGTCGCGCAAAAATTAGTCGACAGTAAGGTGGTTGGAGTCGTAGGCCACCTCAATTCTGGCACCAGCATTCCTGCTTCAAAAATTTATAGCGATGCAGGTATTACCCAAATATCACCTTCGGCAACCAATCCTGAATATACCAAACAAGGTTTTAAAACGACTTACCGTTTGGTGGCGACAGATGCACAGCAAGGGCCTGCGCTCGCTAACTATGTTACACAAAAACTACAAGCTAAATCGGTTGCCATTATTGACGATGCCACTCAATATGGCAAAGGCTTGGCTGATGAGTTTGAGAAAACCGTAAAAGCCGCCGGCCTTAAAATTGTGGCTCGTGAAGCTAGCAATAATAAGGCCACTGATTTCAAAGCTATTTTGACCAAAATTAAAGGGTCCAAACCTGACGTGATTATGTATGGCGGCATGGATGCGACTGGCGGGCCTTTGGCTAAACAGGCTAAAGAGTTAGGCATTACCGCTAAGATCGTGGGTGGCGATGGTATGTGTACTGAAAAGTTAGCCGAGTTAGCGGGTGACGCAGTGGTTAATGTAACTTGCTCAGAGGCTGGCATGGCTCTGAGCAAAATGGCCAATGGCAATGATTTTCAAAAGCGTTATAAAGAGCGCTTTAATACTGAAGTGCAAATTTATTCCCCCTTCACCTATGATGCAGTTTATGTTTTAGTAGATGCAATGAAGCGCGCGAAGTCAACTGCTGCGGATAAAATTTTGTTAGTCATGCCCGATACCCAAATGAATGGCTTAACCGGTAACGTGGCCTTTGATAAACAGGGAGATTTGCAGCATGGCGTTATTTCTCTTTACGAATATAAAGATAAAAAGAAATCGGTACTTGATATCGTCAAGATGTAAATGGGCGGATGGAAACATTCCTCCAGCAACTAGTTAATGGTCTAGTTTTAGGGAGCATTTATGCCTTAATTGCCTTGGGTTACACCATGGTTTATGGCGTACTCGGCATTATTAACTTTGCCCATGGTGAAGTGCTAATGATCGGCGCTTTGGTTTCACTCACTCTAATTCAGGGCCTGATGGGCTTTGCCCCTTTCTTGCCTGGCTGGTTGGTGTTAGTGTTGGTCTTGCCAATCACCATGGCAACGTGTGCCGCGCTCAGTTACACGATCGAGCGAGTAGCTTATCGGCCATTGCGGAATGCACCACGGCTTGCGCCACTGATTTCAGCTATCGGCATGTCGGTTTTATTGCAAACTATTGCCATGATGGTTTGGTCACGTGACCCGCTGATGTACCCGCAGTTGTTGCCAGCGCTACCGATTCAATTATTTAATAGTGCGGTCACAATTACCGGTAAAGAGCTCGTTATTATTGCCGTCGCTTTTTTAGTGATGTGTGCTTTATTACTCTTGGTCGAGCGCACGCGCTTAGGCCGTGCCATGCGGGCAACGGCCGAACAAAACAAAATTGCCGCACTCATGGGGGTTAATCCCAATCGGGTTATTTCGATTACCTTTATGTTGGGTGGCGCTTTGGCGGGCTTGGCTGGTGTCATGATAGCGACCAACTATGGCAATGCAAATTTTTATATGGGCTTCATACCAGGTCTGAAAGCATTTACTGCCGCAGTTTTAGGCGGCATTGGTAATATCCGTGGGGCGATGCTTGGGGGGCTACTATTAGGTTTAATTGAATCGTTAGGAGCTGGTTATATCGGCGATTTAACTGGTGGCGTATTAGGCTCTAATTACCAAGATATTTTTGCTTTCATAGTGCTCATTGTGGTCTTAGTATTGCGTCCGAGTGGATTACTGGGCGAACGAGTTTCCGATCGTGCTTAATTTTATTTCCCAGCGGCGCATGTTTTTGTGGTTGGCAATGTTAAGCCTCCTCATTTTGCCTTGGTGCGTTGGATCTGTTGGCGGTAATTACTGGGTGCGCGTGCTGGATTTTGCTTTGCTCTATGTGATTTTAGCGTTAGGTTTAAATGTTGTAGTGGGATTTGCTGGTTTACTCGATTTAGGTTTTATCGCATTTTATGCCTTGGGCGCCTATACTTTTGCGTTACTGGCATCGCCTCATCTAACCCAATCGTTTGCGGCGATTGCCGTATTATTTCCAGAAGGTTTGCATAGCCTCATATGGCTTGCTTGTTTGATTGGGGCAGTCTTAGCGGCGACATTTGGCGTTATTTTAGGCGTGCCAACGCTGAAACTACGGGGCGACTATCTGGCGATAGTCACTTTAGGTTTTGGTGAAATCATTCGCATTTTTTTAAATAATTTAGATCGACCCATGAATCTCACGAATGGGCCTAAGGGAATACGTGCAATCGACTCAATCGAACTCTTTGGTATTTCTTTTGCTAAATCATTAGACCTTGGTTTTATCCAAGTACCCGCTTTATATTTAATTTTCTATCTCTTTCTCGTTTTAGCATGTATTGCTACAGTAATCTGCATGCGTTTACAAAATTCGCGTATTGGCAGAGCTTGGGTAGCCATTCGTGAGGATGAAATTGCCGCCCAAGCAATGGGGATTAATACGCGCAATTTAAAATTATTGGCGTTTGCCATTGGTGCTTCATTTGCTGGAGTGGCGGGCGTTTTATTTGCCTCTTTTCAAGGTTTTGTTTCACCAGAGTCCTTTACCCTATGGGAATCGATTGTAGTTTTAGCGATGGTAGTTTTGGGTGGTATAGGCCATATACCCGGAGTGATTTTGGGCGCCGTATTGCTAGCCATTTTTCCCGAAGTGTTGCGTGGGGTCGTGCAACCCCTACAAAATGCGCTGTTTGGGCATGTCCTGGTTGATGCAGAAATTATGCGCCAATTGATTTATGGCTTGGCTTTAATTTTGATTATGCTCTATCGCCCCAAAGGAATATGGCAAAAGCGGGGAGCCTCTACGTCATGAGTGTGTTGCTCGATGTTACTAACGTATCAAAATTTTTTGGCGGAGTACACGCTTTAGATAACGTTGGTTTAAGGGTGCCAAGCGGCAGTATTGTTGGTTTAATTGGCCCGAATGGCGCAGGCAAAACCACCTTTTTTAATCTAATAACGGGTCTGTATTCTGCTAATAGCGGGCTCTTTCAATTTAACGGCCAATTTTATTCGCCTCATTCAGTAGCCCAAGTAACGCAAGCAGGAATAGCCCGGACTTTTCAAAATATTCGCTTGTTTGGGGCGATGACTGCTTTAGAAAATGTGATGGTGGGGTGCCATTGTCGTTCACATACGGGGGTAATTGGTGCTATTTTGCGGGGTCGACAGGTGCGGCAGGAAGAACGGGCAATTAGAGAAAAATCGTTTGCGCTCTTACGCTATGTTGGTTTAGGCGATTTTGCTGATCATACTGCCATCAATTTATCGTATGGGCATCAACGCCGCTTAGAAATTGCTCGCGCTTTAGCTACTGACCCTTTGTTATTGGCGCTCGATGAGCCTGCAGCGGGGATGAATGCGACTGAAAAATTAGCTTTACGTGAATTACTGTTGCAAATTCGGGTTGATGGCAAAACCATTCTATTAATTGAACATGATGTTAGTTTGGTGATGGGTATCTGCGATAGCCTCACGGTATTGGATTACGGCAAGACCATTGCCGTTGGGAGTCCAACTGAGGTTCGTAACAGTCCTGCGGTGATTAAAGCCTATTTGGGTAATAGCCCATGAATATCTTGGAGGTTAGCGGCCTAAAAGTGAATTATGGCGGCATATCTGCTGTCAAGGGCATTGATTTTTATATAGAGCAAGGGGAAATGGTGGCTTTAATTGGTGCTAATGGCGCTGGCAAAAGCTCAACCCTCAATGCCTTATCAGGAATCGTTCCTGCAAGTAGTGGCGAGGTTCGGTTTGCGGGTCACATCGTCACGCATCTACCCGCGTATGAACTAGTCAAACAGGGCTGCAGTTTGGTACCCGAAGGACGTGGCGTATTTAAACGTATGAACGTCTTCGAGAATTTACAAATGGGCGCTTTTCTACAGGAAAATCCAGCTGAATTTAAGCGCCTTTTAGATCAGGTTTACACTTTTTTCCCGCGCTTAGAAGAGCGCAGCACGCAAATGGCTGGCACGCTTTCTGGCGGAGAACAGCAGATGGTAGCGATGGGCAGGGCGCTAATGGCGCAACCGAAATTATTATTGTTAGATGAACCATCAATGGGTCTAGCACCACTGATGGTGGAAACCATTTTTAATGTGATTCATTCTTTAACTAAAACTGGAATCACCATTTTATTGGTAGAGCAAAATGCGCGTTTAGCCTTGCAGCTTGCCCAACGAGCTTATGTCATGGAAAGCGGACTGATTACCTTGACTGGATCTGGTGCAGAGCTCATGGCCGATACCAGAGTCCGCCAGGCCTACTTGGGCGAATAAGGGCTTAAGCTAATTGCTTGAGTAATCCGCGTAGCATTGAAGCCATTAAGCGAATGTCGTCGTCACTGGTATTGAGGGCGGGCATAAAGCGCAATAAATCAGGCTGTGGAGAATTAATCAACAGTCCTACTGGATTTTGATCACGAGCCATTTCTACTAATTTAGGGCCAATCTCACGGCCCAACATTAAGGCCCGTAACAGACCCATGCCGCGCTCACCTTCTAACTGAAATTCTGCAACGAGTTGACGCAATTCATTACGCAATAACTCGCCTTTGGCCTGTACTTGCGCTAAAAATTGGGGAGCTAATAGTTGTTCAACCACACTAATACCTACCGCTGTCATTAGGGGGTTGCCATTGTAGGTGCCACCTTGATTGCCAGCGACAAAGCAAGCTACGGCATCGGTCGCCAAGAGGGCAGCAAGGGGTACACCACCACCAATCCCTTTACCCAAAGTCATGATGTCGGGCTTAATGCCAAATTGTTCATAAGCAAATAAGCTGCCGGTTCGCCCGCTGCCCGATTGCACTTCGTCTACTATCAATAAGATATTGCGCTCTTGCGTGAGTTGGCGTAAATTTTGCATAAATTCAGGCGTACAGGGAATCACGCCACCTTCACCTTGTACCGGCTCTACCATTACTGCCACGGTATTATCGGTAATGCAGGCAATGACCGAGCTCAGATCATTGAGATTGGCCTTCGGAAAGCCAGCGACCTGGGGAGCAAACATGCTATCCCAGCCCGGTTTGCCAGAAGCACTCATCGTAGCTAGAGTGCGCCCATGAAAGCCATGATCAAAGGTAATAATTTCAAAGGCGCCTGCTTTATTGAGTTGCCCCCATTTACGCGCTAGCTTAATCGCGCCTTCATTTGCTTCAGCGCCACTATTGGCAAAAAAAACTTTATCAAAACAACTATGTGCAGTGAGTAAATTTGCTAAACGCAGCATGGGTTCGTTATAAAAAGCCGGGCTAGGACTAATTAACAATTTGGCTTGGCTATTTAGCGCCGCAATCATGCCAGGATTGGCATGTCCCAAGCAATTTACGGCCCAACCTTGCATAAAGTCGAGATAGCGCTTGCCGTTTTGATCGGTTAGCCAAGACCCCTCACCTTGCACCATCACCAATTCTGGGCGTGGGGTGATAAACATAACGGCGGCTGTATTAAGCGGTGTATTGGTCATGAGGCGAGAGCAGTAATTGAATTAAATAAAATTGAATTATGAAACGGTTTCATCTAAGCTGCGCGATAAATCGGCGGCACTGGTGAACGAGTCGGCAAAAAATTCGGCTTCAGGTAATTGGCATTGGGTAATAAAGTCACTTCGCGCTGCATTGACCATGATTGGTGCCCCACAGGCATAAACCTGCATGGCCTTCAGACTAGGATAATCAGCCATCACCGCACGGTGCACAAAACCCGTTCGCCCTTGCCACTGGTCGGTTGGTATTGCATCTGAAACAACGGGAATATAGTGAAAGTCGGGGATGGTGCTTGCCCAGCTTTTACACAGTGCATCAAGATAAAGATCGGTGGGTCGCCGGCCACCCCAATAGAGGCTGATAGGCCGCTGAATTTTTTTGGCAAGCATATGTTCAATGATGGCCTTAATGGGGGCAATACCCGTGCCTGCTGCTAAAAAGAGGATGGGTTTAGTCGATTCTTCACGCAAAAAGAAACTACCTAAGGGCCCTTCAAAACGTAAAATGGCTTTCTCTTGCAAAAATGGGGTAGGGAAGGCGCTGGAGCTAGTGGCGCCGCTACTAGGCTGATTGTGTCCAAACACAAAATCAGTAAAGATGCCGCCTGGCAAATGTCGAATTTGCACTTCAAGCGGTCCATCGTGTTCGGGAGCAGTGGCTAAAGAGTAAGCGCGGCGCTGACCATCTTTAAGTAAAAATTCAATATATTGGCCAGCTAAATATTGAAAGCGTTCAGCTGCCGGCAGTTGTAATTGCAAAATTGCCACATCAGTGGTGGGGCGGGTAATTGTGTTAACGCGACAGGGCACTTTACGAACGGGTAAATCACTACCCCCTTGTACTTCACGTACTTCAATCATGAGATCGGCTGTAGCTTGTGCACAGCAAAACAGACTCATACCCGCTAATTCTTCAGCGCGACTCAAAGCGCTCTCACTATGTTCGCCATGCTGTACTTGGCCTGAAATCACTTTTCCCTTACAAGAACCACAGGCACCATTCTTGCAGCCGTAAGGTAAGTTAATTCCTTGGCGTAGGGCGGCCTCTAAAATAGTTTCATCTTGGTTGACCATAAACTCCTTACCGCTAGCTTTCAGTGTGACGCGATGCCCCAAA
The DNA here is from genome assembly GCF_021395235.1 of Polynucleobacter sp. IMCC30063. Classification (NCBI taxonomy): domain Bacteria; kingdom Pseudomonadati; phylum Pseudomonadota; class Betaproteobacteria; order Burkholderiales; family Burkholderiaceae; genus Polynucleobacter; species Polynucleobacter sp. IMCC30063. Next base: position 95,260 of record NZ_JAJVCQ010000005.1, on the reverse strand, counting down.
ACCCATTCCTTTCAATAAATCGGTACGATATAACTCATGCGTAAGGCCACCCACCCATTTGCTAAGCCTAGACTCCTGATCGTGGGATGTGGAGATATAGGGCTAAGAGTTGTTAAGCAGTTAGCACCGGCTTTTCATATTTTTGCGCTAACTTCTCAGTTAACGCGTTTTCCAGCATTGCGAGAAGCAGGAGCACTGCCTATTTTGGGTAATCTTGATCAGCCTGAGAGCTTATGGCGTCTGAGTGGATTAGCAGAAACCGTCATTCATTTAGCACCACCGCCTAACTCAGGTAATCAAGATCGTCGAACCCGCAATCTACTGCGAATTTTAGCCCAAGGTGGCGGTGTCGTCAGGCGCTTGATTTATGTCAGTACCACAGGGGTATACGGTGACGCCAATGGCTCTTGGGTGCATGAAACAAGCCCCATAGACCCACAAAGTGAGCGCGCGAAGCGCCGCGTCGATGCTGAGCAGGTATTACGGACTTTTGCTTTAACTCAGCGGGCAAGGTTGACGATTTTGCGGGTGCCTGGTATTTACGACCTCAACCGATTGCCCATCGAGCGCCTGAAGGCGGGAACCCCCGCTTTATTAGCCGCTGAAGATGCTTATTCAAACCATATTCAGAGCGATGATTTAGCCCGCCTGATTTGCGCGGCAGTATTTCGTGGGCGTCCCCAGCGCATCATCAATGCTTGTGATGGTGAAGAGCTGAAAATGGGCGATTATTTTGATCAAGTTGCCGATGCTTATCAGCTTGAGCGGCCGCCACGTTTAACCGCTGCTGCCGTCAAGGAAAAAGTGAGCCCAATGCTCTGGTCATTTCTGCGTGAGTCACGGCGGGTGAGTAATACCCGTCTGAAAGAGTTAAAGATTGCTTTACGCTATCCCAATGTTGCCAGTTTTATTTCCAAGTATCCTTTAGTGCCACCGTCCGATTAAAGATTGGCTTTCCAGCTTGTGAGTCGATGGCATCTGCAATAAAGTAGCCATGACGTTCAAACTGAAAACGCTCGCCGGCTTGGACTGATTTCATGCTGGGTTCGAGGTATGCAGTAATAATCTGTTTTGAATTTGGATTGAGGTGAGCGAGAAAATTATTTTCTCCGCTATCGGGATGAGGTTCAGTAAACAGGTGATCATAAAGACGTACCTCAACAGCGAGAGCCTCAGCAACGCTAAGCCAATGGATATTACCCTTCACTTTATAGTTGTCTGAGCCTGGGGTACCACTCTTGCTATCGGGAAAATAACGCGCGTTCACTTGCTTGACTTGGCCATTGCTATCCAATTCAACTCCAGTACATTCAATCACAAAACCATGGCGTAGTCGCACGCGCCCACCAGCTTGGTCATTGCTGGGCGGATAAAGTCGAAAAAAGCCCTTCACGGGTTCGAGCATAAAGTCATCGGCCTCGATCCAAACTTCACGCGTAAAGTTAAATTCACGTTTACCCCATTCAGGATGATGCGGATGACGTGGGGCCGAGCAGGCTTCAGAACCATTTTCAGGAAAGTTTTCGATCACTAGTTTTAACGGTTTTAGTACCGCAGTAGCCCGCGGCGCCTTGGCATCTAGGTCATCTCGTAAAGCCTGTTCTAAGGTACTCATATCGATCCAGCTGTCGGCTTTCGAGACGCCAATTCGTTCACAAAATAAGCGGAGACTTTCAGGGGTATAGCCGCGCCGACGAATACCCACAATGGTTGGCATCCGTGGATCATCCCAGCCATCGACACATTTTTCTGCGACTAATTGCAGTAATTTACGTTTACTAGTGAGGGTATAGGTTAAATTGAGGCGCGCAAATTCGTGCTGATGCGGTAGTGGATCACTAAAGACGCCGGCTTCTTTTAGGGTGTTCAGAATCCAATCATAGAGCGGTCGATTATTTTCAAACTCTAAGGTACAAATCGAATGTGACACGAATTCGAGGGCATCTGAAATGCAGTGGGTAAAATCATATAAAGGATAAATACACCATTGGTCACCAGTTCGATGGTGATGCGCATGGCGAATGCGGTAAATGACTGGATCGCGCATGACGATATTGGGGTGTTGCATCTCAATTTTTAGACGAAGCACATGCTGTCCATCGCTAAACTCACCCGCCCGCATCGCGCGAAAAAGTTGCAAATTTTCTTCTACACTGCGATTACGATAAGGACTATTTTGTCCCGCTTGATTAAAATTGCCCCGTTTAGCATGAATTTCATCGGCTGTTTGGCTATCAACATACGCTTTGCCATGTTCGATTAAAACTTCAGCAAATTGATAGAGCTGTGCGAAATAATCACTGGCGTAATGCAAATGGGTTTGACCATTTGCCTCCCAATCAAAACCAAGCCAGCGTACCGCATCTAAAATGCTATCGACGTATTCAACATCTTCTTTTACTGGATTAGTGTCATCTAAGCGCATATTGCAACGCGCACCCCCTGCGCGTGATTGATATTCAGCAGCTAGACCAAAATTGAGACAAATACTTTTAGCATGCCCAATATGTAAATAGCCATTAGGCTCGGGAGGAAAGCGGGTAATCAGTGGGGGTAAGGCATTACCGTCAGCATCGTGACGAAGTGGACGCTGTTGGTATAAGGGTTGCGCTAAATCGTGCTCGATAATTTGGCGAAGAAAATTAGAGGGTTCAGCGGCTATCGCTTTTGTCTTATTAGAGGTGGTATTTTTAGGGCTTTCTGGTGACATTCGCTAATTGTAGAGAAGATCGCTACTCGAGAAAGAAAAAAGCCCGCAGATGGCTGCGGGCTTGATGAGAAGGTAAGGATAAGTCAAAGCTCTTCGACGAAGACTTTTTCACGTCCTTTTTTGATCGCAGGTAGAGCAACAATCACGACCATTAAAGCTGCTGCCACCAAGAGGCCCAGCGAAAGTGGACGGGTAATAAAGGTTGAAAAATCCCCTCGCGAGAGTAATAAGGCGCGGCGGAAATTTTCTTCCATCATCGGGCCCAATACAAAGCCTAATAGAAGCGGCGCGGGTTCGCAACCCAGTTTAAAAAATAGGTAGCCAATAACACCAAAGGTAGCGGTGATGTACACGTCAAAGACTGTATTGTTAACGGTGTAAACCCCGATACAACAGAAAACCAAAATGGCGGGATAAAGAAAACGATATGGAATTTTCAAAATCTGCACCCACATACCAATGAGCGGTAAATTGAGCAAAATTAACATCAGGTTTCCAATCCACATCGACGCAATCAAGCCCCAAAATAAAGCAGGGTTGCTGGTCATCACTTGTGGACCTGGTTGAATATTGTGAATGGTCATCGCGCCCACCATTAATGCCATCACCGCATTGGGTGGAATACCTAAAGTCAGCAAAGGAATAAAGGAAGTTTGAGCTGCAGCATTATTCGCGCTTTCTGGGCCAGCAACACCTTCAATAGCACCTTGCCCAAATTCAGCTGAGTGTTTTGAGGTTTTCTTTTCAACCGAATAGGCTCCAAAAGCAGCTAAAGCAGCACCGCCGCCTGGCAAAATTCCCAAGACCGAGCCTATTGTCGTTCCCCGTAAGATTGACGGCACCATTCGCTTAACATCATCCCATGTTGGAATAAGGGTAGTCACTTTATTTAAAAAACTTTCCCGCTTTTCTTTTTGCTCTAAGTTCATCATAATTTCAGCAAAGCCAAATACACCCATGGCAATACTGACAAAGCCAATACCATCGCTCAGTTCAGGCACATCAAAGGCATAGCGTGACACGCCGGAGTTCACGTCGGTACCAACAAGACCCATGAGCAAGCCCAAAATAATCATGCCAATCGCTTTAATGAGAGAGCCCGACGCTAAAACCACGGCACCGATTAAACCCAATACCATCAGCGAGAAGTACTCAGCCGGACCAAACTTAAAGGCTAGTTGTGAAAGTGGGGCGGCAAAAGCAGCCAAAATAAAAGTCGCTACGCAACCGGCAAAAAATGAACCCATACCAGCAGTAAAGAGCGCTACTCCAGCTCGCCCTCGTCGCGCCATTTGATAGCCATCAATTGCAGTTACAACCGAAGATGTTTCTCCGGGAATGTTCAATAAGATGGCTGTAGTTGAGCCGCCATACTGCGCGCCATAATAAATACCCGCCAACATAATGAGGGCAGCAATGGGGGGTAATGCATACGTTGCTGGCAATAACATGGCAATAGTGGCAATGGGGCCAAGGCCAGGCAAAATGCCGATTAAGGTGCCCAACAAGCATCCCAGAAAACAGTAAATTAAATTTTGAAAGGTTAATGCGGTTGAAAAACCCAGCGCTAAATTATTCAGCAGATCCATATCAGTGTCCTAGGCTTTTGCGGTTAATTATTAAGGAAGAAAGGCCACAGCGGAAACTGTAGCTTGAGCCCAACTACGAAAGCAAGATACGTGAAGACCAGTAAGATAAGGGCATTAATAACGGTACCTTTCCACTTAAATTCATGGCTAGCCGAGGCCGAAACAAAAACAAGGGCCAAGAGGGCAACAAAAAATCCCATAGTGCTTAGTAGTACGCCGTAAAGAACTACTGCACCTGTAATCCAAATGACGCTTTTCAGATCCCATTTTTTTAGTTTGACGTCAGCTGCCTTTTTGGTGACAGCACTCAGCAAAACGACTAAGCCAATTAAAGCCAAGAGCATGCCTAAACAAAAGGGGAAATAACCAGGCCCCATTTTGGCGGCAGTTCCCATTTGATAACCAGTAGCGAGGCTGGCAAAAAATAAGCCGACGACGATATACATAAAGCCAGCGGCAAAATCTTGTTGATTGTGTATTTTCAAAGTGCGCTCCAAGTTGGTCTAATTATCAAGTGACCATTTTTTATATATTGATGAGCGATTGTAAGGCACGCTGATGGGCGTTGCTAGCCAAAACATCTAGGGTTTGCCCTAATTTAGGGCGCGCGTGAACGCCAATGCGATAATTATTGTCATGAAAGTTTCCCAAATTCGCCAAGCCTTCCTTGATTTCTTTGCCAGCAAAGGGCACCAAATCGTTCCTTCTAGCCCGGTGGTGCCCGGAGATGATCCGACCTTACTGTTCACCAATGCCGGCATGAATCAATTTAAGGATGTTTTCTTGGGCTTTGATCAGCGCTCCTATAGTCGGGCAACTACCGCCCAAAAGTGTATTCGGGCGGGGGGTAAGCATAACGATTTAGACAACGTGGGTTACACCGCTCGGCACCATACCTTCTTTGAGATGCTCGGCAATTTTTCTTTTGGTGATTACTTTAAGCAGGATGCAATTCAATTTGCCTGGGAATTATTAACTGTAGTATTTAAGTTACCAAAAGAAAAATTGTTAATTACGGTTTATGCCGAAGATCAAGAGGCCTACGCTATTTGGCATCAACAAATTGGTGTCCCTGCAGAACGCATTATCCGCATTGGCGATAACAAGGGTGCGCGCTATGCGTCCGATAATTTTTGGATGATGGGAGATACCGGCCCTTGTGGTCCGTGTACAGAAATTTTTTATGATCACGGCGCACACATTCCTGGCGGGCCGCCTGGTAGTCCCGATGAAGATGGCGATCGCTTTATTGAAATTTGGAATAATGTTTTTATGCAATTTAATCGCGATGAAGCGGGCAATATGCATCCTCTACCCAAGCCAAGTGTTGATACGGGCATGGGTCTGGAACGGATTGCAGCGGTGTTGCAGAAAGTCCATTCTAATTATGAAATCGATTTATTTGTTAATTTACTGAAAGCGGCGAAAGCCGCAGTCGATGGGGCTGGCGGCCAAAATTGCGCTGCCAATAGCCCTTCACTGAAGGTTATTGCCGACCATATTCGCGCTTGTAGTTTTGTGATTGTCGATGGCGTGATACCCGGAAATGCGGGTCGTGGGTATGTGTTGCGCCGCATTGCGCGGCGGGCAATTCGCCATGGTTTTAAATTAGGTGCGCGGCAACCATTTTTATATCAGTTGGTACCTGCCTTAGTTGCTGAAATGGGCGATGCATACCCCGAGTTGCGTAATGCACAAGATAAAGTCAGTGATGTTCTCAAACAAGAAGAAGAACGCTTTTTTCAAACGATTGCCAATGGCATGGAAATTTTAGAAGCCGCTTTAGCAAACAATGCCACCAATATTGACGGTGAAACTGCTTTTCGTTTACACGATACCTTTGGTTTCCCCTTAGATTTAACTGCCGACATCTGTCGGGAGCGTGGCGTTACTGTCGATGTCGCTGGCTTCGAGTTGGCCATGCAGGCGCAACGTAATCAAGCCCGTGCGGCAGGGCAATTTAAAATGACGCAAGGTCTGACGTATGCTGGAAAGCCAACCGAATTTCATGGGTATGAGCAACTCCAACGTGATAGCAACACCATTACTGCCCTGTATCTTGATGGGGTTGCGGTGCAGTCTGTCGCTGCTGGCGATAACGCTGTAGTAGTGCTCGATCACACCCCTTTTTATGCCGAGTCGGGCGGTCAAGTTGGCGATCGTGGTGAGTTACGGAATGAACGTTCTCGTTTTGAGGTTACCGATACGTTTAAGATTCAAGCTAATGTATTTGGTCATCAAGGTGAGGTATTAGAGGGGCAATTGTGCGTTGGCGACTCGTTAAAAGCGCTAGTCGATATTGTCCATCGCCAAGACACCATGCGCAATCACAGCGCCACCCATTTATTGCACAAAGCATTGCGTGAAGTCTTAGGTGACCATGTAATGCAAAAGGGTTCTTTGGTTGATGCTAGCAAAACCCGTTTTGACTTCACTCACCATGCACCTATAAGCCCAGCTCAGTTAAGACAAATTGAAGCGCTCGTGAATCGAGAAATTCTTGCCAATACCGCAACCTCAGCACAAGTGATGTCACTCGAAGATGCGCAAAAAACCGGGGCGATGATGCTGTTTGGTGAAAAATACGGCGCTGAAGTACGGGTGTTGGAAATTGGTAGCTCAAAAGAGTTGTGCGGAGGCACCCACGTGGGCCGCACTGGTGATATTGGAAGCTTAAAGGTAACCTCAGAATCGGGTGTGGCCGCTGGAATTCGCAGGGTCGAGGCAGTCACCGGCAATAACGCACTCCACTTTTTACAAAACTTAGAAGATCAAATGTTCGCGGTAGCGCATTTATTAAAGACCAATCCCAATGAGCTTGCAACTCGGGTAGCACAACTGCAAGATGCTTTACGGCAAACCGAGCGCGAGCTTGAGCGAGTGAACTCTAAGCTGGCTGCTAGTCAGGGCGATGAACTTGCGGCCCAGGCAATTGAGATAAATGGCCTGATGGTTTTAGCGCTCCGCCTCGATGGTGCCGATGCGCAGGTATTACGTGAAACCTTAGATGCTTTAAAAGCCAAATTGAGAACTGCTGCGATCGTTTTAGCCTCGGTGCAAGGGGATAAGGTCAGTTTGATCGCGGGGGTCACAGCCAATACAATCAGTCGCATTAAAGCCGGCGATTTAGTGAATTTTGTGGCTCAGCAGGTGGGCGGAAAAGGCGGCGGTAAAGCCGAAATGGCGATGGCAGGCGGTACAATGCCAAGTGCCTTGCCGGCGGCCTTAGCCAGCGTACAACAATGGATTAGAGAGAAAACTGCAGAAAAAACTGTAGATTAAATAGTATGAGCGAAAATCAAGCCACTTTTAATGAGCTAACCCTCAATGAGCTGCCGATTGCCAATCGTGAAGTTGATGCCATTGGGATGAATTGCCCATTACCCATCTTACGCACTAAAAAAGCCCTGGCCGATATGCAGTCGGGAGAAGTCCTCAAAATTACCGCCACCGATGCCGGAGCAAAACATGATTTCCCAGCGTTTGCCAAACAAACTGGCAATCAATTAATTGCTACAGAGGTAGTTAACGATACTTTTGTTTTTTACCTCAAACGCCGCTAAATTATTTACCAGTCGCAGTGAAGCAAGAAGCCCTGTGTGAAGCTTAGCGTTGTTTAAGAAAGGCGGCAAACTCGCTACTGACTTCAGGATGGCGTAGAGCAAAATCTACCGTTGCCTTGAGATAGCCTAATTTGCTACCGCAGTCGTAACGTACCCCTTGATATTCATAAGCATATACGGGTTCTGCTTTTAATAAGGCAGCAATCGCATCAGTGAGTTGAAACTCACCTCCAGCCCCAGGCTGAAGATTACGAATGTAATTAAAAATATTGGAAGAAAGTACATAACGGCCCACTACCGCTAAATTTGACGGCGCATCTTGCGGTAGCGGTTTTTCCACAATGCCCGTTAAGCGATGTACGCCAGGGTCAGTAAGAGTGCCAGCCACAATGCCATAAGAACTACTTTGCGCGGGATTAATTTTTTCTACTGCTAAAACAGAGCCCTGATATTTATCATGCACTGCCAACATTTGTGCCAATACGGCTGGCTCACCAACCAGTAAATCATCTGCCAAGATCACCGCAAAGGGCTCATCGCGTACTAATTTTTCGGCACATAGTACCGCGTGACCTAAACCCAAAGCTTCAGGTTGACGCACATATACACAATCGACATGACTCGGTTTCACATTACGTACGATTTCGAGTAAAGCAGTTTTATTTTTAGCCTCAAGTTCGGCTTCAAGTTCATATGCCTTATCGAAGTGGTCTTCAATAGCGCGCTTGCTGCGGCCAGTGACAAAAATCATTTCGGTAATGCCAGCTGCAATGGCTTCTTCAACCGCATATTGAATTAGTGGCTTATCGACAATATTGAGCATTTCTTTAGGACTGGCCTTAGTAGCGGGTAAAAACCGCGTGCCCAAGCCGGCAACTGGAAATACTGCTTTGCTAACGGGTTTTAACTTGGCATTGCTCATAAAGTTCGCTTCTAAAAAGTATTTAAGATGATTTTAAACGCAGCAGTTGGGCAGCCAATTTTTCATGGTTGAGTTCAAAGGCGGCAAGCCGCTGTTTTTCTTGCGCAACTACCTCGTCTGGCGCCCGCGCAACAAAACTTTCATTATTCAATTTTTGGTGACATTTATCAATTTCATTAGCAATGCGCACCAATTCTTTGCTAATGCGTATTTGCTCCGCAGCTAAATCAACTTCAATTTTAAGTAGTAATTTAATTTCACCAACTAAGGCAATAGGCGCACCCGCCCCTTCGCTTTCGAGACTAGCTTCATCAGCAAAGATGCGCACTTCTGATAATTTAGCGAGGGCCATTAAATAGGGGGTTGCTTGGTTTAAAAAAGCTGACGGTCCACAAATCCACAGGGGCACTTTTTGTGCCGGTGATATTTGCATTTCACCGCGCAGATTACGACAGGCATCCGTAATAGCTTTAACTTGCGCCATCCACGCTTCACTAGTGGCATCAATTTTTTCTGGCTGACTGATGGGATAGGGCTGCAAAGCAATCGATTGGCTGGCTTGCTGATTCAGTTCCTTACCAGCCTTTGGAGCAACGGATTGCCAGAGGGTTTCGGTAATAAATGGAATGAGCGGGTGGGCTAAACGCAAGATTGTTTCCAGCACCCGTAGGAGCGTACGGCGAGTAGCGCGTTGTTGGGCAGGCGTGCCAGTTTGTAACTGAACTTTTGCGAGCTCTAAATACCAATCGCAATATTCATCCCAGACAAATTGATAAATCGCGCTGGCGACATTATCAAAGCGATATATCGTGAAACCTTTAGCAACTTCTGCCTCTGTCTTTTGCAGTAACGAGACAATCCAGCGATCGGCGGGAGAAAAATCGAGATAGCCTTCGGGACCACATTGATTATCACAAGGCGCAAAACCATTGGCTGCGTCATCGCCAGGGCAGTTCATTAAAACAAAGCGGCTGGCATTCCAGAGTTTGTTACAAAAATTACGGTAGCCTTCGCAGCGTTTTTGATCAAAATTAATATTCCGTCCCAGCGACGCAAGCGAGGCAAAGGTAAAGCGTAAGGCATCAGTACCAAAGGCTGGAATACCATCGGGAAATTCCTTTTGGGTTTTTTTAGTGATGCTTGCTGCTTGCTTTGGGTTCATCAGGCCAGTAGTTCGTTTATCGACGAGGGCAGCCAATTCAATCCCATCGATGAGGTCGATTGGATCTAAGGTATTCCCTTTCGACTTACTCATTTTTTGGCCTTCAGCATCGCGCACTAAGCCATGCACATAGACCGTATGAAAAGGTACTTGCCCAGTAAAGTGGCAAGTCATCATTACCATGCGCGCAACCCAAAAGAAAATAATGTCAAAGCCAGTAACCAAGACCGAGGAAGGTAAAAAGTGCTTAAGCTCTGCGGTTGCTTGCGGCCAACCCAATGAACTGAAGGGTACTAGGGCTGAACTAAACCAGGTATCAAGTACATCGGAGTCGCGCTGCAGGGGTCCGGTGTAACCAGCAGCGCTGGCTTTGGCTTGCGCATCAGTAGCATTGCGCGCCACAAATATTTGCCCTTCAGAACCATACCAAGCAGGAATTTGGTGGCCCCACCACAACTGCCTAGAGATACACCAATCTTGAATATTTTCCAGCCACTGGGTATACGTGCTCTTCCAATTTTCAGGCACCAACTGAATTGTTCCGCTGGTGACGGCATGCAATGCGGCACTGGCCATTGACGCACCAGGTTGATAGAGGTTGTCAGCGCTCGGTTTAGAGACTGCAACAAACCATTGGTCGGTCAGCATCGGCTCAATAATGGTTTGGGTGCGATCACCACGGGGTACCATTAAGGTGTGCGGTTTCACTTCGGCCATTAAACCTGCAGACTCTAAGTCGGCAATGATTTGCTTGCGAGCGGCGAAGCGATCTAGGCCTTGGTAGATTTTGGGAGCATTTTCATTAATCTTGGCATCGAGTGTCAGAATCGTAATGAGCGGTAGTTGGTGGCGTTGGGCCACGGCGTAGTCATTAAAGTCGTGCGCAGGAGTTACTTTGACAACGCCAGTTCCAAAGGCAGGGTCAACATAGCTATCAGCAATGATGGGAATGGTTTTGTTACACAAGGGTAAATTCACCATTTGCCCAATGAGGTGACGATAACGTTCATCCTCTGGGTTAACCATCACCGCAACGTCGCCCAGTAAAGTTTCTGGTCTAGTTGTAGCGACGATTAATTCGCCCGACCCATCACTTAATGGATAACGAATATGCCACAGACTGCCAGCTTCTTCTTCACTCACAACTTCGAGATCGGAAACGGCGGTACCTAGAACCGGATCCCAATTCACTAAACGTTTGCCACGATAAATTAAACCTTGCTCATGAAGGCGAACAAAGACCTCAACTACAGCGGCCGACATTTTGTCGTCCATGGTGAAATATTCACGCGACCAGTCAATAGATGCGCCAAGACGGCGAATTTGCCGAGTAATGGTTGAGCCAGAGGTATCTTTCCATTCCCAAACTTTTTTTAGAAAGGCCTCGCGCCCTAGTTCATGACGTGAGATTTTCTGTGCCTCTAGTTGCCGTTCAACCACAATTTGAGTGGCAATGCCAGCATGATCGGTACCCGGTAGCCAGAGTGTATTTAGACCTTGCATACGGGCATGGCGAATGAGGCTATCCATCATGGTTTGGTTAAAAGCATGACCCATATGCAAAGTACCAGTGACATTGGGCGGTGGCAGTTGGATGCTGAAGTTGGGTTTCTGATCGTCTAAAGTGGTTTGGGAAATACCCCGGCGCTCCCATTCAGGGCCCCAATAGGCTTCGATGGGGCCAGGCTCATAGGATTTAGCCAACTCTAAATCAGCGGTGGGGTTGATGGGGCTTGAAGCAGAGGGATTTAAAGGGTTTGGCATAAGAGGCAAATTATAATTGGGCTAATGTACTCTGACTTGCTCGCCAACCTGAATCCCGAACAATGCGAAGCAGTCACACTGCCGCCAAGCGATGAAAAGGGCCGTTCACGCTCCGCTTTAATTTTGGCGGGCGCTGGAAGTGGCAAGACCCGCGTGCTCACCACGCGCATTGCTTGGCTGATTCAAACGGGTCAAGCTTCGCCCATTAGCGTGCTGGCAGTCACTTTTACCAATAAAGCAGCCAAAGAAATGATGATTCGCCTAGCGGCGATCTTGCCCATTAACACCCGCGGGATGTGGATTGGTACTTTTCATGGCTTATGTAATCGTTTATTGCGCGCCCATCATCGTGATGCGGGCTTGCCATCGACCTTTCAAATACTCGACACCCAAGATCAATTGTCAGCGATTAAGCGCCTGTTAAAGGGGCTTAAGGTCGATGATGAAAAATACCCGCCCAAACAATTGCAATACTTCATCGCCCATGCGAAAGAGCGCGGCATGCGGGCTAAAGATTTACATTCAGGTGACGCCTTTCAAGATCGGATGGCTGAGCTTTACGCGGCTTATGACGAGCAATGTCAACGCGAAGGTGTAGTTGATTTTGCTGAATTGTTATTACGTAGTTATGAATTATTACAGCACCACGAGCCAATTCGTACCCATTATCAAGAGCGCTTTCGCCATATTTTGATTGATGAGTTTCAAGACACTAATGCTTTGCAATATGCGTGGTTAAAGCTCCTTTCTGGCCATGAAGGTGGTCGTGCTAGCGCTAGTGCAAGTTCGGTCTTTGCGGTTGGCGATGATGACCAAAGCATCTATGCCTTTCGCGGTGCCGATGTAGAAAATATGCGTTTATATGAAAACCAATTTCATCCATTCATGGTGAAGTTAGAACAAAACTATCGCTCGCATGGCAATATTTTAGATGTCGCGAATCACTTAATCGCTAATAACACTGCGCGCTTAGGAAAAAATTTACGCACGGATGCAGGTCATGGGGAGCCAGTGCGGATTTACGAAGCAGCGAGCGATGGTATGGAAGCCGCTTGGCTCATTGACGAAATCAAGGGGCTGATTAATGGCGGTATCAGTCGCAGCGAGATTGCTTTGCTTTACCGAAGTAATGCTCAGTCACGCATTATTGAACATAATTTGTTTTCTGCTGGTTTGCCCTACCGAGTTTATGGTGGCTTACGGTTTTTTGAGCGCGCCGAAGTGAAGCATGCGCTAGCTTATTTACGCTTACTTGAAAACCCCAATGACGATACCTCATTTTCTCGCGTAGTGAATTTTCCCACGCGGGGAATTGGTGCGAGAAGTATTGAGGCGCTACAAGATGCAGCGCAATTGCAACAATGTTCCTTGTACTCGGCCGCTAGCACGCTCGAAGGCAAGGCTGGCGCGGCCTTGGGTGGCTTTGTGCGCCTCGTCGATCACATGCGCGAAGCAACTCGGCACAACACCCTTCCAGAAACAGTCGAGTTTGTAATTCAACATAGCGGTTTAATTCAGCACTACTTAAGCGAACGCGAAGGTCAAGATCGAGTTGAAAACTTACAAGAATTAATAAATGCAGCCACTGCTTTTATTGCCGAGGAGGGTTTTGGGCAAAATGCGCAGGCCGCTTCACCGCCAAGTGAAAACGATGCCGGCACTTTAGAGATGTCGCCTTTAGCCGCTTTTTTAGCGCACGCTTCTTTAGAGGCTGGAGATAACCAAGCGCAAGCTGGGCAAGATGCTATTCAACTCATGACCGTCCATTCTGCCAAGGGCTTGGAATTTACTGCGGTTTTTATTACTGGGCTTGAAGAGGGTTTATTTCCTCATGAAAATAGTATTAATGAAAATAATGGTTTAGAGGAAGAGCGGCGCCTCATGTATGTGGCAATTACGCGCGCTAAAGAACGCTTATATTTATCACATACCCAATCACGCATGCTTCATGGTCAAGTACGTTACAACATGCCGTCACGTTTCTTAGAGGAATTACCGACAGCGTGTTTGAAATGGCTTACCCCCAAAATGAAAGATGCACGTTGGGGTGGAGGACGGAGCGGAGGGAGTACCTGGAAAAGCGGTTACTCGCATGATAGTGATGACAGTCAGGTGTTTGATTACGAAGAAAGCCCTACTGCGCGTAAGCCTCGGCTAGCGCATAGCGCTTTGAGTAGCAATATTCCCCGCATGACTGCACCAGCAAGAGATATTTATCCCTTTCGGGTTGGCCAGCAGGTTTTCCATACAAAGTTTGGTGAGGGGCGTATTACTGCCCTCGAGGGCCTAGAGGCTGATGCGCGTGCTCAAATTAATTTCAAGCGTCACGGTGTGAAATGGTTGCAATTGAGTATTGCCAAGTTAGCAGCGATTGATTAAGAATTCATGGCTAATGCTACGTTGCCGTTAGTTAAGCACCAATCTCATCGGGGTTAGCGGTAGCTGCACTATCAGTAAAACAATTTTTCCAAGTAGCAAATGCTGAACAATACAGCACTGTCATACAAGCCATTGAAATTGGGGCAATCACGAATGAGCCGACTTCTCTAATATTGAGCGCCTCAAACACGGTACTGAGAAGTAAAGGAACTGCCACTAGAAGCGCGCCCCAAATAAGCAGATAAATGATAAATGCGTAGCGATTACTCCAGCAAGCAATCCAACTCGAAAAAAGTGCTTGCGTTACAGGCATATCTTCCCATCCCACCAAAATTGGTGAGAACCACATCAGCATCCCAATCGGAATATAGAGAGCCACCACAATACTTAAGACGACATACATCTGCTTGATAATCTCGATGCCCAGAGGTTTATCGCCAGTAAGCGCAGGTAAGAGTAATTGAACGTCTACAAAGAAGCTGGCAATAAAACTCAAGACTAAAATTAAGCTAGTGTGAATCAGCCCAAGCTGTAAGAGTCTTTTTCGTACCACGGGCCCCGAAGAGCGCAGCCCAACTAAATAAACCAAAGGCGAAAGCCGAATTTTTTGAATTGTTTGGCGACAGCCGGTCATGAAACCAAACTGCAAGGAGGGGGTAATCAGTAAAATTGCAAAGACGCCAATAATCGGAATCAAAATAGCTAGCTGGACTAAGAAAATATATAAAAAAACTAGCATTAAAAAACCCAAGGGGTTTTGTTTAAACAGCCAAATGCCTTGACGAATCCAGACATAGCCTTGCTGGGCATTAACACGATTTAGTTTCATAAGAGATTATTTGTTTGCTTGCGACGACTATGTAAGATCAACTCAAAGTGATTAGGATTATGTGCGGTAAGCATTTGCGCGTTGCGGGGTAAATACAAATCCCATAAGCGCGAAATCCAAAAGCGTAATGCAGCAGCACGAAGCATAGCAGACCAGCTGCGCTTTTCGCCTGCACCCAAGGGGCGAATAGTTTGATAGGCATTCATCAGGGCAGTGAGGCGCTGTTCATCTAAATCGGCATGGTCGGGGCCAAGACACCAGTCGTTGGCGGTAACCGCAAGATCAAATAACCATTTGTCAGTACCTGCAAAGTAAAAGTCAAAGAACCCACCTAACTGCGTTTCTTGTTGTTGCTCGACAAACAGTACGTTATCGCGAAATAAATCGCAATGGCTAGCACCCTGAGGTAATTGCGCATAATCAGTGCTGGAAAAAAATTCCTCTTGAAATTGCAATTCAGTTTTTAGTAGCATTTGCTGTTGAGCAGTAATATGCGGCAGTATTGCTGGCACAGTCTCTTGCCACCAAACTAAGCTGCGTAAGTTGGCTTGCTCTAGCGGAAAATCCACCCCAGCTAAATGCATCTTAGCAAGCATCACGCCCACCATTTCACAATTTTCAACAGTGGGCTGTAAGTGGGATTGACCGGCTAATTTAGTCACAATGGCAGCGGGTTTGTCATGGAGAGTCAAAAGCAGTTCTCCGGCGCGATTGGCGATAGGTTTAGGTACCGGAATGCCTTTGTTAGCCAAATGCAACATGAGCTCAAGATAGTAGGGTAATTGCTGAGCAGTTAAGCGCTCAAAAATCGTCAGTACATATTCTTGCTGATGCCCTGCTTGTGCCACTTCCAGAAAAAAATTAGAGTTTTCTATCCCCCCATGAATTCCGCGTAAACCTGTTACCTTGCCAATCGACCAATCGCGCTCGATTCTAGGTGCGATTTCTGTCATGGTAAGGGGGGTATAAACGGCCATAGTGACGAACGAATTTACTTTAGCGGCAGACTCAAGCTTGGCACACTGAGGATGGTGGTGGCAGGCTCGCGTGCGCCCGGCATTAATGAGGACGGGTGAGACATATCGTAGGTTCCTAAAGCGCCTTTAACCTGAACGCTGGTAGGGCTATGTGCGTCACGAAATTCGGTAATTTGCGTGCCATCTGAACTGGTATGGGTAAAAGCAGGCTGGTGGCTGAGCTTACCGCCAGTATTACTCGTATTTTTTGCATTGGCAGAGATGGGTTTTTCATTAATCTGCTGTAAATCATCAGCGCTAAGCGCTTGAGCAGCGTTTGGCTGCGCTAAAACTAGGTTTGGCACTACAAAGAACCCACCACAGAAAAAGCCTAAAAGGCATGCCAAGCTTGCTAGAAGGCGGGTCAAGCGATGTTGGCGCATCTTTAAAATCCTCTATTTATGAGTGTTAGGCAACTAGATTGTACGATTGCGGTATGACTAAACACAGACTCCTATTAATTGACGGTTCTAGCTACCTCTATCGGGCTTTTCATGCCATGCCCGATTTACGCAATGGGGCAGGTGAGCCAACTGGGGCTATTTATGGCATGGTCAATATGCTGCGGCGGGCGCGAACAGATATTGCGGCCGATCATCTGGCTTGTGTCTTTGATGCCAAGGGCAAAACTTTTCGCGATGAAATGTATGCGCAATATAAGGCCAACCGCTCACCGATGCCCGAAGACTTGGTAAAGCAAATTGAGCCAATCCATGCGATGGTGCGGGCGATGGGTTGGCCTATCTTGATGGTTTCAGGCGTTGAAGCTGATGATGTAATTGGTACGTTGGCAACCCAAGCCAGTGCAGCTGGTTGGGAAACAATTATTTCTACTGGTGATAAAGATTTAGCCCAATTAGTGAATTCTTCCGTCTCATTAATTAATACCATGACCAATGAAAGTTTGAATATTGCTGGCGTGATAAATAAATTCGGTGTTCCGCCGGAACGCATCGTTGATTACCTCACGATCATTGGTGATAGTGTGGATAACGTCCCTGGGGTCCCCAAAGCAGGCCCGAAGACTGCCAATAAGTGGTTAGCAGAGTATGGCGATTTGGATAATTTAATGGCTTCAGCCGATTTAGTTAAAGGCGTGGTCGGTGATAATTTACGCGCTAGCTTACCGTGGTTATTGCGAGCCCGTGAATTGCTTACGATTAAAACCGACTGCGATTTATCGCCCCATTTACCAGGTTTAGATGATCTTCATGCAGGCACAGAAGATGCGTCAAAGTTACGGGAGTTGTTTGAGCGTTATGCTTTTAAAACGTGGTTAAGAGAGGTGGCTCCAGATACTGGCAAGTTAAGCGGCGAAGCCCTTGAACTTGCTGAGGGTGTGGTGGCTACAACTACGACAGTGCGTGCCGATATTTTGCAAGGTCAGTACGAATGCGTGGTTGATAAAGTTCATTTTGAACGCTGGTTAGCCAAGCTTCAACAAGCTCAACTCGTTGCGGTCGACACAGAAACTACCAGCTTAGATGCGCTTGCAGCAGAGCTAGTAGGAATTTCCTTTTCAGTTGAGGCGGGGAAGGCTTGTTATATTCCCGTTGCGCATCGCACTGGCGAAACCCAACTCGACCGGGCTTGGGTATTAGAGCGATTATTGCCTTGGTTAGAAGATGCCAGCAAAGCAAAGGTAGGGCAGAACCTGAAATACGATGCACATATTTTTGCTAACTATGGCATTACCTTGCAGGGAATTGCATTCGATACCTTGTTGGAATCCTATGTATTGGAATCGCACTTACCCCACAATATGGATAGTATGGCCGAGCGGCATTTAGGCATTAAGACCATTCGCTATGAAGAAGTTTGCGGCAAAGGCGTACATCAAATTGGCTTTGATCAAGTCGATTTAGCCACGGCTTGCAACTATGCTGCTGAAGATGCTGACATCACCTTGCGCTTACACCAATTTTTATGGCCCCAAATTGCTGAAAATGCAGGGCTTTGCTATGTGTATCAACAAATCGAATTACCGGCGATGCGCGTGCTCGGCATTATGGAAACTAATGGCATTAAGGTCGATACAGCCTTATTGGCCAAGCAAGGGCAAACCGTGGGTAAACGCCTTTTATCCCTCGAGACAGAAATACACAAACTAGCAGGGCAGCCATTTAACATTCAGTCACCCAAACAAATTGGCGAGATTTTATTTGGCCAGTTGCAATTACCTGTGATTAAAAAAACGCCGGCAGGTGCACCATCAACCGATGAAGAAGTGTTGCAAAAATTAGCTGAAGATTATCCTTTGCCTGCACGTATATTGGATTACCGCAGTTTAGCGAAGTTGATGTCGACCTATATTGAAAAATTACCACGTATGGTCAATCCTAAAACTGGACGGGTACATACCAATTTTTCTCAGGCGGTGGCTGTCACAGGGCGCTTGGCCTCGAGCGAGCCCAATTTACAAAATATTCCGGTGCGCACTGAAGAGGGGCGACGTATTCGAGAGGCTTTTGTTGCTGCCGAAGGTTGCAAGTTGGTTTCTGCCGATTATTCCCAAATTGAATTGCGCATCATGGCGCATATTGCGCAAGATAAAAACTTACTCGCTGCTTTTGCTGCTGGCTTAGATGTGCATCAAGCCACTGCAGCCGAAATCTTTGGTATTCCCTTAGATACGGTTACCGCAGAACAACGGCGTTATGCCAAGGTGATTAACTTTGGGTTAATTTATGGCATGAGTGCCTTTGGCTTAGCAGGTAATCTTGGTATTGAGCGGGCAGCTGCGCAACAATACATTGATACTTATTTCGAGCGCTACCCAGGAGTAGCACAATATATGGAACGCACACGACTTGAGGCGCGAGAAAGCGGCTATGTAGAAACTGTCTTTGGTCGGCGCTTATGGCTACCTGAAATAAAAAGTTCAGGGCCGCGGCGACAGGGTGCCGAACGCGCTGCGATTAATGCACCAATGCAAGGTACTGCTGCCGATTTAATTAAATTAGCGATGATTGCCGTACAACAGTGGATCGAAACAGAGCAATTACAAACTCGTATGCTTTTGCAGGTGCATGATGAATTGATATTTGATACGCCATATGCCGAATTAGATCGTTTACGTGAAGCATTGCCAGATTTAATGGGCTCAGTGGCACAATTACGCGTACCCCTAGTGGTCAGTATTGGTATGGGCAATAATTGGGAAGAGGCGCATTAGGGAAGAGGCGCATTAAGTAGATAGATCAAGATAGTTGGTAACTAAATTTAAGGAAAGAAAATGCAAAATCAACGGCGGCAATTTATGCAAACTTCAGTAGCTTCTGCTGCTTCAGCAGTTTCAGCTGTATCCATCAGTGGTCTGGGTGTCGGTTTTGTGACCGCATCGCAGCCTGTGTTAGCGGCAGCGATTCAAACAGACTTTACGGGGATTGAAGCCAGCGAGCAAACAATTTTGGTTGCTGGTGCAAAGGTACCGCTCTATGTCGCGCGCCCATCTAAATCCTCCGCTCCATTGCCGATTATCATTGTGACTAGTGAAATTTTTGGTGTGCATGAGCATATTGCTGATGTGGTGCGGCGCTTTGCCAAGCTGGGATACCTCGCGATTGCGCCAGAATTTTTTGCTCGCGCAGGTGATCCCAATACCTTTGGTACCGTAGCCGAAATTATGAGTAATATTGTTGCCAAGACGCCGGACGCAGAAGTAATGGCTGATATTAAAGCGGCTATAGCTTGGGCAGGAGCCCATGGTGGCGATGTGAAGCGAGTTGGTGTTACCGGTTTTTGTTGGGGCGGTCGCATTACCTGGCTCGCCGCTACTTTGCCAGAGGTGCGCGCTGGCGTTGCTTGGTACGGGCGCTTAGTCGGTGTACCCACGCCTAATAGTCCGCGTAATCCAGTGGATATTGCTGCTGAATTAAAAGCGCCTGTACTCGGCTTATATGGTGGTGCAGACACCGGCATTCCTCTCGATACGGTAGAAAAGATGCGTGCTGCTTTAACTACAGCGGCAGCGACAAATGCCGCAGCTAAGGCTTCGCGAATTGAGGTCTATCCCGATACGCCACATGCCTTTCATGCTGACTATCGTGAGTCGTATCGCGCTGGGCCCGCTACCGATGGGTGGGCCAAATGTTTGGCTTGGTTTAAGCAAAACGGCGTGGCATGAATGGGTTGAGTACCCTCCAACTCATTATTGCAGTTACTGCTTTAGCGGGTTTAGCCAGCGTTTTAATTGCCGCTAGTTTGTCTTTAGGTTTTTTAAGCAAGATGATCGACACCATGGTCAGTTTTTCGGTCGGCATTTTATTGGCTACTGCATTTTTGCATTCTTTGCCAGAAGCCTTTGCCATGCCAAACAGTAACCCATCTATTTTATTTGCTGCCTTGCTAATGGGCTTGCTCGGGTTTTTTTTGTTAGAAAAAATTGCCTTATTACGGCATAGTCACCACCATGAAGGTGATGGGCATCATCATCATCAAGGTCATGATGCGGAAATGGCGGGTAGTAGTGGTTGGACCATTTTGGTGGGCGACGGTTTACACAATTTTGTCGATGGCGTGCTAATTGCAGCCGCTTTTATGGCGAACATGCAAGTCGGCATTTTTACAGCGCTAGCCATCATTGCTCATGAAATTCCGCAAGAGGTAGGCGATTTTATTGTCTTGCTCAATGCCGGTTTCTCTAAAGCTCGCGCTTTACTTTATAACTTAATTAGTGGTTCACTCGCAGTGTTAGGCGGGGTCTTAGCCTACTTTTTTTTAGAGCGTGCACACCATATCATGCCCTACCTTTTGGTGATCGCTTCGAGCAGTTTTATTTATATCGCTGTCAGTGATTTAATTCCGCAAATGCATCGCCGTCCATATTGGCGAGAATCCCTACGGCAAATTATGTTAATCGGCTGCGGTATTGGGCTTGTTATTCTGTTGTCGCGATAGGTCGCCGCGAATCTGCACACCATTCACTCCAACTACCAGCATAGAGTTGGGAGCCTCTTATGCCAGCTACTTCCATGGCTAAGAGATTATGACAAGCAGTGACGCCAGAACCGCATTGGTGAATAATACTTTTCGCTGATCTACCAGCCAATAAAATACTAAATTCGCGATACAGTTCATCCGCTGTTTTAAATTGTTTGGCCCGTAAGTTTTCTTTAAAGCAACGATTAGTGGCGCCTGGAATATGCCCACCCACGGGATCAAGGGTTTCATTTTCCCCACGAAAACGATCGGGTGTACGGGCATCTAAAACCAGGTGCGCCGCCGCAGATTCTGTATTAGCTAGATTTGCTACAAGCTCATCAACTAGCACTAAATCGCTATACGGTACGGCACTTGGCATACTTCCTAACGCAATGGGTTGGCGTGGCTTGCTGCCAATCGCACCATTCCAAGCGTCGAGACCGCCATCAAGTACTTGTACTTGAGTATGACCAATTGCTCTTAACATCCACCAAAGACGACTGGCGAACACTGAGCCCTGATTGTCATAGGCAACAACCTGAAGATTTGACTTAATGCCAAGGCGTTGGCGGGTTTTGGCCCAGACCTCAGGAGTAGGTAAGGGATGCCGGCCATTGGTACCAGTTTGCGGACCAGATAAATCCTGATCGAGATCAACATAGATAGCGCCAGGGATGTGACTCATTTGATACGCTTCACGTCCTGCAGTGGGCTTAGTGAGATCAAAGCGACAATCGCAGAGTAAAACGTCTGCCCCGGTATTGAGTAATTCTTCTAATTGATTGGCAGTAATTAAGGGTTGGCTCATGTTGGATTCTCCAAATTCATAGTCCGGCGGTACCATTCGTGAAAGTGTTGCATGCCATCTTCCATCGGGCTTTGATAGGGCCCAACCTCATTTATTCCGCGCGCCATTAAAGCCGCGCGACCTGCATCCATACGCTCAGCAATTTCGTCATCTTCAAGGCAGGTTTCCATATAGGCGGCGCGTTCAGCAGTAACAAATTCACGCTCGAATAAAGCAATTTCTTCGGGATAATAAAACTCGACAATATTGCGCGTGCGCTGAGGTCCAAGCGGTTGTAGGGTGGAAATACACAACACACCCGGATACCATTCAACCATCACGTTGGGAAAGTAAGTAAGCCAAATTGCTCCATATTGCGGCAACTTACCGTGGTGATAGCGCAAGACCGCTTCATGCCAGTCGCGGTAAGTTTGAGTGCCAGGAGTGCTGAGATTTTTATGAATACCAACAGTTTGTACGCTATGCCAATCACCAAATTCCCATTGCAAATTTTCACAAGCAACAAATTTTCCAAGCCCTGGATGAAACGGGGCTACATGGTAATCTTCAAGGTAAACCTCGATAAAGGTTTTCCAGTTGTAATTACATTCGTGTACCTCAACATGATCGAGCAGGTAGCCGCTGAAATCGAGATCAGCAGCGACGCCAAGACGGCCTAAATCGGCATGCACATCGCGTGGCCCTTCAAACAACAAGCCCTGCCAATTTTGCAAGGGTGATTTACCTAAGTGTAAACATGGCTTATTTTCAAAATGGGGTGCGCCTAAAAGCTCACCCTCTAAATCGTAGGTCCAGCGGTGCAAGGGGCATACGATCGCCTCTACTCGACCTGCACCATTGAGCATCAGCGCTTGGCGATGGCGACAAACATTTGAAAGAAGTTCAACGCCATTAGCATTCCGCACTAACAAGCGACCTTCATTTTCAGCCCGTAAGGTTTGATACGAGCCTAGCTCGGGCACCATTAATTCGTGACCTACATATGCAGGCCCTTGCTTAAATAGCAAGTCGATTTCACGTTGATATAAATCAAGGTCAAAATAGGCCGTTACAGGCAATTGCAGTTTGGACGGCGCAAGTTGCTGCGCGGTAGCCAGATTAGTCATTCTCCCCACCCCCGAAAAAGTCAGCCGAAGCTAAGCGGAACAACCAATCCAACCATCGACGAATCGATATTGGAAAGGAAGGCATGGATTATACCTACGACTTTAGGGGCTTTGGTTTGGTTTACCTTTAAGATGGGGGTTTATTCACCATTATTTGCCTTATTTCATCAAGGGGAGCAAGTTATGCCTGCTAAAAAACCGGCTCATGCAAGTGCAGCATTGCAGAGTCCAATTGATCCCAATTTGCGCTACGAACAGGCCTTGAAAGATTTAGAAAAACTCATTGCCGATATGGAGTCTGGCAAGCTTTCTTTAGAGGAAACCTTGTTGGCTTATCAACGGGGTGCCGCTCTTCTTAAGCATTGTCAAGCTGTCTTGACGCAGGTAGAGCAGCAGGTGCGGGTTTTTGAGGACTAGAAACGAGTCGCATGAACCCATTTAATTTCGAGGCGTGGGTACAAACGTACTCGGCTCGTGCTGAAGCAACACTAGTACAGCATTTAGTGGTTGCTCAAACCGTGCCACAGCGTTTACATGAAGCGATGCTATACGCCAGCTTAGGGGGTGGCAAGCGCATGCGACCACTATTGGTCTATGCTGCTGGTGAACTTGGCAAGCCTAGCGCGAGTGCAAGCGGGACTCAAGCCAATAGCGAACGCGCAAATCTGCTCGATGTTGCAGCTGCAGCGATTGAAATGATGCATGCCTATTCTTTAGTGCACGATGACTTGCCCTGTATGGATGACGATGATTTACGTCGGGGCCGACCTACAGTGCATAAAGCTTTTGATGAGCCTACCGCTCTTCTAGTGGGTGATGCTTTGCAAACCCGCGCTTTTGAAATATTGGCTCAAGCACCTGGCGATTGCGATATGCGTCTGGCGTTAATTACTAGCTTAGCTAGTGCAGCTGGATCGCGCGGCATGGCTGGTGGACAAGCAATTGATTTAGATAGTATTGGCGCTAAACTCGATTTAGCGGGTTTACAGAATATGCATCAAATGAAAACGGGCGCATTACTTATTTGCGCGGTACAAATGGGGGGATTGGTTGCAAATTTATCTCAAGCTGAAATGGGTGCTTTGACGACATTCTCTAGCGCCTTGGGTTTAGCTTTTCAAATAGTTGATGACGTGCTTGATGCCACCGCAGATAGTCAAACCCTTGGTAAAACGGCTGGTAAAGATGCTGCGAACGATAAGCCGACCTATGTAACCCTGATGGGTTTAGACTACGCTCAAAGACAGGCTCAAGAGCTGCACCAACAAGCTTTAGCAAGTATTGATGCTTTCGGCTCGGCAGCAGATGCTTTACGTGGCTTGGCTGAATTCGTTGTAAATCGTAGAAAATAGACTAATGAAGATGATTTTGCCAACTATTAATGACCCCAGCGACCTGAGAAAATTGTCGCGCGAAGAACTGCCCCTAATAGCCGAGGAATTACGGCAATTTATTGTTGAGTCAGTCTCTAAAACAGGCGGACATTTTTCATCTAATTTGGGCGCAGTTGAGTTAACCGTAGCGTTGCATTATGTTTTTAATACTCCCGAAGATCGCTTGGTATGGGATGTGGGTCATCAAAGTTATCCCCATAAAATTTTAACGGGGCGCCGTGAGCGCATGCATTCATTGCGGCAGTTTAGTGGCCTATCGGGTTTTCCTCGGCGCGCTGAGAGTCACTACGATACCTTTGGCACTGGCCACTCTTCCACTAGCATTTCTGCTGCTATTGGCATGGCAAGGGCAGCGCAAACCAAAGGTGAAAAGCGCGTGGTAGTCGCGGTAATCGGCGATGGCGCAATGAGTGCAGGCATGGCCTATGAAGCGATGAACAATGCTGGTATTTATGAAGATTTACCCTTGATCGTGATTTTGAACGATAACGATATGTCGATTTCACCAGCAGTTGGCGCTTTAAATCGATATCTAGCGCGCCTTCTCAGCGGCCAATTTTATTCAGCTACAAAAAAGGGTATTGATCGCGCGCTTTCATCAATGGCGCCACCTTTACGGCAATTTGCCAAGCGACTAGAAGATCACGCTAAGGGAATGGTTTCTCCCTCGACAATTTTTGAAGAATTTGGCTTTACCTATTTCGGCCCAATTGATGGACATGATTTAGATACCTTATTACCGATGTTACAAAATCTGCGACGCTTAGCCCTAGAGGGCGGCGGCCCACAGTTTTTGCACGTGATTACGCGCAAAGGTCAAGGCTATGAATTGGCCGAGGCCGACCCCGTGATGTATCACGGCCCAGGAAAATTTAATCATGAAGAGGGCATTAAGCCGGCTGCGGTAGGCAAGCAAACCTTTACCCAAGTATTTGGTGAATGGCTCTGCGATATGGCTGAGGCTGACTCGCGCTTAGTGGGTATTACGCCAGCGATGCGCGAGGGCTCGGGCTTAGTTGAATTTGAAAAACGCTTTCCATTGCGCTATTACGACGTGGGCATTGCTGAGCAACATTCGGTTACCTTCGCTGCTGGTATGGCATGCGAAGGACTGAAACCGGTGGTAGCAATTTACTCAACCTTTTTACAACGGGCCTATGACCAGTTGATTCATGATGTTGCCATTCAAGATTTACCAGTCGTGTTTGCTTTAGACCGAGCAGGTTTAGTGGGTGCAGATGGTGCGACTCATGCGGGGGCGTACGACATTCCATTTTTACGCTGTATTCCGAACATGCTCATCATGACACCTGCTGATGAAGCCGAGTGCCGTGACTTACTAACAACGGCTTTTCATCAACCTCATCCTAGTGCCGTGCGTTATCCAAGAGGCGCTGGTGTCGGGCGTACGCCGCCGCAAGAGTTGCGTAGCTTGCCTTTGGGTAAGGGCGAGATTCGTCGGCAAACTGGCGCAGCAGTTGGTAATCGGCTCGCAATTTTGAGTTTTGGTACGTTGCTGTATCCAGCCCTGACAGCCGCAGAAGACTGTGATGCAACTGTAGTGAATATGCGTTTTGTCAAACCTCTAGATACTGAATTATTAAAAAAAGTCGCACTTGAGCATGATTTTCTGGTCACACTTGAAGATGGTTCAATTCAGGGGGGCGCAGGTAGCGCTTGCTTAGAGGCCTTAACCGCCATGGCAATCAATAAACCCTTATTGCAACTAGGCCTACCAGATGAATTTATTGAGCATGGCGACTATAACTTGTTAATGGCGAAGTGTGGCCTTGATGCAGCAGGCATTGGCGCAGCTATTGCCAAGCGCTTTCCCAGTGCCATTAGGGCACAAATTCAGCCATTGGCACAGTCGCTTAGTAAGTAATCTGACGCCAGAGATGGCAAAGAACCCAATTTTCCTTGAAAATAGTGCAATGAATGATTTAAACCTCTCTTTCCTCAAAAATCGCACCATGCCTGATGTGCAGTCAACTGCTGATGAGCGGGCGATGCCGATTGAGCAAGTTGGCATTCGGGGAATTCGCCATCCCTTAACGATTCGTACTGCTAGCGGCACCTTTCCTACTGTGGGAAACTTTACGATGAGCGTCGCGTTGCCAGCTGCTAGTAAGGGCACGCATATGTCACGTTTTATTGCGCTCTTACAAACCCAAAATACCGCGATGGATAGTAGCGCGTTAGTAACGATGACGCAGCAAATGTTACCGTTATTACAAGCCGAACAAGGCATGATTCAATTTACCTATACGCACTTTGTACAAAAACAAGCACCCGTTTCTGCCGTTGAGAGTCTGATGGATTATGAGGTGACGTGGACTGCACAAATCCAAAAAAATCAGTTGGGTACGCAAGCGGGCGCAGTAACCACGACTTTAATATTGCATGTCATCGTGCCAGTGATGAGCTTATGTCCGTGCTCAAAAGAAATTTCCGATTATGGTGCTCATAATCAACGCTCGCATGTCACCATGACAGTGGCACTAGATCCGCAAGCCATCATGACAGTAGAAGAGTTAATTACGATCGCCGAGACCGAGGCCTCGAGTGAGTTGTGGGGTTTATTAAAACGTCCTGATGAAAAGTGGGTCACCGAGCACGCTTACGATAATCCGAAATTTGTAGAAGACCTAGTTCGTGATGTGGCTGGGCGTTTGCAACAAGATGCGCGCATACGTGGTTTCACTGTCGACGCAGAAAATTTTGAATCGATTCACAATCACAGCGCTTTTGCCCGCATTACTTGTGTTGGGCCAAGTCCCAGCGCGGCTTAACGTTAAAGGCTCCAGCAAGGTCAGTTTGCGTTTCTGAGTGGGGCTGAGTGAGTAAGCGCATTGCGCCAGCAAAAGCAATCATCACGCCGTTATCAGTGCAAAGCTCAAGGGGGGGATAGAAAACTTGAAATTGCTGGTCCTTTGCTGCCGTCTGCAGAGCCATGCGCAGTTGGATGTTCGCGGCCACTCCGCCAGCTAAGACCAAATCACGACAGTTTGTTAACTCCATTGCTTTGGCAGTTTTACTAACCAAGACGCTGACTGCCGCTTCCACAAACGCATGCGCTAAGTCAGCCCGAAAGTCGTCTGCAGCAGTTGCACTTGCAAATTGTGAATGTTGTTTTATTTGATTAAGTACTGCAGTTTTAAGTCCTGAAAATGAAAAATCTAAATCACCTGAATGAAGCATGGGGCGTGGCAAGTTAAAGCGACCCGCTTTACCTAGTGTGGCTAATTTAGATACTGCAGCTCCTCCGGGGTACTCTAATCCTAAAAGAGTGGCTGTTTTATCAAAAGCTTCACCAACAGCATCATCGAGAGTTTCGCCTAGAAGTTCGTATTGCCCCACGGCTTTAACCCACATTAATTGAGTGTGCCCACCCGAAACTAAGAGGGCTACGAAGGGAAAGTTTGGTACGCCATCACTAGCGGCGCCCAAAAGAGGGGAAAGTAAGTGGCCCTCTAAATGGTGGATGCCTAATGCCGGCTTTTGTAGTGCCTGTGCTAGCGATTGACCAAAGGCGCTGCCCACTAAAAGTGCCCCCGCTAAGCCAGGCCCTTGGGTATATGCCACAGCGTCTATGGCCTTTAAATCTAGCTTAGCCTGCTCTAGGGCTAGTTCTAGAAGGGGCAAAATACGCCGAATATGGTCGCGCGAGGCTAGTTCAGGCACTACCCCACCATAATCTCGGTGCATGGCAATTTGGGAATGCAGCGCTTGCCCCATAATGCCTAGCGCCGCGGGGCGCCCGGCTTCGAGGGGGGCCGTGTCATAGACGGCTAGACCCGTTTCATCACAAGAGGTTTCGATACCCAAAACAATCATTTTTATGCCTAGTCGTGCTAGAATCCGTGATTCTGTAAATTTTCAATCATTTTCGAGCATAAACGAGTTAAACAGCATGACAACAGTCCGCCTCCGCGAAAACGAGCCATTTGAAGTGGCATTGCGCCGTTTTAAGCGCACCATTGAGAAAAATGGCCTCTTAACCGATTTACGCGCACGCGAATTTTACGAAAAGCCTACGGCTGAGCGTAAACGCAAAAAAGCCGCCGCCGCTAAACGCCATTACAAGCGTTTGCGCAGTCAAATGTTGCCCAAGAAGCTGTTCTAATAAGTCTTTATTCATCCATTTATTTGCTGAGTTAATTTTTCAAGTCGATGTTTTAAGCCCGCTGACGGTCATACGCAGCGGGTTTTTGCTTTGTAGTGCACTGGTATTACTATATTCATAGGTATTTAGGAGAGTGACAGCATGAGCCTTAAAGAACAAATTACCGAAGATATGAAAAACGCGATGCGGGCTAAAGAAACGGCTCGCTTAAATACTATCCGTCTTTTATTGGCAGCCATTAAACAGCGTGAAGTCGATGAGCGCGTCGTCGTTGATGATGCTGGAGTGGTGGCAATAGTGGAAAAATTAATCAAGCAAAGAAAAGATTCGATTGAACAGTTTCAAAAAGCGGGTCGCTCTGATTTGGTAGCAATAGAGGCGTTGGAGCAAACAATTTTGCAAGGCTATATGCCAGCTCAATTATCAACTGATGAAGTGACGGCAATTGTTCGAGCCACAATTGCCCAACTAAACGCCAGCAGTCCGCAAGAAATGGGCAAGGTGATAAGTGCACTCAAACCGCAATTAGCCGGTAAGGCTGATATGGGTGCAGTTTCGGCAATGGTAAAGGTCGCCTTAAATCCATCATGACCCTAGGCTAAACCGTGGGCTTAATTCCACAATCGTTTATCGCCGATTTACTTAATCGAGTCGATATCGTTGATGTTGTTGGTCAACATGTGCAATTAAAAAAAGCGGGTGCAAACTATCAAGGTTTGTGTCCGTTTCATCAAGAAAAATCACCCTCGTTTTCTGTCTCGCCTACTAAACAGTTTTATCACTGCTTTGGTTGTGGTGTTCATGGCTCGGCGATTGGTTTTCTGATGGAATATTCGGGTCTTGGCTATATCGAAGCGATTGAAGAGTTGGCACGCTCAGTTGGTTTAACGGTGCCACGTGAAGAACGCACATTGCTGGATGTAGCTAGACAAAAACAAGCGCTGGCCTTAAGCGAAGTGATGACTTTGGCTGCTGATTGGTATCAGCAGCAATTAAAAGTTGCTCCTCGTGCCATCGATTATTTGAAGGGCCGCGGCTTAACCGGTGAAATTGCCAAACGGTATGCGATGGGGTATGCACCTGATGGTTGGCAGGGCCTAGAGGCAGTATTTGGTGTGTACTCCAATGAAGAGATTGCCAAAATATTATTAGAGGGCGGTTTAATCATTCAAAGTGAAGGCGATGATAGTAAACGTTACGATCGCTTTCGCGAGCGCATTATGTTTCCCATTCGCAATCCGAAGGGACAAACTATTGCATTTGGCGGGCGCATCTTAGATCAAGGCGAGCCTAAATATCTAAATTCACCTGAAACGCCTTTGTTCTCGAAGGGTAATACCTTATACGGCCTATTTGAAGCGCGCCAAGCGATTCGTGCAAAAGAATTTGTATTAGTTTGTGAAGGCTATATGGATGTAGTAGCTTTAGCGCAATTAGGTTTTGGTAATGCTGTTGCAACCTTAGGAACGGCTTGTACTGCTAATCACGTGCGGGCTTTATTGCGCCAAACCGACCGCATTGTTTTTTCATTTGATGGCGATGCTGCTGGTCAGCGCGCAGCACAACGCGCACTCGAAGCTTCTTTGCCGCTGATGTCTGACGATAAAGAAATTCGTTTTTTATTTCTACCGACCGAGCATGATCCTGATAGCTATGTCCGCACCTTTGGTGCTGCAGCTTTTGATAAGGCGATTAAAGAGGCAATGCCTTTATCGAGTTTCTTTTTTAAAACAGTGAGCGAAGAGCAAGATCTGGGTACACCCGAGGGTCGGGCAAAAATACATCATGCTAGTAAACCATTGTTGTTATCGATGGCGCCGATTGCTTTACGTACGCAAATTTTACGTGAAGTTGCTTTACGTACGGCGACCACCCCACCTGAATTAGAGGCCTTTTGTGGTTTAGCGCAAGTTTCTAAAACAGCCCAACAAAATTCTAGTCAAGCGCAAGGTAATGCCCAAAGTCGCCCGCCTTATTGGCAGGCCAATATCTCAGGCACGAGACCAGGGCGCGACTCATTTGCCCCCTGGCAATCAGGTAAAGGTGGACAGCGCAAAAATGTTGCGCAAGCAGTGATGCCGCCACAAGCACCAACTGATTTAGCAGAGCAAATTTTGCGGGTCTTAATTCAGTTTCCGCACTTGGGTAAAGGGCTTGATTTAAGTCGTAGACAATTAATCCTTAAGTCAGCACAGCAACGCTCAGCGAAAACTTTAGGCTTAATGGAAGATCTACTGAAGCAATGTGATTTGGTTGAGTTCTTAGCGCAGGGCGACGCGGCTCCCGCTGCAGGTGCTGCGGCTTTTGCATTATTTCAGGAGCAGTTAGCTAGTAGTGAATTAGCCCCTTTATATGAAATACTGCGGCAGCGAGTAATGGGTTCTGACCTTGATTTAGAGGGAGCAAATGCCGATTTAAATGGCGCCGTGAAAAAATTGGAACTGCTGCACCTGAAAGAAGAAATGACCGAAATTGCCCAAAAAATTGCGCAGAATGTGGCGAGTGAGGATGACCGTAAACGCTACCGCGAGTTAGGGGAAAAACTGAGATTTGCGTAGGAAGATAGGCAAAAACCCGTCAATCGACTATAATGTAAGGCTCCCGAAAAAATTATTGTTGTAATTCAATGACTTGCATTGTAGTTTGATGAAATTTGGATATTTGCCCGCCGTCAGAGCCAATGGGTTACTGGCATCCCCTAACAGAATTGTAAGTAAACGCTAACCTATGCCAACCACTAAACCCAAAAAAATAATTAAAGCTACTGTCGCTAAAAAGTCAATTACGAAGAAGGCAGCAAAACCAGCAGCCAAATCGGTCAAGACTGTAGCAAAAACAAAACTGCAGAAAATCAGCCCAAAGGCTAAAAAGCCAGTGGGAAAGTCGCCTGTAAAGTCTGGCGTCAAAGCCAAGGCTAAAACACCATCAAAGGCTGTTGCTAAGACCCCGATTAAAGGTAGCAGCAAGTCAAGTGCTAAGCCACACCCGAAGAAGCTGCTGGTAATAGCGAAGAAACCAGCAAGTAAGGTAGCTGTTCCCAAGGGTGGTGCGAAAGTAATTGCGAAGGGCGTAGCCAAGACGGCGAGCAAGGCTATTGCAAAACCGGCTGGTAAGGATGTCGCTAAGGCAGTAGAGCCAGTAAAAAAAGGGAAGGCGGTTGCTGCAGTCGCTGTAGCAGCTTTGCCTGAAGTAGAGGCCGAGAAAAAAGTCCGTGGCCGCAAGCCTAAAATTGAAGAGGTAGTTGAGCCTGGTACTGATGTTCGCACAGACCGCCAAAAAGCGCGCGATCGTAAGGCAAAAGAAAAAGCCTTATTAAAAGAATTTGCCGCCCAACAATTAGGTAGCGAAGAGCAGCAGGAACTGCGGCGTGCACGCTTAAAAATGTTAATTAAGATGGGTAAGTCGAAAGGCTACCTCACCCATGGCGAAATGAATGATGTGATGTCAGATGAGTTATCTGACGCTGATGCTTTAGAAACCTTAATTGGTCTCTTAAATGATATTGGTATTACGGTTTACGAGCAGGCACCTGATGCAGAAACACTTTTATTAAATGAAAACGGCGTTGCAGGTGCATCTGAAGAAGAGGCTGAAGAAGAGGCTGAAGCCGCTTTATCAACTGTCGATTCAGAATTTGGACGAACAACGGACCCAGTCCGGATGTATATGCGTGAAATGGGCACCGTAGATTTGTTAACTCGTGAAGGCGAAATCGTCATCGCGAAAAAAATTGAAGCCGGGTTAAAAGATATGGTCATGGCTTTATCAGCCTGCCCAGTAACCATTGGTGAAATTTTGGCAAATGCCGAAAAAATTGCTGCTGGCGAAATGGAGATTGATCAATTTGTAGATGGATTAGTAGATCCAAATGCCGAAGATATCAAGCTTGGCCCAGAAGAACCTGAAGTTGATCTCGATGCCATCGAGGGCGAGGAAGAGGGCGAGGAAGAAGGTGCTGGGGGCGCAAGTACGGCTAACACCAAACAGCTTGAAGAACTCAAAGAAATTTCATTAAAGAAATTTGCCATTATTCGCACGCAAACCGATAAAATGCGGCGCGCTTTTGATCGCGATGGTTATAACAGCCCAGCCTATATTAAGGCGCAAGAAAGTATCCGTAATGAAATGCTCGGTTTTCGCCTAACAGCCAAGAGCGTAGAAAAATTATGTGACACCATGCGTTCACAAGTAGATCAAGTATGGAAGCTAGAGCGGGGTATCGTTAGCCTCTTGGTTGATAAAGTCGGCGTTAATCGAGGTGAAGTGATTAATGCATTTCCAAAAATGGCAATGAACCTGAAGTGGACAGCAAATTTATTAAAAGAATCTAAGCCATATAGTGCACTGCTTGAACGTAATGTTCCCGCAGTACAAGAGTTACAGCAAAAGTTAATTGATATTCAAACGCGCGTGGTCTTGCCGCTGCCTGAGTTAAAAGAGGTTAATAAAAAAATGACTGCTGGCGAAAAACGTGCGCGTGAAGCAAAGCGTGAAATGACAGTAGCTAATTTACGTTTAGTTATTTCTATCGCTAAAAAATATACCAATCGTGGCTTACAGTTCTTAGATTTAATTCAAGAAGGCAATATTGGTTTAATGAAGGCGGTAGATAAGTTTGAATACCGCCGTGGTTATAAGTTTTCAACTTATGCCACTTGGTGGATCCGTCAGGCTATTACACGTTCTATCGCTGATCAAGCGCGCACAATTCGCATTCCTGTGCATATGATAGAAACTATCAACAAAATGAATCGTATTAGTCGCCAAATCTTGCAGGAGACTGGCCACGAGCCTGATGCTGCAACTTTAGCCCTGAAGATGGAAATCCCTGAGGATAAGATTCGTAAGATTATGAAAATTGCGAAAGAGCCAATCTCCATGGAAACCCCAATTGGTGACGATGAGGATTCTCATCTAGGTGATTTCATTGAGGATGGCAATACACTTGCGCCAGCTGAGGCGGCTTTGCATGATTCAATGCGTGATGTAGTGAAAGATGTGCTTGATTCTTTAACGCCCCGCGAAGCAAAAGTTTTACGTATGCGCTTTGGTGTTGAAATGAGCACCGATCACACGCTTGAAGAAGTGGGTAAGCAATTTGATGTGACCCGTGAGCGTATTCGGCAAATTGAAGCGAAGGCTTTACGTAAGATGCGCCATCCAAGCCGTAGCGATAAACTTAAAACCTTCCTTGAGGAAGATTGATCGTTTTCAAAGAATGATCGTGAATTCTTTAGGCAAAAGGATTCACGATTTGCAGTCTCTTATTGATGATTTGTCGATGCTGCATATCCTCTGAGTAAAGCCTCTCACATCCTGCCTGGAGTGCTGCAGCGATAATCATTGAATCGTAGTGTTGATAACCATATCGCCTGGAAATCATTAATCCTGTGTTGAAAGTTTCCACATCAAGCGTCATCACATTGAATGTGGATGTGAATAAATCTAAAAATTCATCTAGCTCGGCATTGGATATTTTTATTTTTCTGAGACTGGCAGATGTAAATTCATTTAGAACTTGAACGCTAATCACATTAGACTGCTGTAGATTTGAACTAATCCAATCTGCTTTTTTTGAATCAGATGAAAGTAAATACAGTAAGGTATTGGTATCAAAAAATATTTTCTTAGCGTTCATTTAGTTCAGATCTATCAAAGTGAAAATCAGCGGGCATACGACCACGAAATTTTCTCAAAGCTTGAAGCCTATCCTGTAATGAAGGTTTTTTCTTTACTTGGAAATGTTTTTTATCTGCAACATGAATTTCAATGTCATCACCTTCTTTAAGTTCTAAAAACTCAATCACTTGAGCAGGTAAACGAATTGCGAGACTATTACCCCATTTGGACACGATCATGATTTTTACTCCTGTAAGATATACATATTCTAATGTATATCTTTTTAAATGCAAAACTCATCAAGTCCTTCTGGGTTGAGTATTTAAAAGGCCCCTTCAATTACAATGGCAGGTTAGGGCCCATAGCTCAGTTGGTTAGAGCAGAGGACTCATAAGAAAGAAGCCCTAGGGGTCTAGTAGCAAATACCTCAATGATTTCAAGAGCTTAGTGGTGAAATAGGTGGTCAAAATTGCTTACACACCGCTTACACACCAGGGCAAAAACCGAGGTGTGTAGTAAATAGGCTTTTTGTGTGGTTTTAGCTAGTTAAGAATTGTAAAAAACACTGTGTATTAAGGTGTGTAGTAAATAAGATTAATGTACGAGTTTTAGGGCCCATAGCTCAGTTGGTTAGAGCAGAGGACTTAACTGCAGTAAACCTACAGCATCAAAAGTGCCAGGGTTTATTGCTAGTGGGTTGCATATGAGTAAGTTAGCTCTGCTCGTATGTAGAACTACTCAAATTCGGGGAAGCCTCTGTGTAACAGCGTGGTAATCCCGAGCCAAGCTAGGCAGCAATGCTTAGAAGGTGTAGAGACTGTACGGGTAGGTCGTAAAGACAAGAGACAGTCCAGACTACAAACTGGAAACAGGCAGTGAAAACTGTAGTGGTAAGCATAATCCTTTGGTCCCAGGTTCAAGTCCTGGTGGGCCCACCAATAATCTAATACCAACTCTAGGGTTGGTATTTTTAGGCGTTACTTTAAGTAACGCTTGTGGGGGGTTAGGATTGACCATCTTTGTAGTCCTCTTGCCTGCTAGCTCACTTAGCCATTAACCTTGTTAAGGAATCAATGGCTATTTGGCGATGCTCTTCTGTTCCAGCTATCGGATCTTGATTTGCAAAAGGTCTTTCTACTAGCGTCAAACCACATTTAAAAATAAATCTCGCCTCTTCTACTGAAAGCAATCTAAAGGTATTGGTCTTATTCTTTTGGCATAGCACAAGATAGGGATCAACTAATACATCAGCGTAGTCAAAGTAATCGGCAGTTAAGCCGTACTTAAGGGAGTATCTTTGATCATAAAACCGCATGACTTTTGTGGAGACGATATTCATGTTGGCAAAAGCCTTATCAACAAAAATTTCCACAAAATTGTGAATGGTTAATTGAGGATTAAATTGCGCCATTTCCTCTGCGTATCTATTTAATTTGCTACTCCTGTTTTTTTGAATTGCCCAGAAAAATACATTTTCCACTGAACCCAACCTTTGGCTCAAGGTGCCCAGTGAGTAGCCAGCTTTAGAAGCTAAATTCCGACTTGTAAATGCTTCAGGGTCAGCTGCCTCAACAATCTCATATGCGGCCTGAAGAAGGTCCTCTAAGGTTTTTTTAGACCGCTCCTGCTGAGGGTCTGAGAAGTCAATTTTTGGCTTAGCGTGCATTTGTAAATATGGACAGTAATGAAATAATCTTCAGAAGTCTGTAAAACCCAAATGATATATGGGTTTTAGAGTAAGTGTTTACGCAAGAAATATGGACAGATTTTCAAGCGTTTTATTGAATTTATCTTATACGATCAGAAGGTTAAATTTCCAGACAAACCTTTTTAGAGCCTTAAATCTGTTCCCGGAGAAACCATTTTTTCTCTTTAATTTAATTAGGGCTAGTTTATTTTTTTCTGCCTTTATTATCTTAATTTCTTAAATAAGATCTGGAGTATATGTGGATATTGTATTAACAAAAAACAAGGTAGTCTTAATACTACTTTCTTCCTTAGTAGCTACAGGCTTATTTTCGTGTGGCGGTGACAGCTCTTCCAGCTCAGGATCAGACTCCAATACGGTAACCACTTTAGTTACTAGTGTTAATGGAGACCCCAATACAATTTGTAGCAAAAATTCGCAATGTATTGAATTTATTTTTGCTGGTGTGGCCAAGATGCCCCAAACCCTGAGTCAGCTTTCTACTCCTTGGACGAATACAAGTACCAACATCATGACCACTTCAAGTATTGCTTATGTTGAGGGCGCTAATAATGCCTTTGTATATTCCTCGCAAGGTAGTGTTTTTGATATGTTTGTCATTCCAACGCAAGATCTAACTGGGTTCCCAGGTCAAGGCACTAGGCTTTTTGTTGGCAACGGCATACCCACTACACCAATGGGAACATTTCCAGTCCAATCGGGAACAGCTGCTTATCCCTACTATGAAGCCTTACCAGGAGGCACAAATCCAGCAGGTACAACTGTAGCAACAGGCTATCCCGCCTATGTCAATGCTGCTGCCATTGGAATTTCTCCTTATCCTTTAATTAGTTTTGTTCCTTTAAATCCAGTAGTAAGTGGGGCCTATGTAATTAATTCTTTAATTGTGGGTATTACGTTGACTGGTGCAGCATGGCATGTCGAGAAAGCGAACGATTCAAGTGGTAATTACTACAATCCCCTCAATGCTTTACCGAACGATGCGTGTTTCGGTCATCCTTATAATCAGCAATACCATTACCATGCCTATTCTTGGAAATGTTTTGATCAGGGCACACCAGGTAAGCAGTCTCCTGTCTACGGCTTTGCATTAGATGGCTTTCCAATCACTGGCCCACGCGGAGCTGACGGTAAGGAGCTAACTAATGCAGATCTAGATGTATGTCATGGGACCACATCTGTCATTACGATGCCTGATGGCACGCCTAAACTTACCTATCACTATGTTTTGAATAGAGAATACCCCTATTCAGTTGGTTGCTTTAGAGGAAAGGTTAATTACGACCTGGCACTTGGTCCGGATAATCCTCCGAATACGCCGCCAGGAGCTTACGGTACAAATCCTTTTATGAAAGAAGGCTTTCTGTATCCTAATGCGGCTTCCCCTACTACTCCTTGACCGAGTCTTATAATGCCTTGTGGCTAATTCTGAAACAGGCTTGCAAAGCGATTTATTTCAAGTTTTATCTATTTCAGGGGGTAAGGACCAAACTTTAGCTCTGTTAAAGTCTGGTGAAGTATTGGGCTGGGGTGGTGCTGGCAGCGGTCGTATAACACCCCCTTTTGTTGATATTTGCAGCTCCTTCAAAGTTGCAGATGCGAAGCCAGCATTCGTTGGCAAACTATCCCGTTGTTCTGATATCTCTGCAGGCTTTGGTGTAAGTTTGGGCGTTTCTGATCAGCAGCAAACTTTGATCTGGGGATTTTGCCAAGTGGCTATTGGCGGTCAGATTATATTTTCTGAGGAGCCCACTCTTATCAATGCAATTACCAATGCAACTCAGGTTGTGGCTGGACAGTTTTTATACGCCGCCTTAGATCAATCAGGCAAAGTACATACTTGGGGTTTTAATACAGATGGTGCTCTAGGGCGGTCATCAACGCAAACTAATGCATTACCAGAAGTGATTACTTCTCTTCCTGAGATTCAAGATATTGCGATAGGCGATAACTTCATGATTGCGCTCTCTAAAGATCAAAGAGTTTATGGGTGGGGAAGTAATTCTGCTGGTCAATTAGGCTTAGGCCATCTTTATACCGTTCATAGTCCTGAGCCTTTATCTATTTCAGCTCCAATCAAGCGTATTGCAATCGGCTCAACCCATGTTTTAGCGTTGAGCAACGAAGGTAAGGTATTTGGCTGGGGTAGTAATCACTATGGGCAATTGGGAAGTAGTAGGCAAGCCCACCTGAATCGGCCGACACCGATTGCATTTCCGGAAAAGATTACAGCGCTTGCTGCCGGAATGCATTATTCGCTGGCACTTTCAGCATCTGGAAGAGTGTATGCATGGGGTTGGAGTGGCTTTGGTCAGCTCGGTTTAGGTGATCTGCAGTCTCGTAGACTGCCTACCGTGATTCCAAATCTCTTAGGGGTGCGAGCAATTGCTGCCGGCGAAATGCATTCATTAGCCATTGGTAAAAATCATTTATTGGGCTGGGGAAATAATGAATCTGGTCAACTTGGTAAAGCAGCCATCAGACAAACTACGCCTAACCCCTTTTTAGCGATTGCCTAGGCTAAGAATGACTGATCTCGTGCAATCTGAAAATAGGCGTCGTCATTTCTTGCGCTTAGGCGTGAGTGTGGCATCTGGCATGGTGCTTCCTGTCGGTTTTAATGCGTGCAGTCGAGAAGAGGACGACAAAATAACGAATAAGTCCCTACAGACTTTTGTACAGCCAACGATGTTAGAAGCAAAAAATGGTTTGCTCGATGTCACATTAACGGCATCTTATTTAGATACAAAGTTATCAGGCGCCAGCCCTAACCAACAGTTTCCAGTTTCATTGCGCGCCTATGGCTATGATAACCAGACCCCAAGTTACTCAGGTCCAACACTAGTAGTTCGAGGCGGCGATCAATTGCGTATCAAGTTGGTAAATAACTTACCTGTTAATCCCCCCTTTGTAGCCTTTAGAGATCCTACAAACTATATGAAGCCGAACACAATGAATTTACATACGCATGGCTTACATGTATTTCCGGGAATTTATGCAGATAAGAAAGACGCTAAGTATGGTGATTATGTAGTTGATCCTAATTATGGCGGAGTAATTCCTCAAGGGGACAAGCGCCAGTATGTATATCACTTACCAAAGAATCATTCTGCAGGTCCTTTTTATTATCATCCTCAATACCACGGTTCAAGTGCGATTCAAGTAGCCAGCCTAATGGCTGGCGCTATCTTGGTGCGCGGCGCAATTGATGAGTTGCCGGAGATGGCGCAAGCAACTGAACTCGTTTTCTTATTTCAGGCACCGTACTTTGCTAATAGCAAAGTACCTAATAACTATGGTGTAAAGGATGGCTTACTGGAAAAATTTGCACAAATAGCCAATCATCCAACAGGTCATGGGCTCAGCCATAGTAATGGCTACATTAATGCGCAGCCAGTACTGATCAACGGTGTACGTCAGCCTACTATTGTGATGCAAAGCGGTGAGGTACAAAGATGGCGTTTCATCAATACTCAGGTATTTAATTACCTTAATCTTAATTTAGATGATCATGTTTTCCATCAATATACTACCGATGGTTGGGGTAGTAGCGCTTATCAAGAATTTCCGGATACACGGCAAAAGGATGGTAGGGGTGTACTTTTGGCAGCAGGTAACCGTTCCTCAGTAATTGTGAAAGCGGGTAGGCCAGGAACCTATTTATTAAGATCTTTACCCGTCAAAATTACCCAAGGAAACAATCCCATCATATTACCGGGAGATGTTTTAGCTACAGTGATCGTAGTAGATGCAAAAAAAGCTGGAGCTTTAACAACTGCAGCCCCTACTGCCACTACTATTCCAGCCGCACCTCTACCTATGACGGATTATTTAAAGCCAATTACCGATGAAGAATTTGCTAATGCTGGCGGTAAGAAGCGCAGTATTATTTTTAACATGATTAGTAATGAAATAAAGCAGAATGCAGATAGCAGTTTTTCTGCATGGAATAAAGCATTTACCGGTTTGACTGAAATAAGTTCTGATACCTTAGAGTCTTTTAAGAAAAATACTGCTAAAGTAAAAGACGATCTGTCAAAGCTTATAGGGATGCCTATAGCAGGTTCAGTTTATATTGCGCCGAACCCTGTACCAAAATACGAATACGAATTGCAAGCTTCAAACACGATTATTCAAAATATTATTCTGGGCGATGTGGAAGAATGGACTATTTTTAACTGCAATAATTTATCTCATGTATTTCATATTCATGTCAATCCGATGTTCATTACTCGTATCAATGGCACCTCGATAAAGCCTTATTGGTGTGATACGGTCGCTTTACCTGCTGGCGGAACAGCGCTAGAACCCAAATCGATTACTTTCAGAATGCGTTTTGACGATTTCACAGGACCCTACGTCATGCATTGTCAAATGCTGCAGCATTCTGATCTAGGAATGATTCAGCGAGTAACTGTAGTGCCTTCGTGATTACTTTAATTTAAATAATGGGTTGTTCGCAAAAGTCTGCTTTGGGTAGAAAGTAGACTTTTAAACATAAAAAACCCTCACTAGCGATAGTGGGGGTTTGGTCTTTTGAGCGTTACTTTAAGTAACGCTTGTGAAGGCCGATTTAATAAGAATGGCTAATAGTAAAAAAGCAGTTAATATATTTGTGAATTCGCTTCCACCTTTCACTCTAACCCAAGTCTTTAAAAGGATTTTTTCAAATGAAAAAGCTTTGCTTATTATTTACTACATCAGTTTTCTGTGGCTCAGTATTTGCTCAAACTACTCCAATGCTGCCCAAAGAATGGAAGGGTGAAGTATCCTCAACCTCAATTGGTAGCGCTAATAAAGTAGCCAATCCTAATCAGTCTGCCAAAGATTGGAACAGTTTTGATGAGGCCAGAACGCTTACCGTTCTTCGGCAAGAGGGACGGCATTTAGACCTAGCACTTAAGCATCCCAGGGGTGAAGTTCATTGGATTGCTACTATTTCCAAAGACGGCAAGCAAATAATGGCAACTGACCAAGGTGGCCTTTCGTTGCTTTTGAATTTATCAGGTAATTCTCTTTCTGGTTGCGGGGCAGTTCGAGGATCTAAAGGAACGTTTGATGATTGGTTTAATAATTACGCTGCTCTATGCTATGACTTTAAGGCAGTGAAATAGGTATGGCGTATCCTGGATCTTAGTTCGATTGGCCCCAAGCAACCGCAGGTGATACCACAATCCAAGCTCCTAGATCTAGGTTCAAGTCCTGGTGGGCCCACCAATAATCTAATACCAACTCTAGGGTTGGTATTTTTTTGAGCGTTACTTTAAGTGACGCTCGTGGCGGAATATTCCTTAATTAATTACTAAACCAAGGGTATACCAGCACACCTTAAGCTATATATAAGCATATAGTTCCTATAACCAGTTTATTCCTTCGACTAGATATATCTAGCGCACCGCCTGAGATTGGAAATACTCATAGTCAAGGATAAGTCATGCGCATCTATTTAATTAGCTTGTTCTTAGTAGCCGCCTTTGCTCTAGTAGCTTGTGGTGGTGGCGACTCTAGTTCAAGTAACTCTTCTACTGCTACACCGATAGCACTAGCTGGCTGTATGAAAGCAGTAGGCGGACCATCAATTGCCTGCTTAACTGCAATGGAAGCTACAACCACCGAAAAAGACTGCAATGCCCTTGGGGCATGCAGTTATACCAAATCTGATGGTAGCTTTGTATATGCTCGAGCTTTATCAAGTTGTGCTGCCCAAAAAGATATTACTACTGGCAAACCTTCTTCTTCAGAAAACTGCAATGGGGCAATTGGCGCAGCAACTACAACTGAAGCTTGTAATGGTCTGGGAGCGAATTCACCAGCAGGGCATTATGTCAGTGTTACTAGCAGTGATAAAACCTTACAAAAGAAATTGAAATGTGCCATTGTGCGTGCTCCTACTACAGCGAATTAACTTTAATGCTGAATCATTTTCATAAATACATTTAACAGCGTCATTTGATAATGTCAGAAAGCTTATGAACTTCATCAAAAAATACTGCATCACTATTTTATTTGCTATTACCGCTAGCTTAACTGCTGGGAGCGTGGGGGCGCAGGCTTGGATAGCTGCTAACTATGGCGACACGAGCTATGGGATTCCTATAAACATGTGTAGCAGTAACGCAGCTGGAACTAAAGATGGCGGTTATCCCACTGATCCCAGCGGCATAAGTGGTACTTATAATTGCGAGTGCCCTCAAGGCTGGACAAACGGATATGGTACTGAGACCAATTGCGACTACGATGGCGCTGTCAGAGGATGTTGGAATCCAGTTGGAGTTCCTAAGGGAAGCACCGTGGGAACTGGTGCGTGCACTGAGTGCGGTAAGGGTGGAACAATAGGAATGTTGTTGATGAGCTGCTTTGGGGGAATTAATGGTCAGCAAAATTTGGGTATAAATCAAGGGAGTGCAGGGGGCTTAGGTGTTTCATGTACTCAAAATTCAGATTGCCAAGGCTACAACGCTCTTTGTACTGGAACCAATGCTAGTGGTGAATGTATTAGTTGGGGAACTGTACCTACTTCAGGTGGCTTCAGTACGAATTGAGCCAGACATCCTTTGGTCCCAGGTTCAAGTCCTGGTGGGCCCACCAAGTAAACCCTCACTAGCGATAGTGGGGGTTTTGTCTTTTGAGCGTTACTTTAAGTAACGCTTGTGGGGGGGGGTTAGGATTTACCATCTTCAGTCCTGGTTAGATTCCGCCCCGGGCCACCAAGAAAGACCAAAACCACCTTCGGGCGGTTTTTTTCTTATAAACACCTACTGATGCTATAAATTTGAATCCATTAATAGTAGCTTGACACTATTTAAGATACGCTTTAAATTAATTTCTATTATATTTTTTGAGACAAATTGTTTCAATTTTTAGAATAGTTGCCTTTTTATGGTTTTT
This sequence comes from Polynucleobacter sp. IMCC30063, assembly GCF_021395235.1. NCBI lineage: Bacteria > Pseudomonadati > Pseudomonadota > Betaproteobacteria > Burkholderiales > Burkholderiaceae > Polynucleobacter > Polynucleobacter sp. IMCC30063. The sequence continues at coordinate 52,754 of NZ_JAJVCQ010000005.1, read as the reverse complement.
TTAACTAATAATGAAACAAAATGACCCGCTTTTGAATTTATTCAAAAGTATGTCGAACAAGGGGGTTGCATGCCACACTTTCTAAGAATCATCACATTGGTAGGTCTTTTATTATTTTTTGGGGTGGGTTTCACCAGCGCACAAGGTTATAAGTCATTTACCGTCAAGACACCAGACGGTGTAAATATTAGCGCTCAAGAATGGGGCAACCCAAATGGCAAAGAAATAGTCTTTATTCATGGCTTTATGCAAAGTCACCTTTCGTGGGCAAAGCAACTAAATGACCCTGAGATTACCAAGCAATTTCGGATTATCACTTATGATTTTCGCGGTCATGGCTTCTCAGACAAGATCATGGATCCAGCGCTATATAACAATTCAGAAAAATTTGCTGATGAGCTAAATGCAGTTATTCAAACTGCACAATTAAAAAAACCAGTTCTTGTAGGATGGTCTTATGGATCGCGAATAATTAGTGATTATTTAAAAAAGTATGGTGACGCTAACATTGCTGGGATCAACTTTGTCGGTGGTGCTGGTAATGCTGCGCCTGAAAATCTAGGCTCATTGATTCAATTAATCCCAAAAACCTTCACAGAAGATTTAGCGCAGAATATCCAAGCAACCAAGGACTTCATCCGTGGCTGCTTTGAAATTCAGCCAACGAGATCTGAGTTTGAGGAAATGCTTGCATTTAATATGGTGGTCCCACCAAAAATTAGGAGTTGGTTACGTCGTCCAGCTCCTTATGAAGATGCTTTGAAGGCCGTAAAAGTTCCCACTCTTGTAACACATGGTGTTCAGGATAAGATTCTTGGCATTGGTCTTGGCAAATATCTCGTTGCAACCGTGCCAGGAGCAAAGGATTCGTTTTATGAGGGCGTAGGACATTCACCTTTTTGGGAGAATGCGCCTCGGTTTAATCGAGAATTAATACAGTTTGTAAATAGCACCAAATAATGTATGTCGGACATCCGCTAGATGCAGGCTGTATCGTCTGATCCAGGGAGTTAGGAAACTAACACAAACCAATCCCCTAGACCCAGGTTCAAGTCCCTTTGGGCCCACCAAGAATTAAAATATCACCCACAGAGTCGAACCATTTACGCACGAAAAAGCATCAAGTATGCAAAGAGCTTGTCAGCTTGAACGCCAAGATCTATATGGGCCTAATGGGTAAAACAGCGGATTATAGGAAAATGTTCCACGCGAGGATTATGAAACGGCCTGCAAAGCTCTATTCTATATGGTGGGTCGGGCGGGATTCGAACCACCACCAACGGATTAAAAGAATATTGTTCCACCTAAAACTACAGTAAATTCAATAGCTTACAAGCGTCAAAATAGGGCGTGCAATTAAGTGTGTAATGAATTTTTGGCCAAATTGGGATTCGTACTTTAAGAAAAATACGGTTTATTTAAGTTAGGGAACATACTAGTTGACCGTTCGTCTAGTTAAGATTAGATTTAGTCCTTCCGTTGGTATTTCAATTGGTAAAAGAAGGTCACCTATATCTTGTCAGTAAACCTTGGTAGCGTTTTATCTACGGCATGCCTCAAATACGGCAAACGAATAGCTTTAAGCGCTGATAAAGAAACTTTTAGTTACTCAAAGCTAAATGCGGCAGCGGAAGAATATGCAGCGCGATTAATTGAACTGGGAATCAGACCAAATGAACCAGTTCTCGTCACGGTCTCTAATCAGATGATGGATGTAGCAGCTATTTTAAGTGTATGGCTCGCGGGTGGAGTCATTATTCCAGTGCATAGAAGCTCTCCCGATGAAGTATTAAAAAAATTACAAATTAAAACCAAGGCCCGCTTTCAAATTAATAAAAGTATTTTAATTTTAGCAAAAGAGACTCCGCCAGAAAGAGAAATTCTCATAAATGCGGCCTTCGTCATATTTACTTCAGGATCAACGGGCGAGCCCAAGGGCGCAGTTATTTCTCACCAAGCCTTCTATAAAAAAATTCATGAAATAAATCGGCTATTAAATTTTAAGACTGATGAGCGCACCTTACTTGTATTAAACATCAACTTTAGCTTTGGATTATGGGTTTGCCTCCTGACTCTTTTTACAGGTGGAAGTCTAGTGATGCTGGAAAAATTTGATCCAATAATATTTTTAAATTCTTTATTAGAAGAAAAAATAACTCGAGTTGGGATGGTGCCAACAATGATGCGAAGTATATTTTCTCGGCTTGATGTGCTAAATAAAATAAAAGTTATTAATCAAAATAAAGTTTTAAAGCAAATATTAATGGGCGGCGAGTCACTTGGGAAATCTTTGGCCATCTCCATTAGAGAAAATTTTTCTAATACTGATTTAATTGATATTTATGGATCTACTGAAACTGCTACCTGCGACTTTTTTCTTTTTCCAAACGATTTTATTCGGTTCCCGGGTTGTATTGGTCGCCCATCTGGAGAGGTCCAGTTTCAAATAGTGAATCAAAAAAATGAGTTAGTTAAATTTGGTGAGATAGGCGAGTTACAAATATCTAGCCCATTTTTAATGAACGGCTACTTAGATGAACAGGATCTTACGGAAAAAGCATTTTTTGATAAGTGGTTCAAAACTGGTGATCTAGCACGAGAAGTTGATAGATCACTAGTGGAATTAATGGGGCGAAGTAAAGAAATTATTAGCCGCGGAGGAAATAAGATTACGCCTGGCGAGATTGAACAAATAATTTGCGCTCATCCAATGGTTGCAGCAGCAATGGCAGTAGGCGTTTCAGATTCTATATTAGGTGAGCGAATACACGTTTTATTAGTTCTTAAAGTGGGTGTAGTGGCAGAGCTTTTGCAAATGAATCATTTTTTGCAGCAAAAATTAGAAAAATATAAACATCCTGATGCTATGTATATTTTGTCCGAATTACCATTGGGAAGAACGGGTAAAGCAGATCGGGGTGAGTTTAAGAATAAGATTTTGTCTGGGGCAATAGAGCCTATAGCAGTTTCTTGACCAATAAATTACAAAATGAAAAAATTTAATTCAATCTTGTATGACGCTAATGAACATATTGCGGAAATTACTTTAAACCGCCCAGATAGGCTGAATGCCTTAGATAAGGCCACGTTAATAGAGATTAATGATGCTATGGATTTGGCTGAAGCCGATAGTAAAGTCCGAGTAATTATTTTATGCGGAGCAGGGCGAGCATTTTCATCAGGTTTTGATCTTAAGGCCCAGATGGATGCTAAACCAGCAGGAGAAAAAGTTTGGCGAGAAATACTAGATTTAGATTTCAATACAACAATGCGGTTTTGGAATAGCCCAAAACCAACCGTAGCGGCCATCCATGGAGCATGTATGGCAGGCGCTTTTGAATTTGCCTTGTCTTGTGATATAGCTATTGCGTCTGAGAATGCTATTTTTGGAGAGCCAGAACTTAAATTTGGTGCTGGCATAGTAACTCTTCTATTGCCTTGGGTAATTGGCCCCAAAAAAGCAAAAGATATTATTTTTACTGGTCAAGACAGAATAGATGCCCCGAGCGCCCTACAAATGGGAATTATTAGTAGGGTAGTTAAAGACGGTATGCATCTTGAGGTCGCTAGACAAATTGCTAGATCAATTGCTTTGGTTGATCCTAATGTAGTGATGGGAACTAAAAAAGCAATCAATAGTACATATGAAATTCAGGGAATTCAGAGGGCGCTAAAGGTCGCTTTAGATATTGATCATCAAATTGAATCAGTAGGATCCCCAGATAAAAAAGTATTTATGGATATCGCTAGAGAAAGAGGAATGCGGGAGGCAATAGCCTGGAGAGATGCGCGGTTTGCAGGTACGACTACTAATGAGTAAACCAATTTTAGTAATTATTATTGCAGAGCTCTTTGGCACCTCCCTGTGGTTTAGTGCAAATAGCGCTTCTGATAATTTAACTAAATTATGGATGTTAAGTACAGGCGATATTGGTTTACTGACAAATGCTGTGCAACTAGGTTTTATTGTTGGCACCTTATTTTTTTCTTTGAGTGGATGGGCTGATAAATTCCCCGCTAGTAAAATTTTTGCTTTCTGTAGTATTTTTGGCGCAATATTAAATGGCTGTTTTGCATTACTCAGCGAAGGTCTAATTTCAGCAATTATGTTTCGATTTTTTGTAGGTGTTTCTCTGGCGGGCATTTATCCACTGGGAATGAAATTAATTGTTAGTTGGGATCCCAATACGGCAGGTAAAAACTTAGGATTATTGGTAGGGATGCTAACGCTGGGCACAGCATTGCCTCATGGTATTAGAGCTGTAGGCGCTGACTTGTCTTGGCAGGCCGTGATATTAAGCTCATCGGTTTTGGCCCTTATTGCAGCGATTGCTATCGGAATATTGGGCGATGGCCCTTATTTAAAGAATGCCCCCAATAAACAGCGTATTCCCTTTTCAAATGTTATTCAGGCATTTCGCGTACCTGAATTTAGATCATCTGCTTTTGGTTATTTTGGCCATATGTGGGAGCTCTATTCATTTTGGACAATTATCCCATTACTGTTACTTATATTGTTGTCTACTGAAGGCGCTGTAGCGCATGAAAATGTATCGTTTTTGGCATTCATGGTGATAGGTATTGGAGCCCTTGGTTGCATTATTGGCGGATGGCTGAGCCAATCTATCGGGAGCGGGCGCGTTGCTTGGATTGCCTTATTTACCTCGGGAGTAATTTGCTTGATTTATCCCTTTCTCAATGCAATTTCTCCCAATTGGAAAATTTTTATTTTATTGGTTTGGGGATTTGCAGTTGTGGCGGATTCTCCTCAATTTTCAGCTATTTCTGCTAAGGCATGCCCGCAGGAGTTAGTGGGCACAGCCCTAACAATTCAAAATAGTATTGGATTTTTGATCACCATCATTTCTATATTCATAGTCACTTTCGCCTTTCCATATTTAGGAGATAAAGTGGCATGGCTTTTATTGCCCGGACCCATATTTGGTTTATTTTTTATGAGGGGATTGCTTAAGGAAAAACAGAACCTTCAATTTTCTCAAGTCAAAGGAAATTAGCTGTGAATAAAATTATGCAAATTAAGCAGGCAGCGGCAAAGCCAAATGATAAAAAATTATTATTAATTAATATTGGTACAGCAATATTTACTCAAAAAGGTTTCAGCATTACAAGTCTTGATGAGATTGTTGAAATTGCTGAGATACCAAAGGGCTCTTTTTATTATTACTTTAAAAGTAAAGATGAATTTGCAATTGAAGTAATTAAAAATTATGGAATTTATTTTTCAAATAAATTACAGCGTATCTTAAGTAACGAAAAAAAATCTCCATTAGAACGTCTCAAAGAATTTACCAAGGAGGCAGAGGCTGGTGTAAGGCGCTATGAATTTAAGCGTGGCTGCCTTATTGGCAATCTTGGGCAGGAGATGGCAACCTTAGAGGAGCGTTTTCGAATTGAGCTTTTAAATGTCATTGCAGACTGGCGTGATCAAGTTCGACAATGTATCGATTTAGCTAAAGAGCGACGAGAAATAAAAACAACAGTTGATGCGTCTGAATTGGCTAATTTTTTCTGGTGCGCCTGGGAGGGAGCAGTTTTATGCTCCAAATTAGAGTTATCAACCCAGCCTTTAAACATTGTGAGCAGATTATTTATTACCGAATTACTTCAACCAGTTTAAATTTATAAGGAAAAATATGTTTCGTGCAATTTATTTGACTAAGTCAGAAGACGGAAAAGCAGAGGCCAATTTAAAAAATTTGGACGTCTCTGATTTGCCAAACTTTGATCAGTCGGGCGTAACAGTGGCTATTAAATACTCAACTATTAACTATAAAGATGGCTTAGCAATTACCGGCAAGGCTCCGGTTGTGAGAAAGTTTCCGATGGTTCCTGGGATTGATTTTTGTGGCGCCGTAAGTGCAAGCGATGATCCAAATTGGAAAATTGGGGACGAGGTTGTATTGAACGGCTGGGGTGTCGGTGAATCCCACTGGGGTGGCCTCGCGCAAATGGCACGCGTATCGGGGGATTGGCTAATTAGAAAGCCAGCATCTCTTACCGCTAAAGACTGCATGTCTATTGGTACTGCTGGATATACGGCAATGCTTTGTATCATGGCTCTTGAAAAAAATGGCGTTAATCCTCAAGCAGGTGAAATTTTGGTCACTGGTGCTAGTGGCGGAGTGGGATCTTTTGCAATTTCTTTGTTATCAAATTTGGGATATCAAGTAATTGCCTCCACTGGAAAAGATGCTGAGCACGATTATCTTAAGGGCTTAGGCGCAAAGGATGTTATTTCGCGCACCTCTTTATCTGAACCTGGCAAACCCTTGCAAAAGGAGCGGTGGGCTGGTGTGATCGATTCTGTTGGCTCATTCACATTAGCCAATGCGTGTGCTAGTTCTATATATGGTGGCGTGGTAGCTGCCTGCGGCTTAGCCCAGGGCATGGATTTACCGTTATCGGTAGCCCCCTTTATTTTGAGATCTGTTAGCCTAATTGGAGTGGATAGTGTTATGGCTAAACGCTCGATTAGGGATGCGGCATGGAAACGCTTAGCCAGTGATACGCCTCCAGCAGCTTTAAATTCGATTGCGCAATTAGTAAATTTAGAAAGTGCTATTGATGCGGGAAAAAAGATTTTAACTGGTGAAGTACGTGGACGAATTGTTGTAGATGTGAATGTTTAAAACTAATTTAACAAAGGAGATGATGATGAAAAAATCAAAAATATTGGTAACAACGGCAATTGCAGCTGCGGTAATGAGTATGTCTACCGTTAGTAAAGCCCAAATTTCTGGCGATACGGTAAAAATTGGATTCATAACAGATATTTCCGGGCTATACGGTGATATTGACGGGCAGGGCGGTATTGAAGCTATCAAAATGGCCATAGCTGATTTTGGAGGAAGTGTTAATGGAAAGAAAATTGAACTATTAACAGCTGATCATCAAAATAAACCAGATATTGCTGCTAGTAAGGCGCGAGAGTGGGTTGACCAGCAGGGAGTAGATTTATTAATTGCTGGAACTAACTCAGCAGTAGCTTTAGCAATGAATAAAATTGCCTTAGAGAAAAAGAAGCCAATTATCGTCGTTTCCGCAGGTACATCACGTGTTACTAATGAAGACTGCACCCCCTATACCGTTCATTATTCCTATGACACAATCGCCCTATCAAAGGTAGCTGGTTCAGCTATTGTTAAGCAAGGCGGCGATACTTGGTTTTTCCTAACTGCAGATTATGCTTTTGGTGCCGCATTGCAAAATGATGCCTCAACCGTCATTAAAGCATCGGGCGGTAAAGTGCTTGGGGATGTTAAAGCTCCACTCAATACTCAAGATTTTTCTTCTTACTTATTGCAGGCACAGAATTCAAAAGCAAAAATTCTTGGCCTAGCTAATTCTGGCGGCGACACTATTAATTCAATTAAATCCGCCAATGAATTCGGGATTACCAAAACAATGCAATTGGCTGGTTTGCTCATGTTCATTACCGATATTCATGCTTTGGGACTTAATTTAACGCAAAATATGTATCTAGCTGATGCTTGGTATTGGGATTCAAATCCAGATTCTAGGGCTTGGGCTAAGCGATATTTTGAAATTATGAAAAAGGAGCCATCCTCCACTCAGGCCGCAGACTATTCAGCAACTACAACTTATCTTAAAGCAGTAAAAGCAATTGGTACAGATAATCCTGAAAAGGTGATGACCCAATTAAAAACAGCCAAAATTAATGATATGTTTGCAAAGGGTGGTTATATTCGTCCAGATGGCCGCATGGTACACGATATGTTTTTAATGCAAGTCAAGAAACCCTCTGAATCCAAATATCCTTGGGATTATTACAAGTTAGTAGCTACAGTTCCTGGTGATCAGGCCTTTGCAACTAAAGCCGAATCAAAATGTTCGCTGTGGAAATAATTAAATATTAATAAATTTTAGGGCCTATTTGGACGTTTAGCAAAAAAATACCAACTCTAGGGTTGGTATTTTTTTGAGTGTTACTTTAAGTGACGGATGGGTAAGTGGATTGGGCATCCTAGGCCCTGGTTAGATTCCGCCCCGGGCCACCAAGAAGTACTAAAACCACCTTCGGGCGGTTTTGTCATTTATGGGATCCTGGAAATATTTTTGTGCTAAAAATGAAAATAACTAAGGGAAGTAATCTAATAAATATTAGGAAAGCAAGAAATTGAAAATCGCAATTTGCACTAAGCATGATTTATTTGGGGCCATCGTTCTAAATCACTTAATACCCAATCTGTCCGAGCATGAGCTAGCAGTTTTTTTTAGCCATGAAAGTCTCTCCGGTGAATCATCAGTCCCTGAGCTTGCGCGGTTTAATTTTCTTGAGCGGGATCTACCACTTAACACGCTCTTTCCTCTAATAGAAAAAACGAGCAATGTTGGAGAGCTATTAACCCCGCTTCAAATGACTCAGAAGTATCATTTTAAAACTAATGTATTGCGAGATTTGTTACCCACTGGAGACGGCGCAACTCTTTATGCATTTGATCCAGATGTAATCATATCTGTCAGATTCAGATTAATATTTAAAAAACCTATTTTTAGCTTACCAAAATTTGGTATCTTTAATTTACATCCTGGGGCGCTTCCCGCCTTCGGCGGTTTGTTTGCGCCACTTCGTCAGATGCTATCGGGTGCCCCTACGCTTGGATGCACATTTCATAGAGTTGATTCAGGAATTGATACTGGCCCAATTATTGATATTGCTTGGGTTCCGCTTCGCCAAAATCTATGCCTAATGCAGCATACATTTGAGCTTTATCTTGCTGGTATTCCATTGATTTTGGAATTAGTTAATAACCTTGTCATAAATAAAGACCCTTTTATAAGCCCGCAAATTGCTGATAAGCGCTGTTACTTTAGTATTCCAGAGGCTGCGGAGTTTAGTGAGTTTAAGCAAAAGGGAATGAAGCTTATAGATAAGCATGCCTATAGGGCGATGCTCTCATTATTTACGCCGCCTACCTTGAAAAATCAGTTGGATGAGTTAGTGAACTCCGCTTTTTGATTAGATGCTGTCTTGGGCGAAATAGCCTAAATTATTAGCCATCAAAATTCTAGACTCTGAGTCATTCCGTCAAAGCAGTCAGACTAGACCACCTCAATCCAAGCTCCTAGACCCAGGTTCAAGTCCTGGTGGGCCCACCAATAATCTAATACTAACTCTAGGGTTGGTATTTTTTTAGTTACTTTAAGTGACTGTATTTTTAATTATTAATAGAAGCTAGTGTTTATTGTTCTTATATATGAACAAATAAGAATTTATTTAATATAAATCTATGCTTTTTATATTAAATAGAGATAATATATATATAAATTAATCAATTATAAATATTCACATACATGAACGAATTAGTAAAGTCATCCGTTAGGACGCTAGAGCTTCTTGAGTTATTTGCAGCGGTTCAGGAACCATTAGGTGTAAGTGATGTAGCAAGGCGCCTGGAAATGCCAAAAAGTAGCACTCAAGCATTGTTAACAACTTTGGTTGCACGTGGCTATCTCTCGAAAGATATTTTGGGATATTTTCTTCCTGAAAAACTAAGGGGTAGCTGGGTGGGGGGAATTCAAAATAGACTTATATCAATTTCGAAACCAGTTCTTGAAGCTATGGCAGAAGAGAGTCAAGAATCTGCATTTATTGGCGTTTTGACAGCCGAAGCTAAGGTTAAGTACTTAGCTAAAGCAATTAGTCAGAATGAAATTCGATATGACGCTTCGTTAGATCACCTACGTCCTATATATTGCACTTCAATGGGTTTGCTCATGATGGCCTACTCATCTAGTGACGATGTAGCACGATGGCTAAAATTAGCTAAGATTAAATCTATAACAAAATATACTGAAATAAATTTAGAAAAAATATATGCCGTGATTAGACGAGCATATAAAGATGGTTTCGCTGAGCTCAAAGATGGAAATATTGAAGGAGCTTCTGGGGTTTCGGCACCTATATTTGGACCAAGTGGTGCAATTATTGCAGCTTTAAATCTAGGCGCTCCTACTTGGCGTTATGAACAGAGTCGTCAAAAATTAATTCAAATTGTTTGTCGAGAAGCAAAATTGATCACAAGGAGATTATCAAAAGTAGATTAACCAGAACTATTTTGTAGGTAACTATTAATTTTTATTTAAAGGTGTCATATGAAAAATGCAAAAATATTCAAACCTGAAGATATAGTTGGAATTCTTCCGCCCCTCTTAACCCCATTTGATGAAAATGAAGAGATTAGAGATGATATCTTGCGACAAGAAATCAAATATATGCTGGATCAGGGTGTTCACGGCGTTGTGCCTGGGGGTAGTGCTGGAGAGGGGAATACACTTTCGATAGATGAGCTTCGCCGTATTGTGGGCATAACCTGCGAAGAAGTTAATGGTCGGACTCCCGTTGTCGCGGGAATTATTGCCAATAGTACTCGTGATGCCATTCAAAGAGCTAAAGCGCTTGCTGACTTAGGGGTGTCTGCTCTTCAAATTACTCCCGTACATTACATTTATAAGAATGATGATGAGGCGATGATTCGGCACTTCGGAAAAATATATGATGCCGTTGGAATTCCCATCATTATTTATAACGTTATTCCTTGGAATTATTTATCAGTAGACCTTTTAATAAAATTAATGAAAGATAATCCAGGAATCTGTGGCGTTAAACAAAGCGCAGGCGATTTAAAAACGATGGCTGATTTATTACTTCGCTGTAAACCAGAGAGTCGAATATATGCAGCAATAGACGCATTGCTATATCCAACCTTTGCATTAGGGGCGCACGGCGCTATTTCGCAGATTCTATCTGCAGTGCCTGGACCTTGTGTCGATTTATGGAATCTAGTTCAAAAAGGTGATCATAAAAATGCTTTGATATTGCATAATCAATTACTTAAGATGTGGAATTCAATTTCAGGCGACAATCGCTTAGCTGTTACTAAGTACACTTTAGGATTGCAGGGGATTCCCGTAGGTAATCCCAGGGGGCCATTGACACCAGCATCACCCACTCAAAAAATAGCTGCTAAAGCAGCGCTTGAGGAGTTATTGGGGTCAAAAATAGAACTAATGGCTACTTAGTGGAGGGCTATAAAATGCAAAACTTTTATCGCACTGTATCTAGTGTTGTTTTTAGCCTGAGTATTGCCCTTCCAGCTATGGCTCAGACTTACCCAACAAAACCGATAAAAATTATTGTTCCGTTTGCTCCTGGGGGAACAACAGATGTTGTTGCTAGAACAATAGGTCCAAAGCTCTCAGAGTTTCTTGGCCAGCCCGTCATCATTGAAAATCGCGCCGGTGGCGGTACAGTTATTGGAACTGAAATGCTGGCTAAAGCTACGCCAGATGGCTATACCATTATGTTGGCAACACCTGATTTAACAATTAATCCTAGCATGCAATCTAAGCTTCCTTATGATACAAAGAAGGCTTTTGCTCCGATTAGTATTGTGGGTACTTACCCCATGCTATTGGTCGTAAATTCAGATCATAAAATAAATAGCGTAATGGATCTTAAATCCCAAGCGCAAATAAAACCTGGGCAAATTAATTACGCATCAGCTGGTAATGGATCTATGCCGCATCTCTGTAGCGAGTTACTTAATTCAATGGGTAACATAAATCTCACACATGTACCCTATAAAGGTAATGGCCCAGCCATCGTTGATTTATTGGCTGGGCATGTTTCAATTCTTTTTACTGGTGGACCAGCAGTTACTCAATATGTAAAGGCAGGAAAATTAAAGGTGCTTGGCGTTTCAACTTTGGACCGACATCCAACTTTACCTGATATACCAACGCTCAATGAAAGTGGAATTCCTGGCTATGATGTTACAGCATGGTTTGGTTTTATTGCACCTGCAGGCGTACCTAAGGAAGTACTTGCTAGATTAAATATAGATATTGGTCGAACCTTACAAGACCCAGAGATTCGAAAAAAACTTGCCGGTCTTGGTGCTGATTTAGGTGGAAGTTCTCCTGAATCATTTGGCACTTTAATTAATAGTGAAATTGATAAGTGGAGCAAAGTAATCCGGGTTGCAAATATAAAGCCAGATTGATTTTGATAAATGGCGCATTTCACCAGGTTTCGATCCCAACTACAGCATCAAAAGTGCCAGGGTTTATTGCTAGTGGGTTGCATATGAGTAAGTTAGCTCTGCTCGTATGTAGAACTACTCAAATTCGGGGAAGCCTCTGTGTAACAGCGTGGTAATCCCGAGCCAAGCTAGGCAGCAATGCTTAGAAGGTGTAGAGACTGTACGGGTAGGTCGTAAAGACAAGAGACAGTCCAGACTACAAACTGGAAACAGGCAGTGAAAACTGTAGTGGTAAGCATAATCCTTTGGTCCCAGGCTCAAGTCCTGGTGGGCCCACCAGAAAAAGCCCTCACTAGCCATAGTGGGGGTTTGGTCTTTTGAGCGTGATTTTAAGTAACGCTTGGGGGGGATGGAGTAATCCTTAATTAATTACTAAACCAAGGGTATACCAGCACACCTTAAGCTATATATAAGCATATAGTTCCTATAACCAGTTTATTCCTTCGACTAGATATATCTAGCGCACCGCCTGAGATTGGAAATACTCATAGAGAAGTATTTTTCAATCTAACGGGGGCGGCTTATGAAATACAGATTCACGCTTAGTCTATTGACTGCTTTACTGACGATTGGCTTTAATAGTTCAAATGTTCAGGCTCAAAGTGCCTTTGCTGGATTTTATGGACAGGTCTCTACTGGTTATGAAAGTAATCAATTAGGAAGCATGACGGGTACCGCAGTCGCCGTTCCTGCAGATAACAGTAATCTAAATAGAAGTAGTCCCAGTCAAAATTTTGGGGGCATGCCATTAGTACTTGGTATAGGCTATTACTGGCAAGCGAGTCCTAATTGGTTACTGGGCTTAGGTGCTGATTATTCTGCACTATCACAAACTAGCTCTACTTTCTCTGTTACTAATACTAATGCGGCTGGTAACTCTTTACTTCCTCCAGGCACTACCGATTCAGGAAATGGTGCAAGTCTAAAAGCTTCTAATCGGTATAATTTTTTTGTTAGTCCTGCCTATGTCTTAGATAAAGAAAAAATAATTTATCTGAAGGCTGGCTATAGCCAAGTTAGTGCGCAATACAACCCTCCGGGTAGCGCTACTACAACTAGTTCTAACGGAATTTCAGCCACTTCGGCGACCAAGGCATCCTCCCAGTCTTCGACCCTCGGCGGTTATCTGATTGGCTTGGGTTATAAGCAAATGATTGCCAGTGGCTTTTATGGATTTGTTGAAGGAAACTATATGGGTTATGCGAATCCTAGTTATAGCTACACCACGGGTTATTCTGCCGTAAAAAATAATCTGGGCGTAACTTCAACATCTACTACCTATCACTCTACAAACTTTAACGGCTTAAATACCTATCAATTCTTAATTGGGGCGGGATATGCGTTTTAGGTCACAAGATAAGTTAATTAATGCATTTGATACCACTCTACGGAGCGGTTTTTTGTCCTAATCGTTTATTTCTATCGTTAACTGCCTCATAAATTAGCTAGCCAGAGTAGGACCGGCAAACCAAAAGCATTTACTCAGGTTCAAGTCCTTTTGATCTAACTAGAAAAGCAAAATTTCCTTCTGGCAGGCTTGCTTTTTCTAATTAATTACCAACTTTAGGTATTAGTATTTAGAATAAATGGAAAGTTGCTGATGTCTCAGGATAAGATAAATTTCAATAATGGCGCCAATTATGAAAAATTAATGGGCGCCTGGAGCGAGCTTGTTGGTGGCGTATTTTTAGACTGGCTTGATTTACCCAATAAACTCGAATGGTTAGATGTTGGTTGCGGTAATGGTGACTTTACTGAAATGGTTATTAAGCGCAACTCACCAGAGGCAATATCGGGTATGGACCCCTCAGCTGAACAATTAAGCTATGCACGATCAAGACCGGGATGTGAGCTTGCCAGTTTTCGGCTTGGGAATGCAATTAATCTGCCGTATTCTAATAACCAATTTGATGTTGCTGTAATGGCATTAAGTATTTTTTTTGTACCTGAGCCTGCAAAAGGTTTATCTGAGATGGTTCGTGTGGTTCGACCTGGTGGGAGCGTAGCTGCTTATGCCTGGGATATGCTAGACAACCTTTATCCTTTAGCACCAATAAATCAACAGCTTAGTGCGATGGGCATACAAGAATTATTACCCCCAAGCTTGAAGGCTTCTAAGTTAGTTGTGTTGCAAAATCTTTGGACTCAGGCTAATTTAAAATCGATCAAGATGGATGAATTTATAGTCAAAAAAACTTTCAATAACTTTGAAGACTACTGGAGTACTGCATTATTAGACTCAAGTATAAAAACGATATTTAATTCCATGACATTAGGTGATCAAAAATTAATGATTAATGGCGTATGTAAGAGCTTACCTATAGCAAGTAACGGCCAAATTATTGTTAATGCTAAAGCGAATGCAGTGCGTGGGCAGGTTTCTTTATCTAATTAAATAGGGTGAGTGTGGCTAAAGTTGCCTATTAAAACTGCTCAAATTTTATGGGTCAATTTATGAGGGTTGGTATATTTTCGACGTTACTTGAAGTAACGCTTGTGAGAGAGGATTAGGCATCCCAGGTCTGGTCAATTCTGCCTTAACAATGTTGGTTTACATCTAAAACTGATCCACCATTTGTATCTAACTTTAATCCATCCAAATGATATTGTTATCTTTGACTGACAGCCTATATTGAGCGGATGTTGGTCTGAAATTGGTTGCAAATTAAGGCGCTAATTGGATCAGTTTTGCGTACAAATCAACATTTTAGGTTGCAGTAATACTTACTCCGCTCTTATGTTTGCAGTTTTGATGATTCGTCCAAAGTAAGCCATATCTCGATTAATTGTATTTGCTAAATCAGATGGTGCCCCCCCTAATGGGATCATCCCCTGCTGTTTAAATTGCTCCATTAGTATTGGATTTGCGAATGCTTTTTGGAGAGAGCTATTTAATTTTTCGATGATAGGTTTGGGCGTACTAGCTGGAGCAAAAAAGGCCAGCCAATTCGTGCTTTGAAAACCAGGTAATGATTCCGCAATTGCAGGAACTTCGGGCAGTAATGGCGAGCGCTTAAGACCACCATTACCTAGCGCTCGTACTTTGCCAGATTTTATAAATGGCAATGCAGTAGAAACACTTATTAAAAACATTTGGACTTCATTAGTGCTTGTAGCCATAATTCCAGGGCTTCCACCCTTATAAGGAATGTGAACAATATTAGCCCCAGTTTTATCTTTGAATATTTCCATGGCTAAATGTTGCGGCGAGCCAATCCCAGTGGAAGCGTAATTGAGAACCCCCGGTTGACTTTTGGCTAAAACCACCAGCTCATTCACGTTATTTGCCATTAAGCTGGGGTTAACTACTAAGATATTATCTAGTGATACACCCAGCATAACGGGCTCTAGATCTTTCTTAAGATCGAATGGCACTTTGTCATAAAGCAGTGGATTAGTAGCAATAGAGGCTTGATCTACCAAGATCGTATAGCCGTCTGGTGCGGCCTTGGCTACCATTGATCCAGCGACCATGCCAGCGGCACCCACCACGTTATCAACAATAACTGATTGACCAATTTGTTTTCCTAGCTCTTGCGCGGCGAGCCTGGCAAATATGTCAGTTCCACCGCCGGCTGCATAGGGAACTATGAATTTAATTGGCCTGTTGGGGTAATTGTTTGAAGTCTGCGAATAAGCATTTGATATAGCATTAAGTAAACACAGAGTAAGCAGTAGCTGCTTTAATTGATTACAAATTCGCATTTTCATATTGTGTATTGAGACTCTTTTTTTGTAGTTTATAGATTGATATTGAAGCGCTTCTTAAAGGCTTTTTGTAATTGCTCAAACATGACGCCTATGCGAATAACAGAAAAATCACTGAAATCAATAATGGTGCTAGAACGCCCTAGAGGATTGTGATACTTAGAAAGCCCATAATCAGCCACAAGATCTACTGAATTTAATACCTCTGCCTCAATGTCTTCAGCACGATACTTACTTCCCATAAGGGATGTATTAGCTGAGGAGCCAAATACAGGCATACCCATTTCCCAAGATTGATTAACTAACTCATCATGCAGCACGCCCGCATTCAGTAGCATGTCAATCGTGCCACCCTTTGTTGAATTTTGAAGCACAAAGGGATCTACATTTTTAAAGAAGGAATGGTTTGGCTTAAAAGGGGCTACTACAGAGAAAGGTAATTTTTCCTGCTCAATAATTTCACGAATCACCCCTCTTTTTTCACTTGGGAGCATATGAATCTCATTACTAATTTCCCAGTTGGAAAAAAACCCACTCGGTTTTTCATAGCTCCGATTTTTTGCTTGGAAAATTCGTTTAATCGCATTTTCTCTACTGCCAATTACAGCATAAGCTACATCTAGCCCCAGTACTGCGACCCCACCATTTTTGAGAACAGTAAGAATTTCTGCAGCATCGCTTTTTACCTGTTCCGAGGTAATAGGGTCATGTGTATTTGCATGGGTTGCGCTTGGTTTAATAGTTTTTGGCACAGAATTCCCTCGCTAAATTCATTTCGTCAGAAAAATATAGCATAGTTCTGCAAAAAATATATGTACTGGTATTGCAGATCGAAATGCTTTTATCTAAAGATTGGCGGTATTAGTTAGCATTGCTCAAGTTAGCAGGTATTAAGCTTGTTTTAACTTGACAAATGCAAAGTTCAGGGAGTAAAGAAAATTACAAAATTCAGAACCAGCCAGTCCCAGGTTCAAGTCCTCTTGGGCCCACCAGAAAAAGCCCTCACTAGCGATAGTGGGGGTTTAGTCTTTTAAGCGTTACTTTAAGTGACGCTTGTGGGGGGGGGATTGGGCATCCCAGGCCCTGGTCGATTACGCACACCTAATAAATGTCAGGCTGAGAGTTGTGCAAGTCCTTTGCCGAATGACCAATTCTCTGGAGTGTTGTCAACAATAGTTACAAAGATATCCTCTTTTCTAACTCCTGGATTGACAGTCAACACTTTTACCAATTCACTATATAAATTCAATTTCATTTCTTTTGTTCTTAAAACAGAAGTGATGTGTATTACCACAACATCGTCAGAGCGATTTCCATTCCACATCATTTTATCGATCAGGAAATGGGATTTTTTATGTTCCGAAATTATCTGAAATCGATCATTTAATAGAATTTTCCAAGAAGTTTGTAATGCTTGGTGTATGCCATCAGCTATTGCTTGAATATATTCTGGGGATTTTCCTTCAGCTAGTGAAATTTGTATCAATGGCATGCTTGCCTCCGTTATCAAGGTCAGCTCCGATAGCTGCTGACAAAATACTAGCATACCCTTTAGAACGCATAGTCCAGGGAGTTAGGAAACTAACACAAACCGGAATTTTTTGGTCCCAGGTTCAAGTCCTCTTGGGCCCACCAGAAATGAAAAGGTCCTTACCGGACACATGCTTTACGTCCGGTACCGATCACATGGTTACATATACCCAGTACTTTCATTCCACGGCATAGAGTGGTCCCTCCTATGCCTAAAACTGTAAAGTATGTGTCCGGTATAAAGTGTTAACTATGTGTCGAGTCGTACAAAATACCAACCTTGGGGTTGGTATTTTTTTGAGCGTTACTTTAAGTAACGCTTGTGGAGTGCTTTTTGGTAGATAAAAGCACTTCTACTAGTGATTTACCCTAATTTTTGATGAAATAGACATGAAAATATTTGATAATAAATCTCATATTTCATGAAAATACGAACTAAAGGTGGGTATATGAAAAGCAAATTATTAGCATTGTCATTATTCGGTTTTGGCTTTAGCGTTTCTTCTGTAGCGCAAACGAGCTCAGTTTCGGTTGCTCCTTATTCAGATTTTGTGGGTGTTTATGGACAGATCTCTACTGGCTGGGATCAAAATACAGCACAATCTAGCTCACCCTCAATTACAACTTCAAAATATGGTTCGGCTACAGGTACCGCAAGTGATACTGGAAGCTGGGGATACACTCCTTTAAATGTCGGCGTAGGTTACATCTTTGAAGTAATGCCTAAATGGACCTTAGGCGTTGGCGCTGACTATTCGCTGTATATGCCTAATAGCAATACTGTAGCAACAGATTTTAAAGGTCAATTAGCCAATGGCAAGGTAAGCTATTACTACACAGCAAAAGACCGCTACAACTTATATGTTACGCCAGGATACGCAATCGATAAAGATAAGTTAGCTTATGTGAAGTTGGGGTATACAAGCGAAATTATTCAAATTAAAAACCCTAATGATGGTCGCGCAACGAATTCAGATAGGGTGGGCGGATATATCTTGGGAGTAGGATATAAACAAATTATCTCTGGCGGTTTTTATGGATTTGGCGAAGCTAATTACCTGGGATATAGCTCGAGTACGCTAAGCACTCCAACTATTAATGCTACTAGCCAAGCTAGATTTAATGTTAATCAGAATGTCAGCGCTTATAACTTTTTAGTTGGTGTTGGATACAAGTATTAAGAAATTAACCCCCGCTTTGACATTGTTTTAATTAGCCACTCTTAGGAGTGGTTTTTTATTGGGTCAATTTTTAAAAAAGATCATTACACGCCCACCAAAAATCTCAATCCTTTGGTCCCAGGTTCAAGTCCTGGTGGGCCCACCAAGAATCACAATACCAACTCTAGGGTTGGTATTTTTTTGAGCGTTACTTTAAGTAACGGTTGTGCAGATGCTATCGCTAAACGCAGCCAGTTCAGTTATAGAGCGCTATATGAGTATGAATTTTATACATACCTAGAGTTAGGTAAAATCTTTTTAACAGATCTTCGAGCTGCCTTAACGTTTAGTTAAGCCTACCGCTCTAGATTTCGAATATCAAATTAATCATGGGGTGAAAACATGAGAGCTATTTTCTTTTTAATCATTGCAATTTTTACTACTGCTCAAATCATTGGTTGTAGCGAGGGAAGTAGCTCAACTAATACGACTGCAAAGCAAATTTCTGTTGATTCAACAATCGTCGCTACAGAAGTTGGATGCATGAAGCAATATGCTGCCGATCCATCAAACAATTATGTGAACTATGCACCTGCTATAGGGGCTCCAGAGCATACTGACTCGATTCACAGTGGCGTGCAACCATGTGCCACTTTTACTGGTTCTTTTAGTGGTTCAAATCAGGCAATCCAGATGACATCGGCCAGTACATGGGGATCGATTCAGTTTATTGTGAATGATGGCCCCACGGGCAGCTATATTATGGGTGGAGGTTTAGCATCTGAAACAACTGGTCAATATGTTGCAAAATTTAATCCATTAACTGGTCAACAAATTTGGCTTACCTATATTAATGCCGTCAATCCACTACCTGCTGGGCAGTGGAATGCTTTTGGTAGCATGGGAGTGATTGCCGATGGAACAATTATTGCTGCAGCGGGCACAACGATTGTTAAGCTCGATCCATTAACGGGGTCAATATTAAAGTCAGTTCAATTGGGGGTATCACCCACTCTCTCAAGTCCAATTAACGCAAATTTTGACGGCTTATTGATTGCCCCAAATGCAGCTGGTGCCATATTATTAAAAAGCCAGAATCGACCCATTGGCTGTCCCACTCAGGGAAATCTGGCGATGACCTCATGTCAAGCGCAGTATGGGCTACCACCAAATTCAACAGCGGTTGCTCTGGACTCTAGTAACCTCCAATTAATTGATTCTATTGCGCTTAATCAGATGGTGGGAACGCGTGGAGTTGTGACAAAGCACAATAATAGAATTTATTGGTATCTAGCTGGATTAAGTAATTTAGAGCGCATTATTGTTAATCCTCTCACGAGTCAATTAACTGTTGATAAAGCGTGGGTTCCCCCGTCCTATTTACTACCTGGTCAAACTGCGGGGGATGCTCCTGCAGTTCTAGGAAACTGGATTATTGCCAACCAAAATGGCGGGGGGTCTGCATTAGTACCCATTACTCCTTTTGCAGTAAGTCAAGACATTAATGGGGATGGCTCTGTTACCTCTGTGCGTGCCACCCCTTGGGGAACAACCCTCCCAACAGCCAGTCCAACGGGGGGTTGGAGTGCATCACTGGGTAGTTTTGGAGTAGACCCGGAAAATAATATGGTTTACGCACAAGATACTTATGAAGGAGTAGTGGGACTTAGCTTAAATCAAACAACAGGCGTAATGACTACTGTTTGGAATCGACCCGATTGGCGCACGACAGATTATTTTTCTTTAGTTGGCCCAGCTAACCAGAGGATACTAATTTCTCAATACCTTAATCCGAATATTTCTACTTCGACAAGTGTTCTGCAAGCTGCGCTCTATAGTGGCAACTATACCGAAACTGTAGAGTGGGCCAATGCCAGCACAGGTGCGACTATTCTTAGGCCGCCATCTAGCGCATATACGCCATCAACTGCTCTAGGATCTCTACCAAATCTTGGATATGGAGGATTAATTTATATGATGGGCAATACGGGGTCAATTTATTTCTATCAGGCTGCAACGTTAAGCAACTAAGCTTATCGGTCTAGGTCGCACGTTCGAATCGTGCTGGGTAGGCCAAAGGCCCGACTGGCCCTTGAGATATCTAAAGAATTTATTAGATCTGGTCGATTCCGCCCCGGGCCACCAAGATTCTATAAACTACCTTCGGGTGGTTTTTTCATTTGAGGCTTTGTATTTTGGATGCCCCTCATATAATGATTTTTTGATCAATATTTAATGAAACAGCTATGTTCAACTTCTCTAAGTTAGGCGTTCCGATTATTCAGGCGCCGATGGCTGGCGGCATCAATAATCCATTGTTTGCCTCAGAAGTTTCTAATGCTGGCGGTGTTGGTAGTTTTGGATTCGCTTACAGCACTCCACAAAAAATTAGCGAAGATTTAGCGGCTACGAGAGCCTTAACAAATGGACCCATTAATGCCAACTTCTTTGTGTTTAGCTCAGTTGATATGCCATCACAAGATATTCAAACGCAAGCCATTGAAGCATTAAAGAATTTACCTGTTGAAGGCGAGTATTCAGTTTCTACGCCTCAAGCCCCGTTTTATCCTGCTATTGAGGATCAACTTAATCCTATATGGGAGCATCGCCCAGAAATACTAACTTTCCATTTTGGAGTTCCGTCGCTAAGCCTCATTGAAAAAGCGCATTCACTAGGAATTGCTGTTGGCATTACTGCGACAAGTCTCAAAGAGGGAAAGGCGGTTGAAAAAGCCGGCGCTGATTTTATTGTGGCGCAAGGCATTGAGGCTGGCGGACATCGAGGCATATTTAACCCTGATGGAGAAGATGAAAAATTAAGTGCGATGGATTTAACTAAGCAACTAGTTAAAGAATGCTCTATTCCTGTTGTCACCGCAGGCGCAATCATGGATGGAGCAGACATTGCCAATGCGTTAAAGGCTGGCGCTGTGGCCGCTCAACTGGGAACAGCCTTTTTATGTTGTGTTGAGTCAACCGCCTCTCCCGCTCATAAGGAGTATTTGCTTAAGCACCATAGCAGGGGCTCAGTATTCACGACGGGATTTTCTGGAAGGCCTGCTCGGGGAATAGATAACGAATTTATTCAATTGATGGATGACAAAATGGTTTTGCCTTTTCCAATACAAAATACGATGACAGCATCTCTAAGGCAATTAGCGGGAAGAGCTAATAATGGTGAATATCAAAGTTTATGGGCTGGGCAAGATTATTCCAGAACAAGAAAGCTCAATGCTAAGAGCCTGATGTTGGCGTTAAAAGAAGAGCTTTTGATTGCCCTTGCCTGATTTAGGATCGGCATCCTAGGCCCTGCTTCGATTCCGCCTTATTAGTTAAGGTAGGAAACAATCTAATATCCTAGAAGCTAGGATCAAGTCCTCTTGGGCCCACCAGAAATGAAAATACCAACCTTAGGGTTGGTATTTTTTTGAGCGTTACATTAAGTAACGCTAATAGGGTGACGGATGTTGACCGCAATGAGATGCTAAACCAATTAAAAATCTAGTGAAATTCCGCCTTTTTATTCTCTGTTTACTATGCTAGGATTTAGTTATGGATCTTACATATTTCATTAAACTAATAACTAGGGGTGGGTGTATGAAATTTAAATCAAAGGCTGTTGCATTAATGGGTTTTAGCTTTAGTGTATGCACTTTAGCGCAAACCAGCTCAGTTTCAATCGTGCCGCAATCAGCTTTTTTTGTTGGCTTAGGCGTTAGTGAAAATACGATTGGTTTTAGTAATCAAAATACTTATGGTAGAGGAACGTCTTATACACCTCCCACCCAAGATAAGTTAGGAATTCCACAGGCCTCAATTACTGGATCAGCCGCAGGATCAACCGGAGTTACTTTAGGAAATCAAAATACAGCAGCCCCATCATTACAAGCCGGTTACTTTCAGCATTTTTCTGGAAGTAATTGGATGTGGGGTGGAAAATTTGCTTATAGCTATTTAGGAACAACCTCCACTGTAAATAATATGTTGATTCCTCAATCTGGTGGCTACTATCAAGCAGGCACATATACACCGTTTAATGGCAATTATGTTGTTCGTTCTTATCAGCAAACCATCAATCATCAGATGTCTCTAATGCCATTTATTGGTCGATCTTTTGAGAAAAGTTATGTCTACTTTGGCGCAGGCCCTACATTGGCTCAAACCAAATACAACATTAATCAAATTACTGGGTTTGCTGACATGAATGGTTTAACAACCAGCGTTACAGGACTTAGTACACCATCAAGTTACTCAGCTTCACAATGGGTGTTTGGGGCGGGTGCAGTGATTGGAGCCACATACTTTATTGACCCAACTTGGTTTTTGGATATGAGCTATACCTACTCAGTAACAGGAAATCAGACCAGTAATTGGGGCGGTGCATGGGCCGATAATCCTGCCATTGGCGGAACAAGAACCGGAACAAATACTGGCACTAGCTCAGGCAATGTTACAACCCAGGCATTAACAATTACATTGAATAAGGCTTTTTAAATTGAAATCAATGATTAGATATGCGTTGCTGTTAATTGCAATTGCTGCCTTAGGTTCTTGTGGAGGCGGATCATCTGGCTGCAATGTAAACTGCACGTCATCTTCACCGACATCGAGTTGGACTTGGGTGGGAGGCAGTAATCAGACGGGCGCCCCAGGTGTTTATGGCACTAAAGGGTCATCAAGCGCGACCAATATCCCAGGAAGTCGTTATATCTCTATTAGCTGGACTGATAGTAGCGGTAACTTATGGATGTTTGGAGGCTGGAATGGCACCACGACTTTTCTAAATGATTTATGGAAATATTCTCCAGGCACGAATTTATGGACTTGGGTAAGCGGCTCTTCTGCAGCCAATGCATCAGGTATTTATGGAATCCAGGGTATTTCTAGTGCTAGGAATGTTCCAGGCGCCCGGATGGGGGCAGTAAGTTGGCATGATTCTAGTGGTAATTTGTGGCTATATGGGGGATATGGTTTTGATGAGCTAAATTTGTTACCTGGCACATTAAATGATCTATGGAAATTTAGCATTACGACAAATGAATGGACTTGGGTATCTGGAAGTAAATCAACTGGCGCATCTCCAGCTTATGGCGCCAAAGATGTTGCTAGCACTTCTAATACACCAGGTGGATTACTTGGCGCAATTGGTTGGACCTCAAAGGATGGCCATCTTTGGTTTTTTGGTGGCGCAAGTGATCTTGCAACTACAACGACTTATAACAACTTATGGGAATTTAATCCAGGCGATAGCACCTGGACATTTAGATCGGGCGCCGGTAAGACAGGTTCTAGCTACAGTACAAATGTCTCGGGAACTTATGAGGTTCAGGGTATAGCAACTAGCACTACTGTGCCTGGCTCAAGATTAGATGCGATTAGTTGGCTCGACAGTAGCGGTAACTTGTGGTTATTTGGCGGTTCAGGCTTTGATGGTCTCGGTAATCCTCAAGGCATTTTGAATGATTTATGGAAATATAGCCCAACTACGAAACAATGGGTGTGGATGAGTGGAGATAGGAGATATAAGGCATATGGTGTATACGGATCTCAAGGGGAGGCTTCGCCTAATAACGTGCCAGGTGCTAGATTTCACCGCACCCCGTTTTCGTGGATAGATGCAGGCGGAAGCTTATGGATGTTCGGCGGGGATGGCAACGGAGCATCAACACCTCCACCACCTGTTCTTCCAGGTACTGCTAGCTATTTAAATGATTTATGGAAATACACTCCCACCAACAATCAATGGACTTGGATGGGTGGTAGTAGTGAAATCAATGGGATCGGAGTTTATGGAAGCATGGGGATGCTGGCCTCAACTAACCAACCTGGCGGCAGAAAAGACAGTATCGGTTGGACAGATTTGAGTGGCAACTTATGGATATTTGGCGGCTTTGGGTATGACGCAACCAATAGCGCAGGTTACTTAAATGATCTGTGGAAATATATACCCTAAAGCAAGAGCATTTTAGTGGCAGTAAGACGGTATAAATTATTGCTTATTTAAATGCACTTGGGAGCCTAAGCTTGCGCCTTAAGGATGAGAGCTATTAGGAATTTATTTTCTATTGGCCGTTCATAAAGATTGGGACTAACAATCAAGTCTCCTATAAGCCAGGCTCAAGTCCTGGTGGGCCCACCAAGAATCACAATACCAACTCTTGGCGGTTTATTGCATAAAATACTTGGCAAGTACGCTATAGATGGGAATGCCTAAAATAATATTAAAAGGGAAGGTAATACCTAAGGACATTCCCATATACAGAGCTGGATTTACTTCGGGCAATGCGTGACGTAAGACTGCAGGTACAGCAATATAAGAAGCGCTAGAGGCAAGTACCATAAGTAAGATGGTATTTCCAAGGGGCAAACCAATCAGCTTACAAAGCGCTAGTGCCAATAGAGCATGAAATAAAGGAGAGCCAATTGCGTATAAAAGCGTAATGGGAGGTTTACCTTTAAGGCCGCTAAAATTTCTGGCCGCCATCAGGCCCATATCTAATAGGAAAAAGGCCAGCATACCTTTGAACAGATCAATCGAAAAAGGAGCCATTAACTTTTGGCCAGCATCACCACTCATCAGGCCTACCAGCATTGAGCCTAGCAATAGCAGTTGAGCGCCATCGGTAAAAGATTCGTGCAATATTTTAGAGATGCCAGTTACTTCTTGTTTCGTTTTTAAATCTTTTGATTGAGTAGCTCTCGCTTTATTAGCCAAAATAATAGCCAAGATAATGGCTGGTGATTCCATTAGCGCCATAGCAGCCGCCATGTGACCACCATACTCAATATTGAATTGATCTAAGTACTGAGTAGCAGTAATGAAGGTAACAGCACTCACGGATCCATAGGTAGCGGCAATAGCGGCGGCATCAAAGGTATTTAAACTTCTTCTTAAAAGCCAGTAGCCAAAAATAGGGATGATGATGGCCAGGAAAACTGCAAGACCAAGCGAGAATCCAATCTCACTAGTGAAGCCCGATTTGTGAAGCGCAAAACCACCCTTTAATCCTAGGGCCATTAATAAATAAAGCGATAAAAACCTCGAGATTGGAGGAGGAATTTCTAGATTCGATTTGATAGTGCCTGCAAATACGCTAAATATAAAAAATAAAATTGCAGGATCTAAGAAATTGGTCATATATACATTCTAAAGACATCCGATTTTTTATTCTTATACCCTTAATAAATAAGCTTATAGAAAAATTACTTTTTAAGAATGGCTTGAACTAGTGGGTGCTGAATTTTTTTCTCAGATCGAATGGCATAGAAGTATTCATAGATCTCATCACAGTTCCCAAGCAACTCAATTCCATAGGTTTCCTTAAGGTCTTTCTGAATAAATTTTCCAGCTGGGAATACTCCTAGGCCGCTAGCCGCAAAGGTTTTAAGAAGAGCGCTATCTTGAAATTCTCCAACAACATTCGGTGTTATACCGTTCTTATTAAACCATTGATCAATCAAAAGCCGAACAGTTGAGTGCTGTGTTGGTAGAAGAATGGGTAACTCACCAAGGCATTCTGGGAAATCTTTTTTAGTTTTTTTTAATAATTGCTTAGGGCTAAACCAAGCAATCGAAGTTTTAGCTAACTCTTCGCTATAAACATTGAGATTCTTGTTATTTGGGGCAGGACGGTCTGCCAAAATAATATCTAGATGATGAAGCGCCAAATCTGCTAATAAATCATCAAATTTACCCTCATGGGCAATGAGGTGAGCATTTTTATGTTTTAGGATAGGCTCTAGTAGCTGCCTGGTAACGAGTTTGGGTAAGCTATCTGATACGCCAACAATAATTTTTATTTTTGGGGATTTAGCTGCATCTCTTAGGGCTTCAGGTAGCCTTTCGCCGATAGAGAAAATTTGATCGGCAATTTCTAGTGCGGTAAAGCCAGACTCTGTAAGGGCAATGCCGCGTCCCGCAGGCTTAAACAATAGGTAACCAAGTGATTTTTCGAGTTCGTGAACTTGAGCACTAATTGTTTGAATCGCCATATCAAGCCGCTCAGCCGCTTTGGACATGCTGCCCTCTTTAGCTACAACCCAAAAATAGTAAAGGTGACGATAGTTATAGGAATTGCTCATAATCAGTTTTTTCCGAAATTAGTATCAATATATATCTGCTTTTAGCTAAACACAAATACGTCTAAATTAACCCCATCTAGAGCCATGGTAATTCGATGCTTTTAACATAGATAGAGGTTTTGAAATTGGAATTATTTAGCCCGGAATTTTTTTCAGCATTAATGGCAATTGTTGTCATTGATTTAGTTTTGGCTGGCGATAATGCCATCGTAATTGCGATGGCAGCAAGAAACTTACCAGCCCATTTACAGAAAAAGGCAATTATTTGGGGGGCAGTAGGTGCAATTGCAGTGCGAAGTGCCATGACGCTTGCGGTCGTATACCTATTAAAGATTCCAGGCTTGATGTTGCTGGGCGGCCTCCTGCTGGTGTGGATTGCTTATAAATTATTAAATTCAGCTAAAGATGGTGATGGGGAGCGCGATCATGCATCTACCAGTTTTTGGGGTGCAATGAAGACAATCGTTATAGCCGATGCTGTAATGGGATTAGATAATGTCTTAGCTGTAGCTGGGGCCTCTCATGGGAGTTATGTATTAGTCGTGCTGGGCCTATTGATTAGCGTTCCAATTGTGATATGGGGCTCAACCCAAATCCTAAAGTTAGTAGAGCGCTACCCCTCAGTTACTTATTTGGGAGCAGCTGTACTGGCATGGACGGCAGCAAAAATGATGACTTCAGAGCCTATCGTTCAAGAATGGCCAGCATTTAAAAACCCAGCTTTTGAATATGCAATACAGGTACTGGTAATTCTTGGGGTTTTATTTGGTGGATTTATTAAAAATAGGCTTGGTCTAGAAGAGGTAATTGCGCCAGCTGAAGTTGCTCCAGTTGCACCCGCAACGATGATTGAAAAGCAGTCTCATATCTTAGGAGGTGAAGTAATGAATAAAGTTTTCATTCCAGTTGATGATTCAATTAATTCTCTTTTAGCGCTTAAGCATGCAGTTGGTGCTTATGGCAAAGAACCAAAAACACATTTTTATATTTGTAACGTCCAGCCAACCTTATATAGGCATATTAGCAAGTTTCTCAATAAACAAACGATTAATGAATGGCAAGCAGAGCGTGCAAAAATTGCTGCAGCATCTGCTATTCAGTTTCTAGAGAAGGCTGGAGTGGATTTTTCTTTTACCAATGTAAGTGGTGATAAGGGCGTTGCTTTGTGTGATGAGGCAGAGCGTTTGGGTTGCAGCCGAATTGTGATCGGAACCGCGAAGAAAAACACACTCAGTAGATTATTTGAGAACTCCACTACCGCTAAATTGTTAGAGATATGCAACATACCAGTTGAAGTTGTTACTGGAAAGTCTATGCCTGCCATAGAGCGTTGGGGTATACCAGCCCTTGGAGCTGGCGCAGTAACTGCAATGATGGTAGCGGTAATCGATTAATTTTATTTTTTCCGTAGTCCCTCTTTAGCCCTCCTCGCGAGGGCTTTTTTTCACTAAATATTCAGTAAAAAGCAGAATTTATGTCAATTAAATTCTGCTTTATTAAGAATAATACTGCACGTATATTGAACCTATGAAGTTTTAAAAAGGAGATTAATTATGGACGTATTCTTAGAATTTCAAGACAAGGTAGAGTCAGAATTAAAAAAGTTTATAGATAATGGAGTGAAGTATTTCTGTTATTAAAGTGTTGAAAATAAACCTGTATCGATGGTTTTTTTTGATTTTTGCCACTACTGCATTAAGTACGCATACTTTTGCGCAAACAGAAAAACTGTACACAATTAATGAGCTAATTGTTATTGCCCTTGAATCAAGTCCACAGGTATTAGCCGCTAGAGATCAGTCAAAAGCAATTAAGGGACAGCTATCAACCGCTCGGGCAATTCCTAATCCTGAATTTGAGGTGGGGACTGGTCAGCAGCGATCAGTTTCTGGATCATTGACGGTTGGGAATGTGTCTTCATGGTCAGTTACTCAGCCACTGGATATGCCTTACAACCGCTATCCAAGAGTGAATGCAGCAGAGGCAAACCTCCGCTCAGCAGAAGCAACTCGAGTTGCTTTTGAAATAGAAACTATTGCAAAAGTTCAGCAACGGTTTTATGAATTAATGCGACGTGAAGCTGAGGCAAAGGCTAGCGAGGAAGATTTAAGCTTAACAAAACAAATTCGTGAGCGTATGCAGCTTAGGTACGATGTTGGAGAAACTGCCAGGTTTGAGCTAATTCGTGCACAAACTGAGTTTCTGAATGCACAAATTACGGCTGAATCAGGAAAGTTACGTATTGAGCAGGCGCGCAGTCAATTGCGTCAGGTTGTTGGGCATATGCTACCAGCAAATTACACGGTAATTTCAGAACAGCCGAATGTAGAAACATTGCCGCCATTAAATATCCTATTAAGCGAGATTCAGGCGCAAAGTCCTGAGCTGCAAAAGGCGAAAGCGGATGTTGAAGCAAGCGAATCAAGATTAAGTTTTGAGAAAAATGCTCGTCTACCCAGACTAGCGTTTAAAGCGTCTCAGTATAACGATCCAAATTTTACCGATCGACTCTATGGACTGCAAATTAGCATTCCGATTTGGGACTTTAAGGTCGGTCAAGTGGCTGAAGCTGAAGCAAATGCATCTAAAGCCAAAAATCAGCTTAATGCGCAGAGTCAAAGTTTAGATCAGCAGCTTGAGACAGCATATAAGTTATATCAAATTGCCGCTTATCAGGTCAAAGTTTTGGATCAGGAGGTTGTTCAGCTTGCCGCGAGTGCTCAGCGGATTGCGGAAGTATCTTATCGATATGGAGAGAGAGGCATGCTGGAATACCTAGATGCACAAAGAACCTTTCGGGCCGCTAGAAATGATTTGATCAAAGCGAGGTTTGATTTAGCTTCAATATTTACTGAGATTCAGAGGTTAAGGGCAAGTCCTGAATGGCTCGCCAAAATAGAGGGTGGAAAGCAATGAAACAGAACTTTATGGCATTCATGAGAAAGCTAGGGGTTTGGAAGACTTTCTTAGTGCAAAAGGTCACCCTTTATTCACAAGATTGGCTTAAGCAAGTGATTCAGGCCCAAAATAATTGGTATCAAATTGCGCATGATTGGACCGCCAACCATGCTCCAACTGTTGCTAATCGTTATGACGGATCACCTCAGTGGTTTAAAAAGGGGATATTTTTACTCCCTTGGTTTTGTGTACTCATCATCACCCTGAATTACTTTGATGTATTTGATAGAAAACCGATGATTAAATCAGTTCAGGATCCTAATGTCGTAGTAGTAAATGCGGATTTACGGAAGATTATTGCAGATGGTAAAGCACAGATCTCTCCATTTATTGAAGAGTTACGCGCATCAGGTCGAATTGACTTTAATGAACTGTTTCTATCGCGTATCGGTGCAAACGTTACAGGTAGAGTTTCAGAAATTTTAGCGGTTCCTGGTCAAATTGTGAAGCAGGGTGATGTTCTGGCCAAAATTACTTCCACTGAGCTAACTCAATCGCAACTTGCTTACTTAAAAGCGAAGAGTGCGGCCCAATTGGCCGATCAAGCAGCTAACCGCGCCAAAATTTTGTATAAAGAAGATGTGATCGCTCTTGCGGAATTACAAAGGCGAGAAGCTGAATCTAGCAGTGCTAAGGCAGAGTTTCGTGCTGCTAATGATCAATTGCGCGTACAAGGTATGGATCAAAAAAGTATTGATCGCTTTGCAAAATCAGGCGTGATTGAATCGATCAATAATGTGATTGCAACGATTCCAGGTGAAATAGTTGAGCGCAAAATTAATAAAGGACAAGTTGTACAGCCTGCAGATGCATTATTTACCGTGGCCGATCTCAGCACTTTATGGGCAATTGCCGAAGTTCCCGAAAGTAATTCTTATTTAATCCGTAAAGGTCAAAAAGCTTCTCTAATTATTCCGGCATTACGTAATCAAGAGATTGGGGGGACTGTTGCTCATGTTGATTCCATCGTAAATCCGCAAACTCGAACTGTAGTTGTGCGGATGGAGCTTGCCAATAAAGA
This sequence comes from Polynucleobacter sp. IMCC30063, assembly GCF_021395235.1. NCBI lineage: Bacteria > Pseudomonadati > Pseudomonadota > Betaproteobacteria > Burkholderiales > Burkholderiaceae > Polynucleobacter > Polynucleobacter sp. IMCC30063. Next base: position 22,209 of record NZ_JAJVCQ010000005.1, on the reverse strand, counting down.
AGCTCAAATTAAGCCCGGCATGCTCGCAACCATGTTGATTGAAAGTCAACCAATAGATAAGTTGGTTGTACCCTTAGGCTCCATAGTTCGAGACGATAACCAAGACCATGTTTTTGTGAGAATAAATGATGATGTATATCGTATGGTTCCCGTTAAACTTGGTCCCGAAGGTAAAGGCTATCGTCCGGTCATCTCTGGCTTAAAAGAAGGGCAAGAAATCGCCATTGAAGGTGCCTATCATTTAAATACTGAACGTAAACGTCAGCTGAGTGGTGGCTCAGCGAAATGATTGAAAAAATCGTTCGCCTTTCTCTTCAGCAGCGCTTACTGGTAGTTATCGTTGCGCTTGCATTGATGGTAGCGGGGTTATTAGCCACCAAAAGACTATCAGTGGATGCATTTCCGGACGTAACAAATGTTCAGGTACAAGTTGCAGCTGAGGCTCCTGGTAAATCACCTGAAGAGGTAGAACGGTTTGTTACTATCCCAATAGAACTGGGGATGACGGGCTTACCAGGCTTGACGGAGATGCGCTCATTAAATCGTAATGGTTTATCTATCATTACTTTAGTTTTTACTGAAAAAACAGATATCTACTTTGCCCGTCAATTAGTGACTGAGAGGTTGATTGAGGTGGCCTCTAAAATGCCAATCGGCATTACTCCGGTACTTGCTCCACCATCCACTGGATTGGGCGAGGTATATCAGTACACATTAGATCACCCCTCGGATAGAAACCGAGAGCTCACTGTAGATGAGCTATCTGAACGACGTGCTGTGCAGGATTGGATCGTAAGGCCAATGTTACGGTCGATTCCTGGGGTTGCAGAAATTAATACCCAAGGCGGTTATGCAAGAGAATATCAAGTACTCGTCAACCCTGAGCGTTTACGACATTATCAAATTAATCTTAATGAAGTTTATCAAGCGCTTGCTAGAAATAATGCTAACTCGGGAGGTGGACAACTCCCTACTTATGCAGAACGATATTTAATACGTGGGCTAGGCTTAATTTCAAAGCCTGAAGATATTAGTAAAATTATTTTGAAGGAAGTAAAGGGCACGCCAATCTACGTCAAAAATGTAGCCGAGGTTACTATTGGTAGCGAAATTAGACAGGGCGCTGCTATTAAGAATGGCTACACGGAAAGTGTTGCTGGAATTATTCAAATGATTCGAGGTGGTAATGCACGCGATGTAGTAAAACGAATTAAGCTCAAAGTTGAAGAGATTAACGAAGGTAAATTACTACCTGACGGTCTCCAGATCGTGCCTTTCTATGACCGAACTGATTTAGTTAATGCAGCGATGTTTAATGTAGCCAAGGTTCTCATTGAGGGCGTCATTCTAGTAATTATTTTACTGTTCTTATTTTTGGGTGATGTTCGCTCCTCTTTGATTGTAGTTGCTACGCTTTTGCTGACGCCATTACTTACTTTCTTAGTCATGAATCGCTACGGTATTTCAGCAAATCTGATGTCATTAGGCGGTTTAGCGATTGCAATTGGAATTATGGTCGATGGATCAGTAGTAGTTGTTGAAAACACTTTCGCCAAATTAGGTGAGCGCCTCAAGACTGGAGAGTCAAAGAATAGAATTATCTTAGAAGCCGCAACTGAAGTAGGTAAACCAGTGCTTTTTGGTGTGGGAATTATTATTCTTGTCTTCATGCCGTTACTGTCGTTAGAAGGTATGGAGGGCAAGATGTTTGCGCCCATGGCAATTACGATTGCTATTGCGTTGGCTATCTCACTAATTTTGTCATTTACCTTATCACCCGTCCTATGTTCTTATATTCTGAAGGGGGGCAGTGAAGATGATACGAAGATTGTCAAAAAATTACGGGCGCCATATGAGCGTTGGTTACATTGGAGCTTGGCTCATCCAAAATTAGTTGTAAAGCGATCCTTACTCGCCTTGGGTATCAGTCTAATTGGCTTTGTTCTATTAGGTAAGGCGTTTATTCCAGTGATGCAAGAAGGTTCAATTACGCCAGTCATTATCAGGGCGCCAAATATCTCCCTAGATGAATCTATTAAGTTAGAGTTCGAGGCAATTAAGCGCATCATGACTATCCCCGGCGTTGAGATGGCGGTCTCTCGATTGGGTAAAGGTGAATCTCCTGCTGATCCAGGACAGCCTAATGAGTCAGATCCGATTGTTACTCTAAAACCATTAGGCGATAGAGACTTAAGCCAAGAAGAAATTGCTCAGCAAATTCGTGAAAAGCTTAAAACACTTCCGGGTATTGAGTTATCTATCTCTCAGCCAATCGCAGCACGTGTTGATGAGATGGTATCTGGCGTTCGCTCACAAGTAGCAGTAAAGATTTTTGGCGAAGATCTTACTGTTCTTCAAAAGCTTGGATCACAAATCGGTCAAATTCTCATGAAGATGAAAGGTAGCAATGACTTACGCATAGAACAGGCCTCTGGTCAAAACTATCTCAATATTAAAATTGATCGAGATGCGATAGCACGTTACGGTATAAATGTTTCGGATGTGAATGAGGTAATAGAAACTGCAATTGGTGGTAAGCAAGCCAGTACGGTGTACGAAGGAGAACGGCGCTTTCCGCTAATGTTGCGTTATCCAGATTTTTATCGAAATAAAATCGATGCAATTGAGAATATTATTTTGCATTCGCCTAATGGCGCTCAGGTTTTAATGCGAGACTTAGCCGAGATAGCCCTAGTTGAAGGGCCGGCGCAGATTTCTCGTGAGTCCGGTAGACGTCGTTTGGTTGTGGGTGTTAATGTTGAGGGACGTGACTTAGGTGGTTTTGTTCAAGAGGCACAGGCACTAATCGCCAAAGGTGTAGAGCTACCTCAGGGATACACCTTGCAATGGGGCGGTCAATTTGAAAATATGCAAAGAGCGATGGCACGCCTGATGATTATCATTCCGCTAACAATCCTAGCAATTTTCTTTTTGCTCTTTATGCTCTTTAAATCCATTAGATTGGCTAGTTTAATTATCTTAGTACTGCCATTTGCCTCAATTGGGGGCGTGTTTGGTTTATTTTTGACGGGAGAGTATCTTTCTGTTCCGGCAGCAGTAGGATTTATTAATCTGTGGGGAATTGCGGTACTTAATGGGGTGGTATTGATTTCCTTTATTAAGCAACTGCGCGAGGATGGATATAGTATGGAGGACGCCTTGCTTCATGGTTGTAGTCATCGCTTTAGACCTGTCATGATGACGGCATCAGTTGCGATGCTTGCCCTAGTTCCCATGTTGTTCTCTGGCGGTCCAGGGTCTGAAGTTACTCGCCCCCTTGCAGCCGTAGTTATTGCTGGTTTGGTAACCTCAACGGCATTAACGTTACTAGTATTACCAGTTTTATATAGATGGTTTGAAGAAAAAGAGGTGGAAGCATGATGGAAGTCAAAGCGGTTGTTCGCCCAAATAAGTTAGCCGCCCTAAGAACGGCATTACTAGAAACACCTGGGTTTCCAGGGATGACAGTTACTAAGGTTGAGGGCTGCAGTGCGCCATCCAAGACCAATAAAGTCAATATCAAAGATGAGCTAACAGATTACTCAGCAAAAGTAAGAATTGAAATTATTTGCGATGAAGAAATTGCTGAAATACTAATGGATCAAATTGTCTTGATTTGTCAGACTGGGCAGATGGGTGATGGGGTAGTTTGGTGTACACCAGTTCCGAAAGTGTTCTTTATAGCCAAAACATCTACTTAAGCAAGAAACAAAAAAGCCCCCTAGAGCGAGGATTGGTTCCCAACTAAGCCGAAAGATATGGTGAATGCATAAGTCCAGGGAGTTAGGAAGCTAACACAAACCGGAATCCTTTGGTCCCAGGTTCAAGTCCTGGTGCGCCCACCAATAATCACAATACCAACTCTAGGGTTGGTATTTTTTTGAGCGTTACTTTAAGTAACGCTTGTGGAGGCGGCTTTTAAAATGATTTCAGTAGTTCAAAATATAACCATTTAATTGCAATTCTTTACTAAAGATAAAAACCGTTTGAAGTTAGCGCTAAATTACCACAAGAAAAAACATTAAATTTAATAGCAATTACTTTTTTAAGATACTATATGAATCATAAAATATTCGTTAGGTTAGTGCTAAATTTATATCCGTGTAATCATATTTAAAAAAATTAGTGGTTAACCCTAAAAATATAAATGGGGGGCAATATGAGTAGCGAAACAAATAGTTCATTTCAAATAAAGCGCTTAAACCCATATTTTGGAGCTGAAATCAGCGGAATTGACCTTTCTAAGGATATAGATGAGGAAACTTTTTCCAAAATAAAAGATGCGTACTATGAATACTCGTTACTTGTTTTTCATGATCAAAGAATCTCACCAAAAGTGCATGTCGACTTTAGTAAGCGCTTTGGATCATTAGAAATTCATTCTTTAAAGCAGTATTTACTGGAAGACCATCCAGAGATTCTTCTTCTATCAAATATTATTGAAAACGGTAAGCCAATAGGATTTGCTGACACTGAGCGCGTAGCTACTTGGCATACAGACACCTCCTATTTAAAAACGCCAAGCGCTGGATCGGCACTTTATGCATTAGAGGTTCCATATGATTCAAAAGGGAATTCTCTCGGAAATACTTTATTTGCCAGTACTTTTGCAGCATATGATGCTTTAAGTGAAGACATGAAGATTAAGTTACGAGATCTAAAGGCGCTTCATAAAATGACTAAAGCCTATGATGATGCCCCCAAAGACACAATAACCGCAGTTAAATTTACAGATGAACAGATTAAGAGGCCACCTGAAAACCATCCCATTATTCGAACCCATCCTGTAACAGGTAGGAAGTCCATATATTTAAGTCCATTGTGCGTTACTAAAATAGAAGGAATCCCTGAGGCAGAAAGTAAGAAAATCCTTCAAGAGTTAGACAAGTTATGCACCAGAGAAGATTTTGTATATCGGCATAAATGGAAAGCTAATGATTTAATAATGTGGGATAACTGCTCCACACAGCATTTAGCAGTCAGCGACTATGCTCCCCCTTTACGGAGAAAAATGCATAGAACTACTTTTGCGGGATCAATACCATTTTAAAAATGAAAAATTATGGAACTCAAAAATAAGGTAGCAATCGTTACCGGTGGAAGCGTAGGAATAGGCCGGGCAATTGTTGGAAAATTAGTTAGCGAGGGAGCTACTGTAGTAATTGCCGACATAAATTTAGAATCTGCAAATTTAGCGGTTTCAGAAATTCTGAAGGGCGGTGGAAATGCCTTCGCAGTTAAGGCAGATGTTTCAAACTCCAGTGATGTTGCCAATATGGCAGATCAAACTTTTGCAAAATATTCGCGTATTGATATTCTAGTAAACAATGCAGGAATAAGATTTATAAATCCATTATTAGAGCAAACAGAAGAAGAATGGCGCCGTACTTTAGACGTTAATTTAACAGCCCCATTTTTGTGTTGTAAAGCAGTCATTCCATACATGTTAAAAAATGGAAAAGGTAAGATTGTTAATATTTCATCGGTAGCAGGATTATTTGGAAGACCAGAGAGAGTGGCATATTGCGCCTCTAAAGGTGGCGAAATTGCCTTTACTAAAGCTGCTGCTTTGGATATGCGCGGTAAAAATATCTATATTAATGCAGTTGCTCCTGCGTTGATTGATACACCACTAAATTCAGGATTTGCAGCTGATAATGAATTAGCTGCAGTTTGGGGGAAAGAAAATAATGTAGGCAGATGGGGTAAGCCAAGCGAAGTTGCAGATGCAGTTTTTTTTCTTTGCTCTAACTCTTCGGATTTTATTTCTGGCACAGTTCTTACTGTTGATGGCGGCTGGACATCGGCAATGGTTAGGGCAACAGAGGGTTAATAAGTTAATGCATTAAAAATTTGGGGTTAATAATGATTGATAAGATAAAGAGCTATTTCCTATTTTTCTTTTTTATAGCCAGCTTATGTTTTGGGCAATACTCTTGGGCCCAGGATAAATATCCCTCAAAGCCCATTCAATTAATCATCCCCTGGGGTCCCTCAGGCGGATCAGATCAAACTGGAAGGCTAATTGCCAATCAATTAGAGCAGGAGTTAAAAATATCAGTACCCGTAATTAATATGCCCGGGGCAACTGGAAATATTGGTATGCAAAAGTTATTGTCTGATCCAGCTGATGGTCAAACCTTGCTCTTATTGGCCTGGGATAATTTTGCTCTTTTAGCTACCCAGCAGCCGAAATGGAAAATTGATGATTTTATTAACTTAGGCATAGTCATTCAACTTCCTTCAGGCCTATATGTTTCAGGTGATAAATTTAATAATTGGAAGAGTTTTGAGCAAGCAGCAAAAAATAGTCCTGTCTCAATAGCAATTTCTGGACTTGGAAGTACGGATGATATTACGATGAGTTATCTACAATCCAAAGGATTGAAGATAAATGTAATTCCTTATGCAAAGCCTGGAGAGAGGTACGCAGCATTAATTGGAGGGCACGTTGATGCCCTGTATTCGCCAGCCGGCAATGTGGCTAGCTTTGTAGAGTCAAAGCAAATGAGACCAATCATCTTTTTCAGTGCCGAGCGATTAAATGATTTTAAAGACATTCCAACATCTAAGGAGGTTGGATATAATGTTACACTGCCCCAAAGAAGAGCGCTAATTATTAAGGCTGGCACTGATCCTGCAAAAATAGCAGTTATATCTCAAGCTTTAAATAAGATAGTTAATTTACCAAAATATAAAGCCTACTTGAAGGATTCTTTTGCATCGGAAAAAAGCTATGTGCCCCAATCTGATACTTTGGTGGTAATGAATCAAGATTTAGAGGAAATGCAAAAAATTCTCAAAAATATTAACAAATAATTGTTTTAGTTACGTAACCACTGCTAGTAAATTGAACGATTTTCGATAAATTAATTTGGGGTCAAATTAAATATCCTCTCGCGAAAAAGTTTGACTTATTTTCTCGGCAGCAATTCTGAGCTTTGGAATGCACGCAATCGCCTCTGATAGATCATGGCGGACGGTTGGTATATGGATTGATACGGTTCCGCATATCTTATTATTACGATTAAAAATTGGAACCGCTATACCAATTAGACCTTGCATAAACTCTTCAATATCTAAGCCATAGTTTTGTGAACGAATTTTTTTTAATTCTTTTTCAATTTTTTCTATATTGATTATTGTGTGCTCGGTGTATTTAACAAGAGTTATAGAGTTTAAAATTCTTCGTCTTTGCTGAGCTGGCATATAACTTAAAAAAAGTTTTCCGCTTGCACCGCAATAAATTGGCACTATAGATCCAGGCTGCAAATGAATTCTTAGGGGCCATTGTGATTCAACTCGATCTATATAAATCACTTTATTTCCAGCAAGAGCCGTGATGTTGCAAGTCTCTTTTAAATCACTCACTAGCGCTTCAAGGATTGAATGGCGCATTGATTTATTTGGCGAGTTAATTAAGGTTTCTATTGCTAAGTTGTTTAACCTTTGCCCTGTTATAAATTTTTTACTTCCAGGCTCTCTTTCTAAAATTCCAATTGACTCTAAATGAACCATTAGTCTATGAATTGATGCTTTAGGGATCTTTAATTTTTCTGAAACACCAATCGCCGATAGAGGTTCTGGTGAGCTACTAAGTGCAAATAGAATTTCAATAGCTCTTGTGATCGCGGAGTCCTTAGAGGAGTTAGTACTTTCCCTTATAAATTCGTCATATCCAGTAATTTTATTTTTCATCTGCCCTTAGTTTTGATAGTCACCTATTGATATTTTACTTATTTTAATCAATTTTTGCAAAAAATGAGATTTATTATCTCAATATTGACATTAATAAAATTTCTGTTAGATTTAAAAAAATGAAAAGCTAATTCATTAAATTTTTGGGAGGAGATATGACAAATAAGAAATTAAGCGGTATATCTGATTTAAATAAATTAGAAAAGAACTCTAGACGTACTTTTATAGAGCAAAGCTTAAGTTTGACAGCTTCAGCAGGGCTTTCGTCTCTGATGCTTGGTTCAACATCTTCGTTCGCCCAAACTAGCACTTTTACGCAATGGGGCTGGCCAACTCCCTACCGAAAAATTTCTGATAAATCTGTTGCGTGGCTAAAGTCTAAAGGTTGGTGGCCACTTCAAATTGCATGGAACCCTCTTTGGTCGGAGGGGAACATAATCCTTTTTTTAATGCGCCAGCAAAAGTTAATGGAGCTAAGAGGCATCGAGGCTGAATATAGCCCCTTTGTTGCCGCCAGCCTGATGAATGAGGTATACATGCCAGGGCGCGTTCAAGTTGCCCAAGCAGGCTCTTTAGGCTTATTGCAGGTTATAGATAAAAAAATCCCCACTGCTGCAATTGCTTGCTATCCTACTCAAAGACAGGCTTTTTTATGCCATAAGGACTCCCCCTTAAAAAATAGCATTTCAGAATTAAAAGGTGCAAAAGTTCTTGGACGGCCTGCTGTAGTTGGCATCACAATTGGAAGCACAACCCACCTCGCATTTTTAATTGCAGTAAAGGTGTATGGGCTTGAAGAAGGCAAAGATTATGTGATTAAAAATACTGCGCCTGCCGATATTCTTATGATGCCTCAAGGGATAGATATAGTCGGGATCTGGGAACCCAATGTGATGCTCATGGATGAGTTTCTTAAAAATGCACGCATTTTTGACCTCATTAATAATTATGAGATATTTAATGGTTACTCCTATATGCGTGGGGAAATTGAAGAAAATGCTCCCGACGTAGTTCAGGCTTATACGGATAGCTTTATGGAGGCGCAATTAATTGCTCGCTATAAGCCAAAAGAGGCAATTTCTGATTTTGCTGCTGACCCATCCCAAAGAGGGCGCGATATTAAATTAATTGAGCGTGACGTTCAAATCCATGTGCTTAATCCTAAGCCCACGCGAAATTATGTTTTTGAAGATACCGGAGGTTTATGGATACCACTGGAGTTATATCAATCTGGAATTATGACTGACGCCGGAGTCTTGAAGCGCCGCTATACCGAGGCTGATTTTAAGGCTGTATTACGGCCTAAATACCTTGCTGAAACATTCAACCAATTAGGATGGGCCGTGCCCAAAAAGGCTCCCTTTATGCCTTCAAATTGGGCAGGAAAGGTTGGTCAACCTCCTTATCCTCCTTATGGGGTGATGGAAATGGGTAAGCAGAATTTTCCAGGCCCTGGTGACTTAATTCGTCCATGGACTTTCGCTGGCAAAACATTTAAGCCAAGTTAAATTATTTAATCAATAAAAATACTTAGTAAGTGTTTTAAATGGAATCTGGGGAATGAATTGCAAATAAAAAAAGCATTAAAGTCTGTTGCTAGACTTTGGCTTTTGGCCCTTCTTATAATTGTTTGGCAACTTGTAAGCGAGAATAGCAGCACAATTTCACTGCAACTTCCGCCACCGAGTGAAGTTTTTTCGGGTGCGGTTGAGCTAATTCAAAAAGGAACCCTTCAAAAAGATATTTACGCTAGTCTTTCTAGGGTTTTTATCGCCATTGGCGTTGCTCTTTTAGTGGCGATACCGTTAGGTTCTCTGCTTGGCGCCTCTAAAAGTTTTTCATGGTCTTTTGAACCCGTAGTGAATTTTTTTAGACCAATTCCTCCTTTAGCATGGATACCATTAAGTATTTTATGGTTTGGTATTTCAAATGTTCAAAATGAATTCATTATTTTCTTGGGCGCAGTTTTCCCTATTTTAATAAGCACAATGGAAGGTGTCAGAGATGTTGACCCGCAATATATAAGAGCTGCAAAGACTTTAGGGGCATCAAAATTTTCAATCATTATGACTGTTATTTTTCCTGCAGCATTGCCTCAGATGTTTGTGGGGCTTCGTGTTGGCACTGGGATTGCATGGATGGCTCTAGTTGCCGGGGAATTGGTTGCTGCTACTTCAGGTCTTGGGTACTTGATTAACCAAGGTAGATATCTTTTTCGAAGTGATTATGTAATTGTAGGAATGGTTGTGATTGGTTTAATTGGCTTGCTTCTAGATGCGCTCATTAGATTAATTCAGGCCACCATAATGCCGTGGTGGAGACTGGGAAATCAATAATGACTGATAACGTAATTCAAATTAAAGATTTAGAAAAGATTTATGGATCCGGTTCTAATGAAGTATTAGCATTAGAAAAAATTAATCTCAATATTCAGCAGCAAGAGTTTATTTGTGTATTGGGGCCTAGTGGCTGTGGCAAAACAACTTTATTAAATATCCTTGCCGGATTTGAGTTCCCCACAAAAGGATTTGCAGAGGTTCTTGGCAATCCTATCTTAGGCCCGGGCCCTGATCGTACTATGATGTTTCAAGACTATGCATTATTTCCCTGGCTGACAATTAGTAAAAATATTGAGTATGGTTTAAAACAAAGAAACTTTGGAAAATCTGAACGACAAAAAATTGTCAATCATTTCATTGAATTGATTGATCTTAAGGGGTTTGAAAATAAGTATCCAATCCAACTATCTGGTGGAATGCGTCAAAGAGTAGCCTTGGCAAGGGCTATGGCAGTAGATCCTGCAATTTTACTTATGGACGAACCATTTGCTGCTCTTGACTCATTTACCAGGGAGCGCATGCAAGATGAGCTAGTACGTATTTGGCAGCTTAACAAAAAGGTAGTTGTATTCATTACCCACAGCATTGAAGAGTCAATAAAACTTGCCGATCGAATTATTATCATGTCTCCTCGACCCGGAAGGATAGTTGAGATATTGACTATGGATAGTGCTAGGCCTAGAGATATTAGTAGTGATGAGTGCGTTCGAGTTGCCCGAAGAATTAGAGAGATTTTGCATTTAGTAGCAAATACTTAAAAAATAAAAATTAAAGTGAGAAAAAAATGAAAAGAAAGATTTCTGGTAGTGAAGCTTTTGTAGAGGCATTTCGCTTAGAAGGTGTCGAGTATATTTGTGGAATTGTTGGCTCTGCATTTATGGACCCCTTAGATCTTTTTCCAGAGGCTGGGATCAGATTTATTCAAGTCCGACATGAACAAAGTGCAGCCCTTATGGCAGAGGGCTATGCCCGTGCAACTGGAAAGCCTGGAGTTTGCATTGGTCAAAATGGACCAGGGATTACAAATTTAGTAACAGGCGTGGCTAGTGCATACCTTAATCACACGCCATTAGTAGTTATTACGCCATCAGTCGTAACTTCTGCAATTGGTACTGGTGCGTTTCAAGAAATTGACCAAATGCGTATGCTTGCCCCAGTTGTTAAATGGCAATTGCAAGTAAATAGACCAGATCGAATGTCAGAGGCAATACGTGGTGCTTTTCGTGCAGCTGTTAGTCTTCGTGGGCCAGTTCAAATTGATGTACCTCGAGATTCCTATTATGGAATCTGGGATGAAGACGAACTTTCTCCTGAGCTTTATCGAACCAATGGTCGTTATGGTGGGGCAGATGTAGAATCAATTAAAGAAGCTATTCAGCTAATTAAACAAAGTAAAAAAATATCTATATTAGTAGGACATGGCGCAATTGACAGCGAAGCACATGATTCTATTGCCCGCCTTGCAGAAATGTTGACGGCACCTGTTGCATGCGTGTATGCGCACAATGATGCTTTTTATGGTTCACATCCATTGGCTGTTGGCCCAATTGGCTATCAAGGGTCAGAAGCTGCGATGCGATTATTATCCGAATCCGATTTAATTCTAGTTTTGGGTTCACGATTAAATTCATTTGGAACAACACCGCAGTATGGTATTGATTTTTTCCCTAAACACGCTAAATTAATACACAACTCTATTAATCCTCTGGAGTTAGGCTCTCTAAGGGCCATGAACGTAGGCTTACTTGGCGACTGCAAGGCTGTAACTAATCAACTTATTGAAGCTTTAACGGGATGCAAGTTAGAAATTGATTCAAAAGCAAGAAAACAACATATTCAAGAGCAAAAGGATACTTGGTCTCAGAAATTAAAAGAAATGTCCGATATCGAAGGCGATCCGATTCCGCCTAGACGCGCATTGTGGGAGGTCTCAAAAGCGGTTTCAGGTACTGACGTTTCAGTGGTAGCTGACGTAGGAAACATTAGTGGTAGCGCTAATGCCTACTTTACTTCGTTTGATAAACCAAGATCGTGGTTTGCTGCAGGCAGCTTAGGCGGTATTGGAGTTGGATACCCAACTGCAATGGGAGTTTCGCTTGCAAGTCCCGATAGAAAAGTCCTCGCATTAGTTGGTGACGGCGCATGGAGTATGTCTTTACAAGAGGTAATGACAACAGTTAGAGAAAAACTCAATTTTGTAACTATTATTTTTAATAACAAGGTTTATGGGGCAGAGCGGCGAAATCAATATGATTTTTTTGGAAAGCGTTATTTTTATACAGATTTAGAAAATCCATCATTTGCTCAAATTGCTGGTGATATGGGAGCAAAAAGCTATCAAATTGATAAAGCTGCGGATATTGGGTCGGCGGTAAAAGATGCTTTTAAACAATCTATACCTTCAGTAATTGAAATAATGACTGATCCTGCGATCCTAAATGAACCATATCGGCGTGATGCACTCAAGTTTCCAGTTAGGGAGCTAGATAAGTATCGTAAATATACAAATAATACCGACTAAGTTATATGCAATTTGACTATGTCATTGTTGGCGCTGGATCCGCAGGATGTGTGCTTGCATCAAGATTAAGCGAGAACAACCAAAATCAAGTTCTTTTAATTGAGGCAGGCGATGATATTAGCTCCGATTTAGCATTATCAATTCCCTTAGGCGTGGGAAAATTATTAAATAATAAGCAGAATTTATGGGCCGATATTACAAAACCTTCTGGCGGAACTCTTCAGCGAAAAATTGATTGGATTAGCGGTAAATGCATTGGAGGATCAAGTGCTATTAACGGAATGATTTTTGTTAGGGGGCATCCAATTCGATATGATGATTGGGTTACATTGGGCTGCAATGGATGGAGCTATAAAGACTGCTTACCTTATTTCAAGAAATTAGAGGATTGCCAGTTTAGTTCGTCAAATTTAAGACACCGTGGAGGCCCAATTGGAGCTGCTTTAGCTGAAAAAGATGAAATTTCAGAGTTGTTTATAAAGGCATGCATTGAAAATGGATATCCACGGGTTATTGACTATAACGCTGATATACCAGATGGAGTCGGATATTTGCAGTTGTCTTCAAAAAATGGAAAAAGAGTTAGTTCGGCTAAGGGTTATCTAGATAATATTTCTCATCGGAAAAATTTAACTATATTAAAAAATGCGCAGGTTAATAAGATTTTATTTTCTGGTAACCAGGCTATTGGCGTTAGTTATATAAAAAATAATCAGATATATGAAGCGTTAGCAGATAAAGAAGTTATTTTATGCGCTGGGGCTATTCGAAGCCCTAAATTACTTGAGTTATCGGGGGTGGGAAATCCAAAGATATTAAATAATTATTCCATTCCTATGGTATTTGAAAATGCATTTGTTGGTGAGAATTTGCAGGACCACTTTATGACTCGTATTTGTTATGAGACAAGCTCTAAAGATACAGTTAACTATATGATGGGTAATAAATTTTCATTGGGAATGCAACTATTAAATTATTTGGTATTTAAAAAGGGGATCTTTTCAACGACTACCTTAAAATCTACAGCATATTTACGCAGCAATGAATCTGAGGCCATTCCAAACCTAAGAATTCAGGTTTCACTTATGAGTGCTGAGGGCAGAATTCCCGAATCTGGAAAATCTGGACTAGACTTAGCAGGAATTAGGGCTAGTCTTGATCCTGGCTCTGCTTTTCATATCGGAGTTTACGGAATTTATCCCGACTCAAGCGGATATTCTCATATAAATTCCTTAGATATTAATAGTCCATCAAATATCCAGCCAAACTATCTTGATACTGCGAGAGATCAAAAAACAGTTATTGAGGGATTGCAACTTATTCGAAAACTTGCAGAATCTCCAGCCTTAAAAAATATAATTACAAAAGAAATTCGACCAACAAAAAAAGTAAGTTCAAATGACGATTTACTGAATTTTGCAAAAGAGACAGGACATACCTGCTGGCATCCCATTGGAACTTGCAAAATGGGATTAGAAAAAAATAGTGTTGTAGATACTAATTGCAAAGTCTTTGGGACCACTAAATTACGTGTAGTTGATGGATCAGTTCTTCCAATGCATATAAGTAGTAACACCAATATTCCTATCTTAATGCTGGCTGAAAAAATTTCTGAATCTATTGCTCAAGCAAACCAAAAGTAATTTTATGAAAAATATGATAAAAAATTCATCCACAGCGTATCAAGGTTATAAGATAAGAAGGCAAAATAAGCCAGATGATCTTTTGACCGATTCTAATTTTGGTACTCCATTAGGTGAGTATATGAGGTGTTTTTGGCAGCCAGTCTCACTTGCATCTCAAGTTACACGTTTACCAAAAAAAATAAAAATATTTAATGAAGATCTTGTTATTTTTAGAGATGGCAAGAACCAAATTGGTTTAATGCAACTTCATTGCGCCCATAGGGGAGCTTCCCTCGAGTTTGGAGTGACACAAGAAGCTGGTGGAATTAAGTGTTGTTACCACGGTATACATTTTGATGTAACTGGAGAAATTCTTGAAATTCCATCTGAGCCAAATGGGGGGCAGCGAGTAATGGGGCGGTTTTGCCAGCCCGCATATCCAACTATCGAAAGAGACGGTTTAATCTTTGCTTATTTTGGAAATCCCGATACCATTCCAGAATTCGAGGAGTGGGACTCTTTTTCAAAAGAAAATAAAACAGAATTAGTCGCTTTTTCCAATATTTACCCTTGTAATTGGCTGCAGGTTATTGAAAATATCGCAGATCAAATGCATACAGCCACCTTACATCAGCCAATGAGTCTCTATGATGGGGAATTACCCAGCGAGGTTGATTTTGACTCTTTTACTCTTCCATCGTTTAGCAGCATACCGGTACTTGATTACCATGCAGTTCGCGAAAATACTGCAATGGCATTTGTTGCCGGAAGAAGAATGTCAGAAAAATTAGTTTGGTGGAGGATTAATGAATGTATCTTACCGAATTTAAGTCACCACGCCTATTTATATGAGAAGGGCAATACCAGAAGAGTTTTTCACCGCGTTCATATGGCTAGATGGTATGTTCCAGTAGATAACGAAAATTCAATCATTTTTGGATGGCGAATGTTTGGTCCTTCAATTGACCCGGACAATATGGGCAATATGGATCAAGTTGGACATGACTCGATTGATTTTTTGGGTGGCCAAGTAGCTGGATCTCGGACACATAAAGAGCGGCAAATGTTACCTGGTGATTTTGAAGCAATTGTTGGTCAAGGTGAGATTGCTTCTCGCGTCGATGAGCACCGACTTTCAGGGGATAAGGGGGTTGTTCTATTTAGAAAAATCCTATCCCAGGCGTTACAGAATGAAAATATTCCTCTTTTGGCATCAATGATGCATTTAAACCCGAGTAATTTTTTTAGGAGCTACTCCCAAAACTCAATTTTAAATATCCAAAGTTTTAGTGATGCCACGAAAGATAGAGAAAATATTGAAGCTATTGGGAAAAAAATAATAGCCATTATGGCTTCTGCGCCAAGTGCTGAGCCTCAAAGAACTGATTTTGTAAAAGTAGAGCTTGAAAAGCTGGAAACTTAAAATTTACTCTGGTCCCAGGTTCAAGTCCTGGTGGGCCCACCATAAATCACAATACCAACTCTAGGGTTGGTATTTTTTTGAGCGTTACTTAAAGTAACGCTTGTGGGGGGTTAGGATTTACCATCTTCAGTCCTGGTTAGATTTCGCCCCGGGCCACCAAGAAACACTAAAACTACCTGCGGGTGGTTTTATATTTGACACTACTTGTAGCGAGGGATTATTAGTGTTGTCTGTGTTGATTGAGATATTTCTTTATATTAGAACTATATGACCCAATTGATCGAATTAACTTATGTGAGCGAGCCCGCCCAAGAGATGTCCTTTCTGGGTTTGATGCGCTTGCTTTATCACTCCTATTTGAGAAATACGAGTATAGGGGTTACAGGCGCTTTAATTTTTGAAAATAATCGCTTTGGTCAAGTCATTGAAGGACCAAGGACCCAGATTGAGGATTTATGGGAAAAAATTCAAAAAGATACTAGGCATAAAAATATTCGCCTCATAGAGTCAAAGCCAATTGAACATAGAAGCTTTAATAAGTGGACTATGATTTTTCAGGATAGCGAAGAGGTAGCCAAAAAGTTACCTGAAGTAGCTGTAGCAGTAGCTGTAGAGGATGTAAATTTTCCTACTGGGCATCCTCTCTTAATCGCTTTGAGGAATGATAGCTAAAGCCTGCTGGCTTAATTTGACACTCATCATCGTGAATGAGCTTCCTAAGCGTTACTTTAAGTAACGCCTATAGATTAACAATCTAATCTCCTATAAGCCAGGTTCAAGTCCTCTTGGGCCCACCAATAATCACAATACCAACTATAGGGTTGGTATTTTTTTTAGCGTTACTTTAAGTAACTCTTGTGGGGCTATACGTTAAATAATTTCATCTTTCAGCCAATACCATTTATAAAGTAACGCTTGGCCTAGTCGACGAAAAGGAGCGAATAACTCCGATTTAATTTTGCCGAATAGGTTTGGGTATTCAAGCTGAGATGTATAAATTGGCAAACTAAATGCAGGCTCACTGTGATCTTTTCCTGCTATCCGCTGCGCTAACCTTTTGCCGGCCCAAGTTGAAAAAGATACCCCATTTCCACCATACCCTAGTGCATACCAGAGATTATTCTCCGGGTTAGGTTTAATGATTCTGGGCATCATGTCATGGCTCATATCAACCCATCCCCACCAGGAATAGTCGATTTTAATTCCGGCCAAGGGCGGAAATTTACGAGCCAATCCATCTAACAGCAATTGGTAATGCTTTGGATTACTAGCATCACTACCAATCACTGCGCTTCGACTGCCAATTTGCAAGCGATTATCTTTTAATAGGCGGTAATAAAAACGTAATTTACGAGTATCGGTAATAAATACATGAGAGTGAAATTGTGTAGCAGCAATTTCACTGCTCGTTAGGGGTCTAGTCACTATAGAATTAGAAAGCACGGGGAGCAGTTTATTTTTAAGAGCTCCATTAAGATTTTGCCCGGTATATCCACCCGTGCAAAATGCAACGCGTTTAGCTCTAACCACGCCATTAGGTGTGTATAAATGGTGAATCCCATTTATTACTTTAGATTCAGTAACAGGGCTACCAGTATAAATTTTGACACCTAAGGCCTGTGCTTTTTTAAGCATGCCAAAATTAAATTTAAGCGGATGAATTCCTATTCCCTCTTCTTCAAGCATAGCGCCATGAGCATCATGATCATCGCAATACCGCTCTTTAATCTCAGCTTTAGTAAGAATTTTCGGGTTGTATCCAAAAATCTTATGTTTAATATCAGCCTCATGCTGAAGATATGCTAATTTATCAGGGCGATGGGCTATATAGAGGTGCCCGCCAGGAGTTGCTTCACACTCAATTTCGGTAGTTAGTTGTGCAAAGTTATCGAATCCCATCCGGATTTCTTTATCAAGTTTTTTTGCAGTATCTAGGCCCCAGCGCTCAATCCACTGAGACCGACTAAGTCGACCGCTTGCATTTTGTCCTTGCCCGCCATTGCGACTAGAGCAACCCCAGGCCGATTGATTTGCCTCAAGAATTATGGCCTGTATGCCATGTTCTTGTGCTAAGTAAAGGGATGTAGCTATGCCTGTGGCCCCTGAACCAACAATGACCACATCAACGTCTATATCCCCTTGAATTGAGCCATTATTTGGCGGTGGAGTACCGGCTGTTGCTACCCAGTAAGTTGGGGAATAATGTTGATTAATTCCTGGTATAGAATCTCTCAAGGGATCATGTAATGGGTTGTAGACCTGCATATTATTAATATAAAGTAAGTTTCTTTAGATAGGAAGTTAATTGATGAAAATATCTCAACTGGCACTAGTTTATGTTATTGGCATTATAGGTAGCATCGCTTTTAACCCGGTAGCAATTGCTCAGTCATATCCCAATAAGCCAATTCGAATTGTTATTCCAAATGCGCCAGGAGGAGGTACTGATGTCGTTGCGCGCCTACTATCAGAGAGTTTGCAGAATGAATTAGGCCAACCCATTGTGATAGAAAACAAACCTGGTGCCGGCGGGGCAGTAGCAGCAGCAGATGTTGCAAAATCACCCGCTGATGGCTATACCCTACTAATGGCTGCCGCAGGATTTGTGATTGCACCTGCAGTGCTGCCAAAAGCTGGATACGATCCAATTAAGGACTTTACAGGGGTGCGCCAGCTAGCAATTGTTCCCTTAATAATTGTGACACGCAGTGAAAGCAAACTTGAGAATATGAATGACTTATTAGAGCTTGCAAAAAAAGATGGAGATAAAGTAACCTTTGCTTCATTTGGGAATGCCACACCATCCCATCTCGCTGGCGAGGCAATAAATCGCCTAGGTAAAGTAAAGATGACCCACGTTCCCTATGTCGGCGGCCCAAAAGCTCTCCCAGATATTTTGGCGGGTAATGTAACCATTGGTATTTTGGATGCAGTTTCAACTCTACCCTTAGTGCAGCAAGGAAAACTAAAAGCATTGGCTGTAACTGGCCCCAAACGTTTACCAGTTTTACCCAACATTCCTACATTAGTAGAATCGGGCATTGCATTTGATGCAGTGGGATGGCATGCAGTTTTTGTACCTATTGGTACCCCAGCGCCAATTGTTAATAAGCTAAGTGCTGCTTTTAATAAGGCAATTGATCAGCCCAAAGTGATAGAGCGAATTATTAGTGGCGGATCAATACCGATTGAAAAAGCAGGTACCCCTAGTCAGTGGACCGCACAGTATGCAAAAGAGACAAAACAATGGGCAGAAATAGCAAAATCAGTTAATGCAAAAATGGAATAATCTTCAGGATCTTCAGCAGAATGAGAAAATTAGCTCCTTAGAAGAGCTATACGAGAGCCGATTAGACCTTGCACAACGAGTTAAAACGATTCGAAATTTGGATCGTTTTTTCCCTTGCCATCAGATTAAGCAAAGCTTAATTCCAAGTTCAATTTCGTATGAGCCATTTAATTTTGAAAATTTTAATTTTTTAACACTAAATCAAAATTTAAATTTAGATGATTACATTCGTCTGAATTATGTTACGGGGATTTGTATCTTAAAAAATGGAATAAAGATCTATGAAAATTATTTCAATGGGAATAACTACGATACACAATGGTGTGGTTTTTCAATAACTAAATCAATTACGTCAACGCTTATTGGTGCTGCTATACAAGATGGGTCAATAGGTGGTGTTGGTGAGCAAGTGAGTACCTATTTGCCTCAATTAGATAAAAGTATTTATGGTGAAGTTACCATAGAGCAGGTATTACGCATGTGCTCTGGAGTCCAGTGGGATGAAACTTATAGCAATCCAAATTCTGATCGACGAAAAATGCTAGAAGTACAACACTTGCAGCAGGCGGATGCTATTTTAAATTTTTTGTCCCAACTACCCCGCAAGTCTAAGCCTGGTGATCTGTGGAACTACAATACGGGAGATACATTCATAGCTGGTGCATTGTTAAAAGCTGCGATTCATAAATCATTATCTACGTATTTACAGGAAAAAATTTGGCAACCATTAGGCATGGAATTTCCTGCAAGTTGGTGGCTAGATTCCATAAATGGCCAAGAATTTGGCGGTGGTGGCCTATCTTTTTGCTTAAGAGATCTAGCGCGCTTTGGTCAGTTTTTACTTGATGATGGCATGATCAATGGAAGCCAAATATTGCCAGCGGATTGGGTCAAAAATTCCTCCACACCATTTCAAGTTAAGGGAAAGCCAGTTGATTATGGTTATTTATTTTGGCTAGTGCCGCCTGAAAAGGGCGCAATACACCAGGGCGCCTTTAAGGCTCGTGGTATTTTTGGCCAATATCTTTATGTCAATCCCCATAAAAAAATCGTGGTAGCCACATTTGGCGCGCGACCAAAGCCTAGAGCAGCAGATAGTCCTATTGATGACGATGATTTTTTAACAGGTTTAGTCCAGTACCTCAATTAGAAATTTTTGGCGTGCGATTTTTTCTATAAGTATCTTTAAGGCAAATTTTTCCTCCTCTGAAAAAGAATAAATCTACCCCATCTAACTCAAAAAATTCACCATCAGATTTTCGAGTGGCAATAAATGTCCACTCAGAAAAGCCACGCTCCCCAAAAACTTGGTTCGTGTTTCTTGGGACCCATTTTGCGTCAGGAAAAATTTTAAAGTTATTAGTAAAGACTTCCCAAATTGCCTTTTTGCCCTTAATTGACTCGCCAAAACTACTTTCTCCCATAGGAGGTCTAAACTCGCAATCATCAGTAATCATCGATACAATGGCATCAGGATTATGTTGATTAAAAGCTTCACAAAAATCATCTAGCATTAGAACCAATCTTTGATTTTCATTTGTATTTGTCATATAGATCCTCTATTCATTAAATTAAATACTAAATTATGTTATCAAGCGATGTAGATTATTTAAACAAGCAATTTCAGGTAAAGCTTATCTCTAATCAGGTTTATAAAAGAGCAATTATCCACTCTTCTACAAACCCTATTGAGCGTGATGTGCTAATCGATATATATGAACCGATTGGGCTGCCAATGGATGTCACATCTCCAGCATTGATTATGGCATTTGGTGGGGCGTTTCATCGTGGCAGTAAAAATAATGATGCTTTTGAGGTTAATGGATCTACCAATACTGCTATATCCGAATACTGTCTAGAGTTTGCAAAGCGAGGCTACGTTTGTTTCTCGATTGACTATCGGTTAATTCAAGAGGATCCTGATCCCGGGGAGACCATTGCAATCTCCAGTCCCGCAGCAGTTCCCCGCTCCAGGGTAGATGAGGTAAGGAAAATTATGAATTTACCCCCTGCAGATAATTTGACCCTGTGGAGAGGAATAGAGGGAGCTATTGATGATGGCGTATCTGCAATTCAGTGGGTTAAAAAAAATGCTGAATTTTTTAATATCGATAAAACTAAGATTGCAATTGGTGGTTGGTCAGCTGGCGGCCGTATAGCTTTACATGCTGCTTTTCCTGAAAAAGAAAAGGTAGCTGCTGTATTTTCTTTATCGGGGTATATGGATTCCATGGATATGAATAGAAGCATTCTCGGAAATGCCGATGAGCCACCGGTTTATGTTTCTTGGGGGTCTAAAGATTTAGATTATGTTTTGAGTCAAGGACCCATTTTTGAAGACTACTTTAAAAAAGTTGGAATAAATTATGTTTCCTGCGAAATTCAAGGCGCTTCACATTTTTATCCTCGGGAAGTTCAGGTGACTGATTCCGACTGCTTTAGTGGGACTTTTGAAGAATCGCTAGCCAGGTTTTTGAAGCGTTCATTGCGCCTAAAATAGGCCTAATATAAAGTCCAGGGAGTAGTGAAAGCTACACAAACCGGAATCCTTTGGTCCCAGGTTCAAGTCCTGGTGGGCCCACCAAGAATCACAATACCAACTCTAGGGTTGGTATTTTTTTGAGCGTTACATTAAGTAACGCTTGTGCAGATGCTATCGGCCAATAAGAGACTTTGGGCTCTTGGAATAATCTCATCTAAGGCCCAGGTCGCACGCTCGAATCGTGCTGGCCAGGCCAAAGGCCTGAATTTCCAATCGGATGACATTAAAGCATCTAATGAATCCATGGGATTTCTCTCCAGATTGAGTTAGTACTTTTACCTAATTGGTAAATTTCAGAAAAATTACCTCAAGATTCTTTGATCTAAGTCAAACCTTGTTTGAGGCTGGTAATTAGGATATATCCATACAAATAACATTTGATTAGGGAGATATAGCTATGTCAGCCTCTGTCACTATTAAAGAGATTCAATCGGCAGAGGATGCTGCCCGTAAGGCAGTCTCTAGCTCAATGATCAGTCCTCGTTTTTATACAACTGATCATGATTATATGAATAAGATCAATATTGAGCCTGTCAGAGCTGAGTGGGACATGATGATGAAAGAGTATGAGGGTGATAATAATCAAGATCACTTTCAAAGAGATGAAAAGTTTAACCAGGAAGTGCAGGACTTATTGCCAAAACTGAGGGTGTCCCATATTTTGTGTAAACGGGGTTCGTTTACTACAGAGGGATTCTCTCCTCATACTTAATACTAAACTGATTTAATGCACCCTTCCAATCTCTGATGGGCATACTCCACTTTTGGCTGA